>JBFRWC010000310.1:0-9777 GCA_051439365.1 Leptolyngbyaceae cyanobacterium
CACATCTCACTTTAAAGTCCAAAACTCGGCTTTACCCCCCTTAGTCCCCCCTTGCAAAGGGGGGAAACTCCGGTCCTCCCCCTTTGCAAGGGGGAGTTAGAGGGGGTGGTTCGACTTGTGTGTACACGGTAGCGCCTCAATCCTGGGGTTATGGTGTACACACATCTCTGCCTAAAGTCCGAAACTCGGCTTTACCCCTCTAGATTGCGTCACCGCAGTTTTTGGGGTAAAACCTTAGACATTTACCTGCGGCACATTTCTCTTCAGGATTCAGAGGCAAACCAATCGTTGGCTGATGATGTACTCAAGCGGAACCCAGGGACGAAATCGTGTTTTGTTGGCCAACTATTGATTACCTTATAATGCCACAGCCTCAATTGTTTGCGTTGGATGCGTTGTCTTGTTTTGATGTCATCGTGGTGGGCAGTGGTGCAGCAGGACTATATGCAACGCTGTGTTTACCGTCCCATTTTCGCATTGCTCTAATTACGAAGGATGAGGTGAGTCAAGGGTCCAGTAATTGGGCACAGGGGGGGATTGCAGCGGCGATCGCTCCCACCGATACCTCCAAACTCCACTGGGAAGATACCCTCCGAGCTGGGGCCGACCTATGCGATGCAGATGCGGTGGCGTTTTTGGTGGAACAGGCAGAAGGGGCGATCGCCTCCCTGCTTGACCTAGGGGTGGCCTTTGACCGCCATCAGGGACAGTTGGCTTTGACGTTGGAAGCGGCGCATTCCCGCCCCCGTGTGCTCCATTCTGCGGATACCACGGGTCATGCCATTGTGAGTACCTTGGCTGCCAGAGTGTTGGAACAGCCTCACATTCAGATTTTTGAACATGCTTTTGCCTTGAATCTGTGGCTCCATCCAGACACGGGGCAATGTCAGGGCATCCGGCTGTTGCACCAAGGCCAGGTGCAGTGGCTAGCCGCTAGAGCGGTGATTCTTGCTACCGGAGGTGGGGGCCAGGTCTTTGCCCAAACCACCAATCCTGCCGTCAGTACGGGGGATGGAGTCGCAATGGCTTGGCGGGCCGGGGCCAGTGTGCGGGACTTGGAATTCTTCCAGTTTCATCCGACGGCGCTAACGGTGCCAGGAGCACCCCATTTTTTGATTAGCGAGGCAGTACGGGGGGAAGGGGCGCATTTGGTGGATGAGCAGGGCGATCGCTTTGCCTTTCAGTACCATCCATCGGGAGAACTAGCTCCCAGAGATGTGGTCAGCCGCGCTATTTTCAACCATTTGCGCACCCATGCCCGTGTCTATCTCGATCTGAGTCCCATTGATCCCCAGCGGATTCAGCTTCGGTTCCCCAACATCATCCAAACCTGTCAGCAGTGGGGCATTGATGTGTTTCAGCAACCCATTCCCATTGCTCCAGCCGCTCACTATTGGATGGGGGGCATCACCACTGGCCTCACTAGCCGCACCTCGATTCCGGGGCTGTATGCTATTGGCGAATGTGCCAGTACCGGGGTGCATGGGGCGAACCGCTTGGCCAGTAACTCATTGCTAGAATGTCTGGTGTTTGCGGCCCAGCTGGCCAACCTTGAGTTACCACCACTAGATCTAGAGCGGGATCACTGGACGAAGAATGGGGCCGTCGCTTGGACTGGGACTGCTCATTGGCTAAAGGAAACGGAGGGAGCGATCGCCATCCGCCAGCAACTCCCGACGTTGATGTGGAACAGTGCGGGTATTTGTCGCCATCAGCACGAGTTAGACCAGGCCATGACCCAAGTGCAACAGTGGCGATCGCAATTGGCTGCAACAGCAATGGGCCAATTGATCCTGGATAACAGTCAAGCTCACCAGAGTGTGTTATTCTCTCCGGAAGTTAGTGAGCACATCCAACTTGTAGCTGAGACTTTAAATCTACTCGATATCGGTGCATTAATTTTGAAAAGTGCGAGCTGGCGTACTGAGAGCCGAGGGGGCCACCATCGCAGTGACTATCCAAAATCCCACCCTGATTGGCAGTTGCATACGTTAATCGAAGGAGAGATCGTTCGGGGCGACTCTGTCAATCTGGGTTCGCCAGCGACCCCAGTCAGGTCTTGATCATTTGTTCTCACTACCGCTTCAGTACTCGCCTCCTGAGATTCACACAACTGCAAAGGGCAGACGATTGCCCCTTGTGATTGTAAATTTCAAAGAAATTGCGGTCGCATTTCGCTTTGTAAAGCTTACGATGAAGAGAGGTAAACAAAAATCACTAATAATCCTAAAAAATTTATGACGCTTAGTGTTGCAAAGGCTGCGCCTGTCTCTCAGTTGAACGTCCCCACCGTGCGGCATCTGCCCAATGGGTTGACCGTGATTGCAGAACAGCTTCCCGTAGATGCTGTCAACCTGAGCGTCTGGTTGAACGTTGGGTCTGTTGCTGAACCGGATGCCATCAATGGGATGGCCCACTTTTTGGAACATATGATGTTCAAGGGAACGGAACGCCTCGGTAATGGCGAGTTTGAACATCACGTTGAGCAGCGGGGTGCCCTCACCAATGCGGCTACCAGCCAAGAATATACTCACTACCACATCACTTGTGCCCCCAGGGATTTTGCGGATCTAGTGCCCCTCCAACTGGATGTCGTCTGCAATCCGGCTATTCCCGACCAAGCCTTTGAGCGAGAGCGATCGGTCATCCTGGAGGAAATTCGACGGGCGAATGATCATCCTGGCCGTCGGGCTTTCTTTAAGGCCATGAAGATTGCCTTTGAACAGTTACCCTATCGTCGTTCGGTTTTGGGGAGTGCGGAAGTGATTGAAGCCCTGACTCCCCAGCAAATGCGAGACTTTCACCGCTTTTGGTATCAGCCTTCGTCCATGACTGCGGTCGCAGTGGGCAACCTTCCCACCGATGAACTCATTGATATGGTTGTGGATGGGTGCGACGGTGCTGCCCTTGCCAATCCCGAAAAGCCATCCTTAGCTCCGGCCTTTCATCCCCAGTCCCATAGCCTAGAACCGCCATTTTCTGGTGTGACTCGCCACGATTACTATGATCCCAGCCTATCCCAAGCCCGTTTGATGTTGATGTGGCGGGTTCCTGGCTTGGATGATCTGGCCCAAACCTATCCCCTCGACATTTTGGCCTCGGTGTTGTCTGGAGGTCGAACGTCCCGGCTGATCAAAGAATTACGGGAAGAAAAGGGACTAATCTCCGGGGTTTCCGTGAGCAATATGACCTATGTGCGTCAGGGCATTTTTTACATCTCGGTCCATTTGCCCGATGCCAACGTGGAACGAGTAGAACAGATCATTGTTCAGCACATTGCCGATCTGCACCATCAGGCGGCAACAGATTATGAACTGCATCGGATCAAAACCCAAGTGGCGAATCGCTACATCTTTGGTAACGAGACCCCTGACAATCGGGCGGGACTCTATGGTTATTATCAAACCCTCACTGGCCATCTAGAGCCAGCCATCAACTATCCCACTCACATTCGCAACCTGACGGCCCAGGACTTGCAACAATCCGCTCGGCAATATCTCGATCCCCAAGCGTACCGAGCCGTGGTGATTCATCCTGGGGATGAACCCTGATGGTCCTCCAAGATTTCACCCAAGCTTCATCTACAAGAAATTTAGGTGAATTGTGGCCCAACTGAGTTCACGAGCGATAGTCATTGGGATCAGTTGGGAACAATAGGCTTAGCTTCGTCATCTTTGTGAGCAAGACGCTTTGTGAGCAAGGCGCGTAGCCTGTGAACCAGGTACGTGAACTGGTAGCCGTGATTACAAAAGTGATAAAAATGCTTCTGCTCTGGATGAGGTGTCTATCGAGAAGGATCTATCGAGAAGGGGCGATGACCCTATGAGGTTTTATGAGGTTTGCTGGGGATCAACCTGGGGGCCTACTTTTTCGTGTAGCATTTATTCCCTCTAAGCTTGGCCCAGGGTGAGAGTTCCCTGGGCTTTTGGGAGTAGTATTACGGTGATATCCAGTTTTTTGTGGCAAACTTTAAATTTATCTGCGGTAATTACTTAATCTGGAAATTGCATGATTGTGATTTTTCTGGTGGTTTTTTCCGGCCTTTTTTTCCACAATAGGTGACATGAACGGGGTGTACTGCTGTTGTTGGCGATCGCACCTTCCTTGATCAATGATTGCTAGTGAGAAAAAGGGGTTGGCTATGTTTGGCACGTTAGAGATTGCTCGAATTCATCTACTTAATACCCTGAAAACAGGGTATGTCCAATTGTTTGGCACGGAAAAGTCCCACTGCCTCTCATTTTTACTCTCTGCTGCGGACCATATTATCCAACGCCTAGCTGCGAGTACGGCCCTCTACCACAACGCCGATCACACTATTTTGGTGACATTGGTGGGGCAGGAAATTCTCATCGGCAAGCAAGAGTTAGAGGGCAGTGTGTCGCCGGAAGATTGGCTGTATTACTTGTTGGCTCTTCTTTGCCACGATATTGGCTTTATCCGGGGCGTGTGTGAGCGAGATGACATGCAGCACCATGACTACCACACGGGGCAGCAACGAAGCATGGTGCGCTTAACCCAAGGGGCCACTGACGCAAGTTTGACTCCCTACCATGTGGATCGGGGGCAGCAGTTTGTGGCGGAGTTTATCTATCGGACGGGGGGGCCAGTGCTGCCCGGTCAGGAGATGGGTGACTTCACCATTATTGATGTGGCTCGGATTCAGGCTTATATCGAGCGGACTCGGTTTCCGGTCCCCAAGGGCTTTGTCTATCAGCAGACCCAGGATTATCCAGGCCTCACCCGGGCAGCGGATTTGATTGGTCAACTCAGTGATCCCCTCTATTTGCAGAAAACCACTGCCCTGTTCTATGAGTTTGAGGAAACCGGGGCCAATGAAAAGTTGGGTTATCATTCTCCAGATGATGTGTGGCGAGGATATCCTAAGTTCTTCCGCAATGTGGTTTTTCCATATCTGGATGGTGGCATTAAGTATCTGGATGCGACCGAGTCGGGGCGGCAAATTTTGACCCAGTTGTATGAGAATGTCGCGATCGCCGAACAGTGGGCTGAGGAGCGCCACTTGCTGGTCAATACCGTATCTACCCCGGTCCCGGAGCCAAATACTCTGGTTCCCTGCTTAAAAAAGCAAGTGGATCGGTCTAAACGTCCTCTGAAGCCACTGACCAACGCTTGTGCCACAGCTTAGAAAACGGCTGGCTATGTTAGAGCCTCGGTTTCTCTGAGAAGCCGAGGTTCTGAATGATGAACGATCCTTTCAAAAAACTACTCTGCACCAGAGCCAATGCTTCCGGAACCCCATCTCCCCCCGCACCCGGTTTGCAGGAGTTTTCTGTCAAATGCCGCTTCCAAGCACGGCTTCCTGGTTGGTGGTGAAACAGTTGCAGCATATGACGGGAATTTTGTGGAGCTTCAGCCCTCGCTCGGTCCAATGGGCAATATAGGGCAACATTAACCTGATAGCGATCCCGAACCCCAACCTGTGCATCGTCAAAGAATTCTGAGTTCACCGGAGCAAAGAGGATAGGGATCATCATAGGCTACCCGACCAATCATCACCGCATCCACCGCCCTGATGGGTTGAGCGCCGCTAATTTTAGAACCCCGGTTTCTTCAAGAAACCGGGGTTCTGAGTTGCAGCCTACGTTTAAGACAGTATCTTGACCTTAGCTAATTACAACTCCACCACAAAGCTTTCAGATGTGATAGCGGAGGCATTCACCTTCTTCAAAATGGCAAGAGCGTTAAACGTATCGCCTGCTTCAATACCATTAGCATCAATACTGATGCGAGTGTTGGCACCCACTTGCTCAACCAAAATAAACTGGTCAAACTGCTCGGTAGTCGAGAGAGTACCTGCGCCAAAGCTTTCTTTGGCAAAGATAGTGCTGACATCAATCAGATCTTTCCCAATCTGGAACTTCTTAATACGATCGACTCCATCATCCACGCTGTTGTATTGGAAGACATCGTTACCACCGCCTCCAATTAAGACATCATTGCCAGCTCCACCAATGAGAATATCATCACCGCCCCCTCCAATCAGCCGATCGTTATCATCGCCACCATCTAGAAGGTCATCGCCAGCGCCGCCTCGCATCTTGTCTTTGCCCTTCTCTCCATACAATTGGTCGTCGCCGCCGCCACCACCAATATTGTCGTTGCCTTTACCACCCTTCATATCATCATTGCCGCTTTTGCCGCGCATCCTATCGTTGCCGCCTTGGCCGTCCATGATGTCGTTATCCTTGCCACCTCGCAGGACATCTTCACCTCGGCGATCGATCAGGCGCTGACCTACTTTACCCTTGTCAACGTTCACGACATCTGGTTTCGCGCCAAACATCCTTGGGGTGCTAGGCATATTTGTGGGATCGCCCGTGGGACTATCTGTAGGGCCGTCTGTGGGACCATTGCCAGGGCCGTCTGTGGGACCATTGCCAGGGCTGTCCGTGGGACCATTACCAGGGCCGTTTGTGGGACCATTACCGGGGCCGTCCGTGGGACCATTACCGGGGCCATCCGTGGGACCATTGCCAGGGCCGTTTGTGGGACCATTACCGGGGCCGTCTGTGGGACCATTACCGGGGCTATCCGTGGGACCATTGCCAGGACCATCCGTGGGACCATTGCCAGGACCATCTGTGGGTCCGTCTGTAGGATCGTCTACGGGGTCATCGATAGGATCATCTACGGGGTCATCGATGGGATCGTCTACGGGGTCATCGGCAGGAGGATCATTTTCGAGGAATAAGACTCGGTCGTTGCCGCCAATTAAGGCATCTAAGTCGCCATCCCCATCAATATCGTGGAAGTTAGGGCGACCGCTAAGGCCAGTGTCCCACAAGCCAAGGTAATTCGCTTGAGGGGCGGCAAAATCTGGATTGGAGGCCGTACCCACATTCTCGTAGAACATGGTGCTAAACTCATCATCACTACCTGCAAAGACGTCCAGATCGCCGTCTTCATCGAAATCAACAAAATCAATGTACCTGTTGTCACCGATGGTCTCCAATCCAAACGGATTGGTTTGGGGAGTAGTGAAATCGGGGCTACCAGCCGTACCCACATTCTCAAAGAAGGACACATCCTCACTATTTGTTGTGCTAATGAAGGCATCCAGATCCCCGTCACCATCAATATCTGCAAACTCAGGGATGCTCTTCCCACCTATGTCAGTCAGGCCAAAGGGGCTGGATTGAGCCGCAGCAAAGGCTGGCTCGCTGGCCGTACCTGTATTTTCGAGAAACAGAACTGCCGTGTCAAATTGCCCAGGTGTACCAAGATAAGTTCTTTGACCACTGAAGATATCAAGGTCTCCATCCGCATCGATATCAACAAACTTTATGATGGTGCCTGCCCAAGTAGGGTTAATGCCAAAGGGGTTCGCCTGACCCGCTGCAAACGCAGGATCATCAGCACTGCCTACATTTTCAAAGAAGTTGATGCTTTCACTACCACCAAGATAAAAATCATCACTGTCGCCAGTAAAGATGTCCAGATCGCCATCATTATCAATATCTACAAAATCAATGCTCTCGATGGGGTCACCGTTTAGCTTAAGGTCTGTTGGGAGACCAAACGGGTTGGCAATGGGATTTTCAAAGAGATCAGACTCATCACGGGGTACACTTTCAAAGTAATAGAGACCTCCAGCATCCTCACCGATCAACAGGTCTAGGACTCCATCGGCATTGAGATCAACAATTGCCGGTGATGTTATGTCATCAATGAAAGATATGCCGAAGGGGTTAACGAGCGGTTCTGCAAATGACGGCACACTGGCTGTCCCGACATTCTCGAAAAGCAGGACATCACCGCTATAGGTCCCCATAAAGGCATCAAAGTCACCATCTTCGTCAAAATCAACAAATTTAGGATCATGGTATCCGTAGGAGCCAACATAGAGACTCGCCTCCAAACCAAAAGGCTCCTCTTGAGCTGAGTCGAATACAGGGTTTTCAGCCGTTCCTACATTTTCAAAGAAGAAGAGGGTGGTGTCATAGGCCCCGATAAAGGCATCAAAGTCGCCATCGTCGTCAATATCGACAAATTCTGGACCAGCTTTATCCCCAACATCTGTTAATCCAAAAGCATCAGCTTGGGGATCTCCAAACGTAGGGTTTTCCGCAGTTCCTGTATTCTCAAAGAAGTAGGTTGGCCCGTCATAGCCGCCTGCAAATAGGTCAAAGTCACCATCATTGTCAATATCCACAAATTTGGGAGTGACATAAACATCACCCACAGAATCATCCAAAGACTCCAGGCCAAAGGGATTAGTTTGTTTTGGGCCAAAAGTAGGGTTGCTGACTGTGCCCGTATTCTCAAAGAAGTAAAAGTCACCGTCATATTCGCCGACAAACAAATCGAAATCGCCGTCATTATCTATATCAACAAAATCAGGCGATGTGTAATCACCGAGGTCTTCTTCCAAACCAAAGGGGCCGACGGTGATTGTATTGAAATAATTTAGAACAGGCATGGTTGATACTCCATAAGTAAAAGTTGTTGAAGGTTTGGCGATGCCCAGCATCTTGCTAGAGATCGGCTTTTGAGGCTTGGCCTCACGGTTTATCTTGATTGGGGCCAGCGGTTCCTAAAGCAGCCCAAGTAACGATTGGGAACAGGAAAAAATCACAAAATTGACCAGCAGAAACTGGGACGCACTGCGCCCTAGCTCCTGATTCGTAACCAGATGTAGGGAATGGTTACTGGGGTTTGGCCTCACAGTTTTCGCTCAGCCGTTAAGGGGAACGGGGACCGTGGGAGAAGAGGCTGAAACGGGTTTCCGGCTGAGTCGGGGTGGCGGGATGATCGGTTCCCGCAGCCAGGACAGTGGAGGTTGTGGGGGTAGACCACTGGAGTTTTCGCAGCATGGGTTCCAGCGCCGCCGCCGTCAGAGGGCTGACGGGATAGGTAATCTGGATTTGAGTGCAGGACTTCAGCCTTTTTTGTAGGTGATAGAGCAAACGGGTGCCGATGCCCTGCTGTCGCACAGTGGGCGCGACAAACAGGGAAATAATTTCGGCAGTTTGATCAGGACGCTGTTCGGCAATGGCCATCCCTACCAGTTCCCCGGCAATCGACGCGGCAATGGCCACCAGATCCCCTTGCTGTGGCTGAGTGCGCCAGCGTTGCTGCAAGCTAGGAAACGTTAAATGCTCGTAGGGGTGGGCGTTGTCGGAATCGAGTTGGAAGACTTGTTGGTATTTGGGGTTTTCGGTGGGAGGGGTGGGGAGTTGGGGAGTTGGGGAGTTCTGAGTTCTGAGTTCTGAGTTCTGAGTTCTGAGTTCTGAGTTCTGAGTGAAGACGTGGGGGAGTTGGGGAGTTGGGGAGTTGGGGAGTTGGGGCAATGCCCCCGTGCTTGCCCCAGACCGTTGGGGCAATGCCCCCGTGCTTGCCCCAGACCCTGTTTAAGGAGTTGGGGAGTTGGGCCTTTATTTCTTCGTTCTTCGTTCCTCGTTCTTCATTCTTTAATCCTTGGTTGGTGCGGCGTTCGGGGCGGGGGAGACCGGGGGATTGGACGGGGCTGAGGCTGGGGCGGTTGACGGTGGGTTTGGTCATGATGAGGCCGTCGGAACCGGGGAAGGTGACCAACCGCTCGATGTCGTCGTCTTGAAATCCTAAGGATCTGGGACGGCTGACTTGGCGCAGGAGGACGATATCAAACAGTTCCTCGACCACGCCGTCGATATGGAGCCAGTGAACCATTTGGCCTGTGTTCAAATCAATTACCATCAGACCACATTGGGGAGTGAGTCCTTGATCCGCGAGATGGGTTGCCAGGGGTAAGCCGCTAAAGCTTTTGGAACGGAG
>JBFRWC010000311.1:0-8331 GCA_051439365.1 Leptolyngbyaceae cyanobacterium
CAGCCTCCCATTGCTGTTCTTAGGATAAGGGTGTTCAGCAATCCAGCGATTCAATCAGAACGATTCACCCAGAGGAGATTGACTATGAGCACAGTATTAGTGGTAGATGACAGTCGGGCTCAACGACAGATGATGGCAACCGCTCTAACAGAGGAGCACTTTGTTGTGCATACGGCAGGGAGCGGTCTCCAAGCCCTTGAGCAAGCCCAAACCTGTTCCCCAGATATTGTGGTTTTGGATATTGTCATGCCTGAGCTGAATGGATATGAAGTCTGTCGTCGCTTGAAACGCAACCCCGACACCCAGAATATCCCCGTTATTTTTTGCTCGTCCCAAAGTAGTCAGGCCGATATTTACTGGGGACTAAAGCACGCGGATGCCTACATCACAAAACCTTTTCGCCCTCAAGAGTTGACCGAGGCGATCGCGCATTTACTGAATGGTTAGTCAAAACCAGAGAAAAGTGATGCCGGTACTAAGGGACGATCGCCTTCCTTATTTACAGCCTGCTGGCGATCGCCACCTTGATTAACTATTCCATTAACCAATCAAACAGTTCACCCACGGTTAGTTGCACGGTTGTAGCAAAGGTCGGTACGGGTATCATAGCATCGGCCTCTTCCAGGATTTGAACTGATTTACTGGCTCCATACACGAACAGACAAGATTCCTCTGGATCAATCAGCCACCCCATCTGCGTTCCGTGATCAAGGCAATGAAGAATATTACGCAGTACCTTAGTCTGCCGCTGATCCGGCGAGAGAATCTCGATTGTCCAGTCTGGGGCAATATTAAAGTGATTCGCCACACGACCATTGGCTTGCCGAGGGATCCGCTCCCATTGAAAAACAGTCACATCAGGGACAATGGAACGCCCGCCAAAGGTACAACGGAGTTCTGGGTAGGCACGACCTATCTTTGATGGTTTTAATGCCGCATTACAAGTGCTGACCAGATCCCCCTGTAAGGTGCTGTGTTCTCCCTGAGGCATAGGTTTTTGGATGATTTGTCCATCAATATATTCACTGGCAGGCTTAGTCTCTGGTAGCTCCAGAAATTCATCTAATGTTAAATATTTTGCCGCAACCTGTACCATCGGAATCACCTTTAACTGTAGATGGGGGAATGGCTCCACCTTAATTGTAGTGGGTTACAGCACGGCATAATAGATATGGCACTGACTATATGAGCCTAACTACTGTCATCCAAGTAACAGGAGAAAAATAGTGGCTCCTTGGAAATCTTCGCGACGCAATATCATCCTGGCAGGGTTGTCCGCTGTGGGGGCGATCGCGGCCACTCTGGCCCATCGAGCGACGAGGCTCCCTTCAGTGCCAGCGCCCGTCCAATATGCCACGTCTCAACCCTCGAACTCAGTGCCAGTCGCTGAAGATCCGACAGCCAGTGCTAATGATTTAACCGAATCCAATAGGCAAGCGAGTGGGGCCATGCCCCACCGGACGTTGGGCCGCACGGGATTATCGTTACCGATTCTGGGCTTGGGAGGGTCCGCGTCTCCCTTATCGCGTCCGGGGGCGGAGGCAGAAGCGATCGCCATCATCGAACGGTCTCTTGAACTGGGAGTCCAGTATTTCGACACTGCTGCCAACTATGGGCCGAGCGAGGAACGATTGGGGCAGGTGTTACCAGGGTATCGGGATCAGGTGGTCATTGGGAGTAAGACCAGTCGGCGCGATCGCGATACGGCTTGGCGACAGTTGGAAACCAGCCTCAAGCGGCTCAACACGGATTATCTGGATATCTGGCAGTTCCATGCCCTCACCCACGACTGGGACATCAACACGATTCTCAATCGGCAGCGGGGCGCGATTTTGGCTGCTGAGGAGGCTCGTGCCCAAGGATTGATTGGGGCGATCGGGATCACTGGCCATCACAACCCGGAGATCATGATCAAAGCCATCCAGCACTATCCCTTTGATACCGCTCTGATTCCGATCAACGCGGCAGATCGGCACACCCCTGCTCCGTTTATCACCCATGTGCTGCCCATGGCCCAAGCCCAGAATGTGGGCATTATTGCCATGAAGGTTCCAGCCTATGGGCGATTGATGAAACCGGGGGTACTATCAGGAATGACCGAAGCAATGGGGTATGCCCTGTCCCAACCCGGCGTTCACGGTTGCATCATTGCTGCCAACACGGTGGCCCAGTTGGAGGAAAATGTGCAAGTTGCCCAAGCGTTTCAGCCACTCCAGGCCGATGAACTAGACGACATTGAGCAGCGCACTGCCTCTGTATGGCGAGATAATAGCTTTTTTAGAAACTGGGGGTGAATTCAGAATTTAGAATCAAGACTCAAAGCTCAGACTTTACCCCAGCCCCGGTTCAGACGGCAGTTCAGATGGCGGTTCAGATGGCGATCGCCACTCGTTGCCGATACCGATAATAAGCAGCACAAGCTCCCTCCGACGAAACCATTGGCGCACCTAACGGCTGATCGGGCGTACATTTCGTGCCGAAGGCAGGACAATCATGGGGTTTGTGGATACCTTGCAGAATCAGGCCACTGATACATTCGGTCTGATGATAGGTAGCTTGCAGAGGCGTGGGCAGCAACCCTTTTTTCTGGGCATCGTGGATGGCATAGGCCGGACGTAAGCCCAAACCACTATGAGGAATTGGGCCAAGGCCACGCCAAGATTGATCCACCACTTCAAAGATTTCCTGGATCAAGTCTTGGGCGGGACCATTACCCGGTTGGCGGACAGAGCGCTGATATTGGTTCACCACGTTTGCTTGGCCAGACTCCAACTGTTGGATACAGCTATGGAGACCCTGGAGAATATCGATCGGCTCAAATCCGGTGACAATGATGGGGACTTGATGACGGGCTGCGATCGCCCCATACTCGTCATAGCCCATCACCGTACAAACATGACCCGCCGCCAGAAACCCTTGAACTTGGCAATTGGGGTCAGACAACAGCGCACTCATGGCTGGGGGAACCCGCACATGGGACACCAGCAACGAAAAATTGTCGAGATGCTGCTGACTGGCTTGATACACCGCCATTGCCGTAGCGGGAGCGGTCGTTTCAAAGCCCACTGCAAAAAAGACCACTTGTTTATCCGGATTTTGCTGGGCGATCGCCACTGCGTCTAGGGGAGAGTACACCATGCGGACATCGCCACCCGCTGCCTTAGCCATGAGCAAATCTCTGGGGACAGGAGCGCCCTGCTCGTCTTGAGTGGCGGCAGTGTGGGAACCGGGCACCCGCAGCATGTCACCAAAGGAGCAGAAGATGACGTTGGGCTGAGTGGCTAGGGCGATCGCTTCATCGATAATTTCAGCGGAGGTGACGCAGACGGGGCAACCGGGACCGTGAATTAGCTCGATACCATCAGGCAGGAGGCGATCGAGACCAAACTTAACGATGGCATGGGTTTGACCACCACAGATTTCCATAATTTTCCAAGGACGGGTCGTGAGGGTCGCGATCGCTTTGGCATATTGCTGGACCTGCTCCGCGTCCCGATATTCATCTACAAATTGCATATTGGTTGAGTTGAAACGCTGATGAGTTGAACTTGAACTCACTATACCGCGCTAAAAATTGAGAGGGGCCAGCACTTAATAATGATTTTGGGGCAGGGCGATCGCCAAATAAAGATATGACCACTCTCTCCGGAGAAACTGAGCCTTATTCTAGAATTGTCGCAATCCACGCCTGATCCTCACCCGAAAAAGCTGGTGGTGGGACAGGTTGCGAGTAATCAATGCGGAGGTCGTAGCTGGCCCGTTCGTATACCCCTGAGGCGATCGCCTGTAAGTCAACCCACACCGATTCATCCGGTGATTTGAGCGGCAACGGAAACTCAGGCAGCGGATCGCGCACCCGGGCGGTGTAAAGATCGGCTTGGGGGCGCTGTTCAGCCCGACTAACAAGTACATGGTAGTGAGGCAAATGGGTAACTCCTTGCATGGGCATGGCTGAATTGGCCCTCAATAGATCAATTTCAATCAGATGGGAGGGACTGCTCAAGATCCCTTGGCGCTTCTTCTGATATAGGGTCCGACTCTTGCCTTGCCGTTTATTTTTGGGAGAGAGGACTTCGATTACCGTAATGACCTCGTTACTCCCAACTTCCCGAACCTCCAAATAGCGTTCCTTAACTTCCTCTGGCATGGGTAATGTCACTGTTTGCGGTTGCCCAGAGTTGACGGCTCTGTCAGGTGCGATTTCCTGAGAAGGTTGAGAACGATAGGGCTGAGAGGGGCTTTGATGGGTTCCCGCCAACACCACCGCATCAGGAATGCCAATCAACAATCCATCCTCTGTGATATCGTCATAAGTCCTCATCTCAACCTCAACAAAATAGGTCGGTCGCAGTTGTGGGGCGAGAGTATCAGCGATCGCCACAATCAACCGACTATGGAACGACGACCAAAAGGCGGGTTGTTCTAGATAGGGGTCCATTCCTGGGAAGGGTGAGGGCATGGCATCTCTCTCTTTTTTTGCTCTAAATGCCTTTTGGGAAAGACTAACAGAACTTAGCTAGTGTACATCATTGCTTCCATCCAGGTTTGCACCCAGTCCCGCCGTGTAATATCCGACCAGGCCAACCAGTCCGTTTGGGGAACCTGGGCAATCACTCCATCCACCAACGGCCACAACTCTTCGTCCAGTTCTTGTTTGAACTGAGCAGGGTTGTGGTACATGAACTTGGATTTTTTCTCTGTCATTCGGGCCAGAAACTTGGTGCGGAGATAATAAGGACTCTTAAGTTTGAGGGCAAAGGATCCGTTTGACAACCGAATCATAAAACCCTCATGGTTGAGGGAGCGGACTTGGGCGATCGCTTCCCTAAATTCCGCCTCAAACCAATCAGGACGGGGTACCTGCAAGGATTGGGCCAGTGCATCTAACTCCACCTCACTCAAAAACCCCAAGGTTGGGTCGGCCACGGCCACATCTCCGGCCCCAATCAAATGCAGTCCTTCTTGGTCCTTGCCGTAGGGGATGATGTGGGGATCTTTAGGGTGAATGGCTTCCCAGAGGAGGGTGTGGTGGGGATGCGATCGCCCATAGTTCAACACCCGCCCGTACAGCCCTTCACGATAAAGCAACCCCTTGGCCATCTCCACATAGTCCCCTTCCAAGGAACCGGAACAACTCACCACGACCTCATCAGGGTTGTAGGGGTGGCGGAAGGTCGTGACGAGAAATCCATTCAGTTTTTCTACCGCAACTACGGGAGTCTCCAATGGCAACGTGGTGTTTTGCTCCAAGTAATTGAAAGTGCGAGGAAACGGACGACTCACGGGTTCCCCATGCAATCCCACCACCACTCCACGGGCTAGTTTTAGCGCAGGGTAGGTGGTCCATGCCTCACGGGCGAAAAATGCTTTGGAGGTGTACTTGTAAAGCTTTAGCTGTTTGCAAGGCGAACTCACTCGCTTCACTAGCTTTTTGCTTTGGAGTGGAGCCATTTGATCGGCAAAAGTCGGCGGTTTTTTGCCGTAGTCATAGGCACAGGGGACTCGCACCTTTTCTAAGGACGGTAATCGCATGGCCACCATTGGTCCCCCAAACCCCGCCCCTTCTTCCAGAGAGTACACAGTTCCAGGTCGATCAGTTGCGCCATCGGAGGAAGCCGTTGTGGTCGAGGTTAACGGAATGTGGCCCCGCACTAATCGCTTTTGGGCCGTTTGGCGGAACACGGCATCGGTATCATAGGTGGAATGAACTTTGCGTTTTCCATAAATCCGTTCCCTGGCAGGTTGCTCTAGTGGGTCGAACCAGTCAATATCCGCATGGCACAAGACGAAGTCTCGATAGAGATAGAAACTGGGTAGGGAGCGAATCAATGCTTTGACGTTTTTCTGATAATTTCCATCTTGCTGAAGCAAATAGTGGAGGGTTTCACAGGTGGATCGGGATTTGATCGATTCGCCTTGTAACCCCCGCAGCAAGTTGCGATCGTGGTTGCCGAGAATACAGTAGTGTCCTTGGGCGATCGCTCCCATGACCACATCCAGCACGTCCAGGGATTGCCGTCCCCGGTCTACCAAGTCCCCCAAAAAGCAGAGCTTGCGCCCATCAGGATGGGAAAAATTCCGGTCATACCCCAACTTCGTGAGCAACTGCCACAATTCATCCGCCAGTCCGTGGACATCGCCAATGGCATCAATCTCCACCTCATCAGGAAGGGTGGGAATGACAGGAGATAAACGGCAACCGTCAGTCACTAGAGTAAACGGCCATTTGGAGTCTCGCTGCAACCGTTGGTGAAAGTCTGTCACCACGGCGCTGGGCACCGGACAGGGACGGGCTTGGTTCTGCTGCTGAAGTTGGGGTTCGGGCACATCAAAAATAATCACCTGAACCGGGACAGTGAGGTCATCGGCGATCGCCCCAAACTGTTGCCGTTGCTTATCGGTCATCAGCGTGGCATCGACGATGGTCGTGAGGCCAACTTGGAGGCGCGATCGCACCACCTGCTGCATCACCGAAAACACCAGGGAGTCATCCACATTCAGAGGCCGCTGAGCCAGTTGCCCGTCCACGACTGCGGGAGCCGTGCCGTAGAAAGTGTGCCGGAGGCGATCGCTGGACACCACCAGCGATGGGGGCAACTCAGCACAAGCCGTACTTTTGCCACAACCCGGTGGACCAGAGAGCAACACCAGGCGACCGAGTTGAATCGGAATCGATTGAACAGTCATGATTAAGTTCTCAAAAACGCAAGCCAACAAATTCTATGAGGTAGACGGAGAAGCCTGGGTTCTCTCCAATGTTGTCAGTTATAGCGAACTTCGGGTGATTCTGCCCATTAGCAGCCCGGTTTAAGCCTTGCCCCAAAGCCTTCCACCAAATTAACCCAAACAAATTGCGCCACCCACCACAAGAGACTTTACAATTCTTAAAGGAAGATGTTTTCGCTGACGCTGGGAGACGACCATGATTTCACAACAAATTGCTAATGCCTTGGAACCGATCGCCGCTTGGTTTCGGACTCTGAATGTCCCGGAACCCATTGTCCACTGGGGCCATCCCTTGATGATGGGAATTGTCGTCTTTGTCGTGGGTGGCTATGTGGGCTACGCCGGCTGGAAAATTCGCACCACCAGTGCTGATGATGTGGACGCAATGGCCCTCCACAAAAAAGGCCACCGGACGATGGCTCCGCTAATGTTCACTTTTATGGCTTTGGGCTACACCGGTGGAGTATTGTCCTTGGTGATGCAACGTCAGGAAATTTTCACCAGTCCTCACTTTTGGACTGGCTCCATTGTGCTGCTTTTGTTGGCAGCCAATGGGGCGATCGCCACCTTCGGCTTTGGTCAAGAAAACGGCACGGGTCGGGCCGCCCACGCTTACCTGGGGTCTGCCGCCCTAGGATTGATGGTTCTCCATGCCGCCTTTGGCCTGGGCTTAGGTCTATCCATCTAACGGTATGGCGTAGGATGCGTGGAGGCGTAGGATGCGTGGAGGCGATCGCCGTAACGCATCGCTCTACTAATGGCTGTGGCATGGCAACGGTGCATTACGCTTCGCTAATGACACCCTACGTAATTTGTCTAAGCAATTTATCTGTTTATTTCGTTGATCAAGTTGACTATTTTGGTAATGGGCTGATGTTATCTGGTTCTCTTTTCGCAAAATTTCGCTCTGGAGTGATGGCGATCGCCCTCTCCCTCCTGTTCGTACTCTCTGCCTTGATCGTGATGCCCAGCACCAGTTGGGCCTTGGGCGGTCCCCAACCACCCCTGCAACAACCTGCCCCCGAGTTTACCCTACCCACGAATGTGGGCGATGGGGATATTTCCTTGAGTGACTATCGGGGACAGTGGGTCGTGGTGTACTTTTATCCTCAAGATTTCACGTCGGGTTGCACGCTGGAAGCACGGCTATTCCAAAAAGATTTACCCAAGTACCAAGAACGCAACACCGTTATCCTGGGAATCAGCGCGGATGATGTGGTGTCCCATGAGGAGTTTTGTGATGCAGAGGGACTGAAGTTTCCTCTGCTGGCCGACGTAAGCGGGGCGGTGAGCAAAGCCTACGGGTCTTGGCTAGGATACACCTCTTTGCGCCACACCTACATCGTGGACCCTGATGGCATGATGACGGCACGATTCTTGGGGGTTAGACCCTCTCGCCATAGTGAAGAAGTCTTGGAAACGTTGGATCAACTGCAAGCTGCCTAGGGACCGCTAACCAACGATCTGCGATCGCCCGCAATCATTTGCGGGCTGATTACTCTTCGTTCGCTTAAATTTTCCTGGCTCTTTGAATAAAATCCCAAGGAAAAATATTTTCATAAGCTTCATTTATCAGAATATGGCAATCTATTTCTTTAGCAACAC
>JBFRWC010000312.1:0-7655 GCA_051439365.1 Leptolyngbyaceae cyanobacterium
GACTGACAAAAATTGGGGCTTGGGCGCGGAAACCGCTCCCCTACAAGGGATTGGGACAATGTAGGGGTCAGGTCTCCTGACCCAAGGCAGGGACAAGGTTTTAGGCAGTTTTGTCAGTCAATCAGGGTTTATGGTTGTCCCTCTGGGACAAGAAGTTAAGATTGCAGCCCGGATTCACTGGTTATAGCGCTGTGATAACTACTGGGTCAATCAACCGAAATGAAGTTATATTTTGTAAACTTTTCGGAATTGAATTTATGGTAATCGTGCGGTATTGAACGGCCCCGATTACGTTGAAAATCATGCCTCTGAAATGCACTCCGTCGAAATTTGGAGCTAATCTTAAGGCAGGCAGAAGGTAAGCAAAGATCGCTAATATGACTCAATCGTTGAAGAGGTAGTATGGAAGCCAATTCAGGACAATCTACACCTAGCCCTACTCCTCCATCTTTTCCTCCGGCTCCGGATTCGCATTGGCAGCAGTGGTCTCCAGCACTGCTCCAGAAAACCATCCTACAAGGCACAACAGCCTTAAACAATCGACAGTACGAGCAGGCGATCGCGCTTTTAGAACCGATTGTTAATTATATTCAGCAGCCCGAATCCATTGCTCTCGTCCACCGAGCCTTAGCCAAAGCTTACATGGCTCAAAAGGATGGATTTGGAGCACTCCGTTATTGCCAAGCCCTCCAAGAGCATTCTGACCCAACGGCCCAAAAATGGGCCAGAAAAGCGATCGCCCACCTCCAACAGCAATATCCCCAGCTTGACCTCTCCTCCCCCCTCGATCCGACTGTGATGCCCAACGATGGCAATAACCTTGAACTTCCCTTATCCCCGACGCTAGACACGGTGGTGTCTGCACCTGTCTCTTCACCCTCGCAGCCCTCCCCCACTCCCACTCCCATCCCTAAGCCTGCTGATGTCCGTGCAGAGGGGCCTCCTTCAGAGTCTACTAAGTCCGCCCCTATCTCCCCTCCAAACCATCGTTCACCAACCAGTCCCCCAAAGAGAGCCACCTCTACATCTCCACCCCTGACCGATCCTGGCTTCAAGCCCTTGTCTACTTCCCCTCGCCCAAAAGATGCGCCAACGTCACATTTTGCAGAACTGCTCAGTAAGCTCGATCAGGCGCCCCCAATTTCCCCAGAATCAGAGGGATTACCGCTGAGCACTCCCACCCCACAAGCCAAGCTGCATACTTCGCCCCCACCTCCTCAAGCCCAAGCCTCAGACACTCTATTAAACACAACTCCAGACGTGGCCTCAGGCACGATTCCAGATGCAGCCTCAGACACGGCCCCAGATGCGATCTCAGGTGCGGCCTCAGACACCGGGACAAGCGTCAGTTCTGGTGCCTCAAATCCCCTAGCGTCTGAGCGATCGCCATCCGACCCCCCAGACTCCAATCTTCTCGATTCTGCCCCTCTGGACTCTAACCTTCTGGACCCTTCTGCCGATCGTACGCTCGTTCAGCTCGATACGCTGGTGCAGGCAGTTGCCGAACCGTCTGATGTTACACCTACCCCGCCCCGCCAACCCACGACCGCGATCGCCACTCTCCCCTGGAAACAAGCAGACCGAGCCAAGCGTTGGTCTCCCATTCCCCACAAGCTGACCTTTGTTCGTCGCCTCAATACTTTTTTCACCTATGGCTGGACGGCGATCGCCCTTTGGGGGATGGCCACATTATTCGTGCGAGTCGGGATGACATTGGGGAACCCGGTGCGGGATTTGGTCAGCCGGATGATTCGGTTCAATCGCTGGTATTTTTTGGAATACTACCCTGGTCGGATCGCAGCGGTGATTTTGGCCGGGTTGTTGTTGCTCGCTCCCCTGATTTTGCATTTGTGGTTGTGCTGGGGCCACAAGACTCGTCGCTTCACTCTAACTGAGTTGGGTCGCCATAGCCCAGAAGCGGAGAAACTCTTGCAGCGCTCTTGCAAAAAGCATAAACATCCCTTACCTCGCTTGCGCCGGATGGCCACCCAAACCCCGCTTCTGCTGAGCTATGGTTGGCGACCCAGACTCGCCTGGATTGTGGTGAGCGATGGGCTGCTGCGTCAATTGAGCGATGATGAGATTGCCGCCCTGTACGCGGCGGAGTTAAACCATGTGCGCCAGTGGAGTTTGTGGTTGATGACCGGATTCACCGTGGCCACCCAAATTTCCTACAGCGGGTATCGTTTTTGGGCGAACTGGGGCGATCGCCGCAACAATAGTTTTCTGCAATGGCTGGGTGGAGCAGGAGCAGCGATCGCCTACGGCATGTTCTGGTTGGTCCGCAATACGGGATTGTGGCTGGCCCGGAGTCGTCGTCGCCATAGCGATCGCATGGCCGCCAACTTGACAGGGAATCCCAATGGGTTAACGCGGGGGTTGTTAAAATTTGCGATCGCCACCGCTACGGACATTCGTCGCCAAGGCAAAACCGAACCGATTTTGGAACAATTTGAATGGTTGATGCCTGTGGGATATCGCTCTGCCATCAGTACAGGTAGCGTTTTTCCAGTGCAGTGGCAATCCTTGGCCAACCCTGAGGGTAAACATCCCGATACACCAGTCCAGGAAGCCACGATCTTGACCTGGGAATATCGCAACCCCCATCGCGATTGGATGAACATCAACAATACCCATCCCCCCTTGGGCGATCGCCTTTACACCCTCAGCCGCTATGCCCAACACTGGCGACTGGAACCAGAACTGCACCTGCCATCTCTGCCTCGAATCTCAGATGGCCACAAAATGGAACGACAAATGGCTCCCTTTATGGGTCTTCCCATTGGGGCAGGCATCAGCCTCCTGTTATGGGTTGTCGGTCTCGTTGCCCATCACTTTGATTGGCCGATTGAATGGCTCCGCTACGAAGCGCCCTCAATTTTTTGGGGAATGTTGGCGATGGGCTTCAGCTTTGGTACCATCCTACGGATGAACGACTTTTTCCCTGATATTCCACCCCTTGCCCAACGTGAAGTCGATCAGAGTCAACAAAAGCAAGGGGAAGCAACCCCAGACGAAACGGACTTGGCGGATTTGCTAGTTCAGCCCGATCGCCTACCCATTGATAGTCAACCGGTTTACCTCCACGGCAAGCTATTGGGTCGTAAAGGAGTCGGCAATTGGCTCAATCAAGACCTAATTCTGCAAACCCAGACTGGAATGGTGCGTCTTCACTGTATCTCGATGCTAGGCACCATCGGTCATTTAGTGTTTAACGTGATCCGACTCAATTCCCTGAAAGGGCGCACGGTCAAAGTGGCTGGCTGGTTGCGGCGGGGGGCGACTCCTTGGATCGATGTGGACACCATTCAAGCTCAGCGGGGTCAACCCATTCAGGCAGGGCACCCCATCTGGTCGATCTTCCTGGCTGGCATGTTAACTCTATGGGGCGCGTATATTCTGTATCGAACCAATTTGTAGCTGATGCTCCCAGAGCTGATGTCCCCAACTGGACTCAGTCCGTTGGTCTCCAGCTTGTTGACCTCCAGCTTGTTGCCAAGTCTGTTGGACAACGGTGTGACCGGCTATGATAGTCTCTGGGAACACGAACACGAAGAAAAAAGTAAGGAGAAGGTGCGATGGGAGATGCAAAGCGGCGGCAAGAAACGATGGGCGATCGCTATGGCAAGGAAGAGCGAATGTACTCCTGGATGCCCATCACCAAACGGCAATCGGAACAGTTTATGACTTGGACATCCCGTGGAGCCTGGGCCGGAATTGGGATCATGGCGGTGTTGTGGGTGACGGTGCGGTTTATTGGTCCAGCTTTTGGCTGGTGGGAATTAAAAGGCTAGCCTTAAATTTCAAGAATCTATACATGAACTGTTTCAGGATCACACAATGCAACTGGGGTTTGGGCCTAGGGAAGGGCTTGGGGCAAAGCCAGAGATTACGTGAGTTCGATGCAGTCGAGCTGCCGCCCTCCCCCCCGGCCCCTCTCCCGTTTTGGGAGAGGGGAGAAAAGCCTAGAAACTCGTTAGGGTTGGGTTTCCCTTCCCCCATTTTGGGGGCAAGGGGTTAGGGGATGGGGGCCAAATTGACTCCTGTCGAACTCACGTAGAGATTGTGTAGTGGGGGACAGGTCAAATGGATGGGGCAGGCAAACTTAATCGCTTGGCTTGAACAGCCGAGCGAAGCTAGTCCCACGCATTACATCCCTATTCAAAATCCGCAGACAAGCGAATCGTGCGATAGACGTAAATACCAAGTATCATTGCCATGACCAGTGAACTAATCAAAATGGCGACGGTTAGTCGATAGCTTTTCTGAATTTCTTCCATCACTTTACCCTCAGCAATCAGCGTCACCATACACCAGTCTAAATTGATCTCATCTTTCAATTCACTCACTTGAAAGAAATAGGGTTGGCCGTCAAGCATCACTCTCTCTTGCCCTTGTCCATTGAGCAACTCGTCCATGGTGCAAGTGATATCGCTCTCAGAATCAGGCCATAATTTTAGAGCAATATTCCTAATGATAGAGTTCTCACTAGCGATCGCTTTAATTCTCTCATCTTGATTGTGAATAACTTGAGTCTCAGGATATGAAGCCACTAAGTCTCCCGACGACTCAACAATAAAGATATTGGTACTTTCTCCCCCAGCATTACTCAGCAACACCGAAATGTTGGCCAGGTATAAATCAGCACTTGCCACCCCCTGAAGTATATTCGCCTGATCATAAATAACACGACTCAAGCTCACAACAATTTCGTTAGATCCAGCTTCGTCAGATTCAGCACGACTAGACTGGAGATCCTCAGTGCTTAGTTCTGCAACGGTATTATGAACTGTTTTATAGAGTGACGATACAGTTCGATCAAGATTTTGGGAGGCGAGAGCTTGCCGATACCACGGGCGTTCACGGGGATAGAATTTTGGCGTTTCGGTGATCATCGCAACCGTTTGACCATCCCGAGTCGTCTCATAGCTTCTCC
Source organism: Leptolyngbyaceae cyanobacterium (assembly GCA_051439365.1). GTDB lineage: Bacteria > Cyanobacteriota > Cyanobacteriia > CAKZMO01 > CAKZMO01 > JAAHGY01. The sequence continues at coordinate 4,937 of JBFRWC010000312.1, forward strand.
AAATAGACTCGGACGGATCATCCACAAAGTTGAGTCGCCTTTCTCCATTGCCGATGGAAACCCCTGTCATTGTGCCAGATTCAGTCCCAACGTAAATACTATTCACTTGATCATCAACAAACTTTGACTGTTGCCAAATAAAGTCTCGCAACATGTCTGAATTATTAATATCTAAGCTGCCATTACTGGCTCTAGCAGCGACTAAGTCACTAAAGGATGCAATTTCTTCAAAGTCTGTTCGTAGACTATTCTGGACATAATTACTAATATCAGTATTCCAGTCCCGGACAATATCTCTGACATCTTTTTTACTCCAGTTAAATGATAACCATCCGGTCACACCAAAAATACCCAATCCACCAATCGCAAACACTGAAGCAAGAATGGTTGCTTTGAGTTGCTGCCGCATAATGGCGACTCGCTGCTTGGCTCTCATTGCTTCGGCATTGACTTTGTGCCGACTCGCTGCAATGAGCTCCGTTTGTAACGCTGTCAGGGGTGGCTGTTTATGCTCCTCAATGCTTTGCTGCTGCCATTCTTCGGCGATCGCCAACTCAGCCCCTCGCAACAGTAAATCACCACTACGGCCATTTTCGGCCCATTCCAAAGCCCGCTTTGAGCATTTTGTATGAGCTTGTACATGATCCCGATCTGTATCTAGGGTCCGAACTAATTGATTAAAATTCGCGCTGAAATCAGCATCATTCTGAGTAAAATCAATCCATTGAATATTGGCCAGAGCAGGAAGTAGCTGGCTCGGATCAATCTCTCGACAGAGAATGGTGATACATCGCTTATTCAGTGACGTTGCATACTCGACTTCCTCTTTGCAATAGGAGGACTCAATAGAAGCAGGAGACAAGATAAAGACAAAGTTATCTGATCCTTCAATTCCCTGGCGAATTTCCTCCTGAAAGTCAGCACCATTGGGGATATTTTCTTGATCAAACCAGGTGTACTTTCCCTGTTGTTGCAACGCATCATTAAGCTTATGGGCCGTATCTGAGTTCTCTCGGGAATAGGACAAAAATACATCAAATACGGGAATAGGAGGAGTGTTGAGACTCGTTTGAATAAAGTCCCGCTGCTGGGCGATCGGCTTCAGCGATTTACGAGTCTCCGCTGTTTTTAACCAGGCTTCAGCCTGACTTAACGCATTCCCTTGTAACAACACACAAGGATTCTGATTTTGCTCCTCCCACTTCAACGATTGAACCAGTAAGGTTTTATGGGTTGCAACATAGGCCGAATCATCTCCGATGCGTTTGAGCAGATCTGACTCCTCTATTCGTTTGAATAGATGTGACTCCTCTGACCGCTCCATCAGGGAGAAATGATTCGTTGTTAGATCGATGCACTGAAATGACTTGAGGATTGCCCTTAACGATTCAGTTAAGGGAGTTGGATCAAAGGCTTGAACAACAATCGGAATAATTCGTTTATTCAGTGATGCAGCATAGGTTAATTTATGTTGTCCTGCTTCGCTAGTTAGGAATGCAGGCGAGAGGAGAGTAATCACATTGTCTGCGTTTTCAATCCCCTCATTCACCGCAGTTTGGGCATCATCCCCCACCGAAATATCGGTTTGACCAGACCACACCGTCAACCCTTGCCGTTGTAGGAAACAACGGATCTGAAGCATTGTGTTAGTGTCTGGCTTTTCGTAAGCGAGAAAGACCTGAGTTTTCCCGTTTTGGGCGTTCTTAACACTTTCGGTAATGTACTCACAATGGAAGTCAGTCAATTGACTAGGGGGTTGAGTGTCTTTAAATTCAACGCGGAGCCAATCTTGAGCTTGTTGCAGGGGTTCCCCTGCCAATAAATACTTCCGTTGCCTCTTATTTTGCTGCCAGCTTAAGGCTTGGTTTAAGAGCACTGTATGTTTGCGGACATAGCTGGGACAGTGTTGAAAGATGGTGAGCAACCCACTCAATGACCGTTCAAAATCATCGGTTTCCCGAAAATAAACCCAGTTAATCTTTTGAATAATGGGATGCATATTGGGGTAACTAGAGTGCTTACCAGCCGCCTTGTAATCATCCCATTGCTCATCGGTTCCATTCGGATTTCGCTGCTGCCAGGTTTCACGACTAATTTCCTCAACCTGTAATAGGGGAATAATTCGCTTCCCTCGTTCGAGTGCCCGTTCAATTTCTAAGCCACAGTAGGGAGAGTTAACCGAGTGAGGAGAAATGATAAATAGAAAATTATCGGCTTTGTCAATGCCATCATCAATCTGTTTCTGATAGTCTACGCCCAAGGGAATATCATCAAAATCGAACCAAACTTCTAGCCCTTCAGCCCGGAGGCGCTCGTTTAAACGTTTCGCAAAATGATAGCTGTCTGCCCGTCCGTAGGAAATGAAGACATCTTGCAAAGGGTTCATAATGCACTCTGGCGTGATTGAATTGGCTTATCCTCCACTAGGATACCCCAATGGGATTCAGTGTTATCACATTACTGAATCTTTAGAATTCACCAATGGTACCAGCAGGAGGGCGGTGGCTAATTGACTGACAAAACTGCCTACAACCTTGTCCCTGCCTTGGGTCAGGAGACCTGACCCAAGGCTACATTGTCCCAATCCCTTGTAGGCTACGGTGTACACACATCTCATTTTGAAGCCCAAAACTTGGCTTTACCCCCCTTAGTCCCCCCTTGCAAAGGGGGGAGATTCCGGTCCTCCCCCTTTGCAAGGGGGAGTTAGAGGGGGTGGTTC
>JBFRWC010000313.1:0-19251 GCA_051439365.1 Leptolyngbyaceae cyanobacterium
TTAGCAGCGGATCACGGGATTCAGGCGATCGCCTTTCCGGCCATCGGCATCGGTGCCTTGGGATTTCCCCTCGAAATCGCAACTCGAATGGCCTTTGATGTCACCAGCCAATTTTTGCGAAACAATCGCTCCATTGGCACGATCCGCTTTGTCTGTTTTGATGAAGCCAGCTATCAACAGTATCGGCGGGAATTTAAACGTGCCTCGGCCTGATCATTCTGCGGCCACACTTAACATTGGGTCCAGGTTGCCGGCTCCGTCCAAGGCATGCAGTTCATCACAACCACCAATGTGGACTCCGTTGATAAAAATTTGGGGCACACTTTTGCGCCCGTTGGCCCGGGTGGCCATCGCTGCACGGGCCGCACTATCCCCATCAATTTTGTACTCGGTGAAGGCCGCTTGCTTCCAATTCAGCAACAGCTTGGCCCGGATGCAGTAGGGGCACAGCTGCCAGGTGTAGATTTCGACCGTGGCGATCGCCGGATTCGCAGCTTTACCGGGAAAAAGATTGCGTAAAAGATCTAGCATGATGGCTCCCCTTGGGTTGCGTTGATAATGGTGGCCGAGAGAATAGCGGTTGGGAGAATAGCGGTCGAGAGAATAGCGTTTAAATCATTCATCTTTGGAGATTTTTCAGAATAATTGGGAGACTGAATCTTGGGACTGGCCAGAAGGTGACGATGGCTTCACCCTTGGGCTACGTTGGTTATCGATGCGTAGGGTCATCTGGCTTAATGTGCGGCCATCCTCCAAGGTATAAAGGTTGAGCTTACCCCCAATTTGCTGCACAATCGCCTGACAAATGGCAAGTTCCAACCCTGGAGAGATGTCTAACCGAGAATGAGCGAGGGAGTCCAGCGGTGGCCCATTGTGCAACTCATCCAATAGTTGGGGGTGAATGCTGCCATGATCGGTGATCGATAGCTCCATCCAGTCAAAGTCAACCGAGCGGCACCACACGTCCAAGTTGCCTTGTTTGGGCGATCGCCGACAAGCCCCTGCTAAAATTTCATGAATCACCAGTTCAGTTTTAGCAATATCCCCCATCACATTGAAATTTAATTCGTTATGGACTTTGGCCCATAGCTGACGTTGGCGAATCAGTGGGTCAACCCTTGCCATGGTCCGCTTCAGCAACGACACCAGCGCAATGGAGGTTTTGTTTTGGACCAGTTGCCACGGTTCCCGCTTCAAAAGTGGATGGACATCAACCAAACGCTGCTGCATCTGACGCATAATTTGTTGGGCACGAACCCCACTGATATTGCCGTTACTGGTGCTGGCCCCACTGGTGGCGGATTGGTTGCCAGAGCTAAGCGTGTTCAGCCGCTTAACATCGTTGGTTAGGGATAGACAGAGCTTTTCTAAGCTACGGTGTTTATACCAATTAAGTTGTTTCAGATTTGCTTGCTGCTTCGTTAATTTCTCCGTCAGCATCAAATACCGACGTGACCAAGCCAACTGTCGCCCTACTACGTCCAACACCTCAAGCTGATAGTTGGACCAAAACCGCTCTGCGATGTCTGCCACAACCAACAACCCCAAGGGATGGTGATTGGGGTCAGTTCGTAACATCGTCGCTAAGATTTGGCCAATCCGGTCGCCTGCCAGCCACTGTCGGGTTTCAGGGGTGAGTTGTTCCACATGGAGGGAGAGAATCTCATCGGATTGCCAGGACCATTGAATTAAAGCATCGGTGGCGATCGCAATGGTCACATCAGTATCTACGCCAAATTCGGTGCTATGGGTCAGCATCAAATGGGAGGGAACTTTAGTGTGGGTCTGTCCCGGTGTCCAAGGGATCAGCACCACCAGCGGCACATCCATCAAGTCCATGATCCGCTGCATGGATGTTGTCTCCATTTCCCTTAGATCACTGGATTGCTGGATGGCCGAGAGGCTACTGTGAATGGCATGGTGAATGCTCTGGCGCTTTTTGACCTCATCGTTCAAGTGCCACTGATGCAAAATCACCCCTATTTGCTGGCTAAGCGATTGCCCCAGCGCTTTATCCTGGTTGACCCAATGATGGGGAGTGTGATGGGCAATGATCACTAGACCATTGTTAGGCTTTCCCACGGTCACAGGGCAAATGAGAAATGACCGAATTCCGCTACCGACTAAGGTCGTGCGCCAGTCCATCAGTTTGAGATCATGGTCTAGGTCTTCGATGGCGATCGCCGTTTGGGTCCGCTCCAACAGGGACCAATCCAAATCATGGAGGGGAGGCAATGGTCCCTTGATCGCCTTATGTTGCGATGGTGGTGGACTTTGATAAACAATGTCAAAGGTTTCCCGGTGTTCACTATGGGTCAGGACCAAGAACCGCTGGGCATCGAAGCGCTGTTGAGCTTGTATGGCACATTGACCCAAGACCTGTTGCCAATCCTCCTGATGGCAGATGGCTTGCGCAATCCCTGCTGCTAACACTTGATCTTGGCGAATGGTAGCAATGGTTTGCTCTAAATCCAGTAAAGGAGCGATCAATGCTGCTAGTTTGCCTACCCCTTGCAAGTATTGCTTGTCATCGCTGGACCATAATCGGGGCTGATTTTCCGTCACCGCGAGAAACCCTAGTAGCTCTTCCTGCTCCACAATGGGCACTGCCAAGAGGGATTTGGCTCCCATTTGGGCCATTAACGGTCCAGCCGTGTTGGCCTTGAGCGAACTGTTGGCTTCGCTGATCGAAATCACCTCGTCAGAGAGCAAGTGACTATAAAATCCGGCGATCGCTTCCAAAGCAATCGAGGGTAGGATGGCCTGGTTTTGGCGAATGGATGCCATCCCTGGGGCCACGGACTGAGGCGGAGCCTCATCTTCTTGGACGGGGTTGGGCTGGCGTTTATCCCCCGGTTGCCCAATCCAGCGCCAAAAGGCCCGGTCGTCGGGGGAAAACCAGTAGAGATGGGTGCGATCGCCCTGCAAAAACTGATGGCTTTCCCGCACCAAGAGCGCTAATCGGTCTTCCACCGCCTCTAACTCGTGCAGCTCGGCCAAAACCGCGAGGAGAGCCGTAATCGGTTGTTCACCCTGCTGCTGCTGTTGCCGTTCTGCTTCCAAATGATGCAGAGCTGTCCCCAGTTCTCCTAAAATCATCGACAGACGGGCTTTATCATCAGCATGGGCGGGAATGCCCCAACGGGATGAGCCCAGGACTGCCGCGCCCAAACAGTCGTCGCGATGGCGGATAGGGAAAATAACGGTGCCTTGAATATTGAGCTTGCGAGCGATCGCATGGAGCCGCCCTGCTTGGGGCACATCTTGCAAATCCGGCACCCCAATCAACCGCTTTTGGACCACCACCTGCTCTAGCAACTCTCCCGGTTCTAAGGCTAACTTTTGGCTCAGGACAGCTTTTTCTGCTGCGGGGACAACGCCCCCCTGTCCCGCCAGAATATGGCCCTTCGACTGATACAGTCCCAGCCAAATAAACGAATAATCAAATTCATCCTGGAGATATTGAATGACGGCTTGGACCATTGCATCTCCATGATCAAGCTCCCGCACCTTTTGTAGGGCACGTCCCAAGGCAACCAGTTGTTTTTCGTATAGCCCACTCATAGTCTTAAGTCACAACAATCCTTCAGGCAGGATGGTTTCAATTTACGAGATACTGAGTTACAAGATATTGAGTCATCTTTACCGTAGCAGCGTGCAATGTAGAACCGTCCCCTAATTGATCGGCTTGTATGATCCAACTGACCAACGCTGATTTAAGTCGTAGAGTCGCCTTGTTGACAAAACCCCCCACTCTACTGTTTCCGGCCTTGGCCTTTATCTTGCAAGCTTACTTATGCAACACCATATCCTATTCCCCATCCCTTATGCAGACAGATATTTATCAATTCCTGCTTCGCCCCTTACTCTTCTCCGGGTTAAAGGTGGACCCAGAGTGGCTCAAACAGCAAATTCTCACGGCTTTAGGCTACATGGGCACCCATCCCACCCCTGCAACTCAATGGCTTGAGACCCAATGCGATCGCCTCTACTGTGTACAATCATTACGACTACAACAGACGGTATTGGGGCTGACCTTTGCCAATCCGGTCGGGTTAGCAGCGGGGTTTGACAAAGACGGGACAGCAGCGCGGTTTTGGCCCCATTTGGGCTTTGGCTTTGCCGAATTAGGGACAGTCACTTGGCATGGTCAACCGGGGAATCCCCGCCCCCGTCTATTCCGGTTGCCCCAAGACTGGGCCGCGATCAATCGCATGGGCTTTAATAACCACGGCGCTGAAGCAATGGCCCAAGCTCTCACGACCCGGTGGCAGCAGTGCTCTAGTCCGGTTCCCATTGGCATCAATTTGGGTAAATCGAAAATTACGCCCTTAGAGGAGGCCGCGACCGATTACACCCAAAGTTTTGACTGTTTGAAAGAACTGGGGGACTATTTTGTCGTCAATGTGTCATCGCCCAACACGCCGGGACTGCGATCGCTCCAAGCGGCAGATCAGCTAATCCCCATTCTCACGGCGCTGCAATCGGCCAATCATGCCAATAAGCCGATCCTGGTGAAAATTGCTCCCGATTTGGACTGGGAAGCGATCGCAGCCATTCTGGAAGTGGTTCAGACTTACCAACTAGCTGGGATCATCGCCACCAATACCACCCTATCCCGTGAGGGGTTGACCACCCAGGTGATTCCGCAAACGGGGCGATCGCCCCAGGAGGAAGCTGGGGGCTTGAGCGGCAAACCTTTACGGCAACGATCCACCGATGTGATTCGCTTTATTTATCAGCAAACTGGAGGGAAAGTCCCCATCATTGGCGTTGGGGGCATTTTCACCGCCGAGGATGCTTGGGAAAAAATTACCGCTGGGGCCAGTCTGATTCAAACTTACACCGGATGGGTGTATCAAGGGCCGTGGATGGTACGCCGTGTTCTAACTGGATTAGTTCAGAAACTGGACGAAACGGGCCTATCCTCCATTTCCGAGGCCGTTGGCATCGAGACCTAGTGGAACACGTCACAGGATGGGGGAAATGACAATGGGAACCGTAATTTCTCGGAATTTGCAGCGATTTTGCCCCACAATGCACTAATTTTTGGCGATTTTGCTGCAATTACTCGTTTTTTTACGGAGTAGTTTTGGGATGAGGTGATCTAGGCTAGAGAGATAGTCACGAGAGATTTGGTGGCTGTAGTCCTTAGAACTACAGCCGTGTGTAAATGTCAGCCACCGGACTGTCCAGCCCTCCATTAATTTCTCAGTACATTTGAGTCATTCAGCCCTGACGGGATGAGTTAGGCTCTCAGTAAACACATTATCCTCATTACTTTATCCTTAGACCCAGAGCTAAAGTGGGAGCATCCTTGTGAGCCATCACCATTATCATCACCAAGATCTTAGAGACGAAGCAGCCCAAGCATTTGAAGAGTCATTACATGATTTAGAAAATCAGTTAATGAACTCTGAAAATTCTGAGCCAACCGACCCCAGTGGCGACACGAAGCAACCGCTACCCTTGAAAACCGCTCATCGGTTGCCGTTCCACCTCAGTGCCTCCACCAGCCTCTGTCAACAAGACTTTGATTTGGATTCTCTTCAGGACGCAGCCGCAGACATTGAACAGTTTATTCATGGGCGGCGCTGTACCGATCATCGGTTAGCATAAGCGGCCATTGGTTCTTTAATCCAGCGAATATACAGGTGGCGAAAGGTCGATTTGATCACGCGGGGCATGCCGAAGTCAATCGGCATCATCTGAGGAGGAAGCTGCCAGTTCTCAATTTTCAACGTCTGGGGATGGGCCAGCGGAAATTGGATTTGGGCTAGTTCTGGATTCAGCCCCAAGTCTTGAGCCGCGACAATGGTGGGAACCCGATCGGGTTCGACTTGCAAAATCTCGACGAGGGCGCGATCGAGCGCAAACACATTGGCAGAGGCTGCTAACACTCCAAGTTGTCGGGGGTCGCCACCACTGGGACCATTCCCCTCGTGGCCAATAATGCCATCGGCCAGGGTTAAGTTAGGGGCAATGGTTCGGGCTGTCTCCACCAGCATGGTGGCAAAACGCTGACAGTCTTTTCCCGCCTCCATGTGCCACCAAGCTTTCATCTTGCCAGGGACACAGCCAAACAAGTTTTTCACGCCCAAGGTCAAGGTCAACTGCATGTGGGATTTGATCTTGGGTAAATTGATCACCACGTCCGCCTCCATCGCTTCTTTACACAGCCGCAGATGGTTAAAGTCTTCCCCAACGGTTTCGTAGCGTTTTCCCTGAAACTCCACCAGTGGCACATGCAACTCTTCTAAGTAGGGGAGATATCCATTGGCCTCGGCCACACCTTTAGCACTCCCGAATGCTGGACTGTCTCCCATAAAAGGCTGGCCACTAGCTGCCTGGACCATTTTTGCGACACAGTAGACGAGTTCCGGGCGCGTCGTACACTCCTTGGCGGGCCGTGCCCCAGTCAGTAAGTTGGGCTTGAGCAAGACGCGATCGCCCGGTTTGACAAACGCAGCCATCCCTCCCAAGGGGGCCAAAGCGGCTTCCAAAGATGCCTCTAAGGATTCTAGTTGGTAGGAGTTGGTGCTGACTAAGCTGACGACGGGAGAATGGGCCATGGCGGATACCGGAGAAAACATAGATGGATACTTGGTGATAGCTTAACAGGGAGAATCGCTGAGACCAATGTAGATGCCAGTCAACTCGTAGGGTGTCGTTAGCGCCAGCGTAACGCACCCAGTACAGAAAGTTTATGCTGATCTAACTCCCATGCCTAGAATAAAACCAGCACCTTGGCTTCCCTGGGTTCCAACCTCAGAGCCAATAACCCATCAATGACGTTAATCGACTGCTCGGTGCCAACTTGCTCGTAGCGAGTCACGCCATCATTGGCCATGTCCAGCAGATAGTCTCCACCACTGGTGGAATAAGCGTACAAGATTTGAGGGTCTGTGGTATCCCGATCCTGTGCTTCCCTCAACATGAAAATGTCGTTTTCTGCGTCAGCATTTTTGGGAGATAAAAACCGGGTCTCACCATAACGCAAGAGGGGGTACTGCTGGCGTAAATGGGCCATCTGCCGTAGCGATTGATAAATCTCTTCATCCCAGCCCTCGGAATCAGGCCAGACCATCATGGGGCGGTTAAATGGATCGCCCCCTACCCCAAATAACCCTTGATGGTCTGGGTGATAAGGAACAGCCAGTCCGGTTTCAGTGCCATACATGACCAGAGGAACGCCACGAGCAGCAAACTGAAACTTAATTAGGCTTTGGTAGTCTGTGGACGTGGCACCGGGATAAAAGCTTCTCACCCTGGGTTGGTCATGGTTCTCAATAAATGTCACCCATCCTTTCGCGTCCTCATCAGAGATTTGATCCAGAGCTGCTGGCGGAATTTCTAGGGTTTTAGCAGGGTTTAATGAGTCTTTGATCAGTCGCTGGAAGGGGCTGGTGTTGTAGTAGGAGCCTTGACGACCCAGACAGATCTCTTTGAGGACGTAAGGGCGACCATCCCAGCCGCGATCGCCCACGAAAAAGCGGCGAGCCGCTTCACTAAAGTTGAAATCAAAGTGGGTGATGTCATCGGTGCGAGACAAGAATTCCAGACTGGGAAGGTTGCGGTACCCGCCGCTGAAATACTCTCCCAGCAACACTGCATGAGGATTGATGCCAATGACCAAATCCTCAAACTTGCGCCAGAAGCGATAGTTAACATGCTTCACCGCGTCTAGCCGAAACCCAGCGATCGGCGTTTGCTCTTGATTAAATGTCAGCCAGAATTGGGCTGCGTCTAGAAAATACTGCTCGACTTGGGGGGAAGCTTGGTCTAAGTCGGGCATTCCCCCACTAATTTGACCGTTCTCAATCAATTCTTGAGAGGCTGTATCAAAATCCCAAATGATCATGGGCTTGTGGAACCACCCTTGGGGATCACGATCCCCGGTGGTTGGGTCCCAATGGGTCGCTACCAAGTCACCATTGCGGTAAACATTGCCATTGTCCGCAAACCAAGACTCCCCAAAGAGTGACCCCCCTGCTCCCAATCGTGGTGGCTCAGTGGAAATGTGTCCCGGCGAGGTCTGATTCATGGTCAAGTCAAGCACAACCCCAATATCTCGTGCCCCCGCCTCATTGAGCAATCGGCGGAAACTTTGGTAGGGATCATCGCCGTCCGGGTCTTGGTAATGTTCCTCCATTGCAAACCAGTCTTTGGTCCAGTAGCCGTGGTAAGACGTGGAAATATGACGGTAAAAATCATCAGGAGCCTGATCAAACTTGGTCTGGTGTAAATAGCTTTCAATGTTGGGGTGGTAGAACAAGCCGTTGGCGTTGTCCTGAATCGGGGAAAGGATAATCTTCGTGACCCCTAAATCCTTGAGGTAGTCAAGCTTCTGGGTCACGCCCTGCAAATCTCCCCCCCAATACATGCCCATGTAACGGTGGGTGGGATCATACGTGTGCCGCAGCATCAACCGATTCATCGCTTTGTAAAGACGCACTTCGGTGCTATCACCGGGTTGTTCTGCAAACGCGAATTCGGGCATGTCGTTCTCTGGCTCAGCGTCCAGAAAGCGATCGACCACGATGTAGTAGAGCACATCATTATCTAAATTGCCGCGAGTATGGGGGAAGGAGGTTTGGGCAAGAGCAGGCGAACAGGCCAGAAGCATGAATAGCCCTAGACTCATCAGGAATCGAACACACGAGAAAACAGGTTTCAAGGGATTATCTGGGTAGAAGGTAAACATGGATGATTAAACAATGGCCCCAAACACTTGGCCCGGATTATTTTGGTTCGGATTACTTAGCCCGGATTGTTGGACAAGGGCTGACGGGCCAGGGTCGTATTCAACTCGACACCGTATTGTTGCAGAATATCAGGGGGATTGTCAGCGATCGCATCCGGCTCATAAATAGCTTGCCAAAAGGCTGGAAACCCAACAACCACATCATTGGAGTCCGGTAATTCTGCGGTTTGGGACATCGCCTCAGAAACTTGGACCAATTGCACTTCTCCAAGCTCACCGAAGGCCGAAAACCAAGCTCGGCTTACTTTTGATCCCAATGCCATCATGCTGCCTGACCAACTCGGTGCCACGAGGACAACACAGTAGACCCCACCAATGATAGACAAGAGCCAGCGGCGATCCAAGCCATATTGTTTAGTGATAGGATTCGCCTGCCACAAGAAACGGTACCATAGTTCATCCCAGGAATTTTGCCAAGCTTCGACCCATAAGTAAAAGCGCTGGCCTAGTGCGGCGGGTTCACCTTGGGACGCGATCGCCCGTTCCTGCTGCCGTGCCCAAGCCGAGTAGCGCTCCTCTAGCCATGACAGTCTAAAGTGAATCCATTCGCCAACGTTAAACCCAATGATGTAGCCGTAGGTGTTCACCAAATAAAAGGTGAACATTTCAAAGAAGGCAAAGTGAACCACAGGAGCCACATTCAACTCACCGGATTGGACAAAAAACATGCCGACAGTGTACAGTGACCAACTCAGTACTAGCCCCGCATAGTCTACCAATGGCTTGAGAAACACTTGGCGTAAAGGAATATCCTCACTCGTAGAATTCATATCCTCATGGAGGTACTTGGATAGGAATCGCTTCCACTGAGTTGGGCGTTCCGCCGAGGGCGACACCGAAGGCTTGGGCTGAAAGGGATGCAACTGCCCTTCGATTAAAAGTTTACGACCGATCCAAAAATAGATGAAATATTGAATGATGGCATAAGGAATGAGTCCAGACCAGGTAAATGCTCGTTGCCAAGGCCCCAGTCCTGTAACAATCAGGAAAAATCCCAAATCACAGCCGATTTTCCAGGCCACAAACCCTAGGGTCTGCTCAAATACAACAGGCGCATTGTTCCAAGCGGCTTGCCATCGTTTCCCTGGTGGCAACAGTTGCCGCAATTTTTCTCTGACTGCAGGCTGGAGCAGTATCCTTTCAACTAGCAGATCCCGAACCAGGAGATAACTAAGTAATGGAACCAGAATTTGAAAGAGCTTACTGGCTCCATATCGGACACCCATAGAGTTGATGGAAAACAGTGACAGGTCGATCATGCTATTCAAAACTGTATTTGAGAACAATGAGGCTTCTCGCCCCAATTCTTAGTCTAAGGACGTTGGCCTGATTAGAAAATACTCCCATAGATTTTTCTAATCGAGTTCCTGGAGTATATGCCGGTTGCTCATGGGGGCGATCGCCCATCCAATCCCCATCAAACAGCACTGTCCAATCCCCAGCAAAACCAATGGGGAGTGGCATTTCGTAGCACTGTTCTCCTTCAAATACGGTTGGGCCAAAGTTAAACACGACTAGGAGTGAGGCTTCCAGCGGGTCAGAACAGCGCCTTAGCAAGCACAACAGGGATGAATCCTGATTGACATGGTGAACATAGGGCGTGACCAGCGCGTCGCCAGTCCTGGGATCGAGCTTGGTATAAGCCCGGAAAATATTACGTAGCTCGACCATATCTTGGCGATGTTGCCCATGTAATCGGAAGATGTCACGACTCGGCAATCCAGTCCTTAACCACACCCTTAGAGCCTCGTCAGGAACCCCTTCCCAGGCTACTTTCCACTGGTCTGGATCATCAAGACAGCCAATACTGAGCGCATCCACCCCAGGGGTAAACATGTAGCGTTTCGTTGCTAAGAACATGGTCAGCGCTTCAGCATTCCGGACCATACACCGCACATAGTTCAGCAGATCCTCTTGACCCAACAATCCCTGTTGGATCAGGGCTTCCCCATGATCTTTAGCAAGTTGGGCTGACTGCTTACCATAGGCCCAGGGAACGGTGGGCCGACCTTGGGCCACATGGGGACAGTACCAGGTCTCGTCGTGCAACTGAGCATAATAGGCTTCGTCTCGATCGGAAGTCAGCACCTGCTCAATGTGGGTCGCCAATACTTGAACATCGGCGGCAAGGGGCGTATCTGACTGGGTTGGGGGTTTGTACAGTTCCTCTAGAATTGAGAAACCAATAGGAGCATAGAAGCTATCAATGAAGGCTTTCACGGCCTCATTCCCTGCCATCTCAAAAGTTTCCCCCAATGCCAACACATCAGGGCAAGCCCGCTTCAGTTCAGCCCGTAGCTCTTGAATGAAGACTTCTCCATAATTTGTGTCCCGATTGGAGTATTGCAAGATCAAGCCATCAACATAGTCAATTCGCACCACCTGCAAACGATAGCGCATGACAAAGGCGACAAACTTCTCGATTAACATCCGTCGCGTGCTGGGTTGTTCCAGATTCAGCATCCAGGTGCCATAGTCTCGGAACAAGAAAGCGCCCTCGTCCACAAACATCTGCTGGTCGGCATCAGAGACACTATCCATCGACCCTTCAAAGGGGGACTTGACTTGGTGTGCAAAAATCAAGTCAGGGATCAGTCGGAGGCCATGTTGGTTACATTGATCCAGGAGTTGCTTAAATTCTTGGGCTTGACCAATTTGCCAGTCTACATCGACAAAGTTGTAGGTGAGGTAGTTGAACTTGGGGTTGAGGGTCGCTCGATTCGCCACGGAGGAACAAACCGGAACCATAATTTCGTCAATGCCTTGGGCAGCTAACTGCCCCAGAATGTCGGTATCTGCAATCCGAGTTGCAATGGACCGATAGTATATTTCGTTCAAACTCCGAGGAGCAAATCGCCCATTCTTGTAGCCTGCTAACAGTCCCTCCAACGTGGTTTCTAGCAGGACTGTGGCATGGTCGTATATCGGTGGTGCGTATTTCCATTCGTGGCGTAGGCAAGGGATATAAGTGGCTCCATAAAGGCTTTCACCATTGTTGAGCGGAGCGATTGATTTCCATTGCCCCCCAACGTTGCGGTAGCGGAATAGCAAACGGCTTCCCTCTGGAACCCTCTTCAAATCAAGGGTCCAAAGTTCAGGGTCGTCGGGTGAGGGCCTTAGATTTTGCCACTGCCCCCGTGCCAATCTGACCTGAACGTATTCAATTGACCGGGAATCACCGTCCACTACAGAGGGAAGGTAGACGATGGCGCAGATATCGGCTTTCCCATCTTCAAAGACCTGAGTGATGTGGGTCAAGTAGTTGGGCAGATACCCTGAGTGCCAGTCTTCCAGTGAACAGGCGGGGTAGTTCGACAGCTCGGCTCTCGGAAAATCTGCGGAATTGGACTTTGCCCTTGGCAAATCTGACTCAACAATCATGACAAATGATTCCTCCATACCCCTAGTGGAATCAATCCAAAAAGCAGGATTAAGACCATCTAGAAGACTATTAAAACGTGGACACTGAGGTCCAGTGAACAAGACCTGCATTCTGAGATCAGAATGTCGCTAGAAGCCAACACCGCTCAGAAATGCTGATTGTAATGAGGTCGATATACCTGAACTCTACGTTGATAATTGCGCTTTGTGAATCCTATACTACTAGCTTGACCTTAGTTGACTGATTTAGGCACGAGAAGTAGTGAAGTAATCGTCAAGTTGCCATGCCCGGTGTGCTGGGGCAACAACATCCGACGAGTTAGCACGCCACTAACATCTCATCCTTGTAAGTAATGGCTCGTATACAATCATTACAATACATTACGTTAAAGATGTCATAAGATGAACACAATTAAATGTATCTTCAATCACATTCTGCGATAGGTTTGCTGGCATGATACACGATATTGGATTCGGGGCGATCGCCACACCTCGCTCCAGTCTTCATCCGAGGAACGGTAGCAGTAGCCCAAGAGATTCTATGCCTGCCCTCCGGCTTTATGCTACCAGCTATCTGTAGAAAGGATATTGCTTCCCTGGTGGCGGCTTCCCTGGTGGTGGCTTCCCTTGTTTAGTGTGAGTCAGCAGGTTGATGGTCAAGTGGTCAGTGGCTAGAGGGCTGGTGGCCAGATGGTTGGGAGTCAAAGGAGCTAGTACCCCTAGGGTTAAGTCATCAAATCTGTGACAGAATTTGCCAGTACAACTCTAATAATGTAGTGTGACCGTTGTAGAGGTAGAACAAGCCGTTATCCTCACAGTGCGGGGTAGTGGATGTCATTCCTTACAAATACATCTACTTCAGTAGACTTCGGCCTTTGCCATATGTTCTGCATCACAAGTCGGGAGGACTAAGGGAGCAAATGATAGGGAAGTGCCTTGATCCTACCTGCTGGGTTGGTCTGGTCTGGGCGTAAGATTCTACAATCTGCTCGACCATACAGGTTGCCTCGACGAGTTGATTTAAATCGTGAAAGAGCTAGCTTCGGTTGAGTTGAAGGTATCAACCCCTTAAGATGATGGTGAGGTCTGGTGGATCGTATTAGGTCTACATCTTCTACACTATGTCAGCCGTACAATTGTTCAACTTTTTATCAAGGTAAGCAAACTTATACAGAATGGACATCATAGCAATTTGTTTGGCCTGTCAACTGGCTGCTCAACCCACTGCCCAATTGCCGACCACGGAGGTCAATGTTTCTCCTAATCTCTTGGGGCAAGGTTTTAAGCAGCCCATTGAGTTTGTCCTTTCTGCTCAGGAGTCTCTTCGTGGGGGGACTCGCACTGGGGATCAGGTCATCTCATCTGTCGCCACTCCATCCATACCCATTGCTGAGGTGGAGGCGGGTGAAACCTCTCCCCCACTGTTACAGCGATTGTTGCAATCATTTATGGAATCATTGGGGCTTTCAGATGATTCCAAGGTTGCTGCTGAGGATCTGCAGGAGGGGGAAAACGGGCTGGAAACAGTGGTTGAGGTTTCTGGTGAAGACGATATCCTAGACGCATCGCTGGATGAATCTGCTGCTGACACAGGTTTAGGGGTGGTCGATGAAGAGATGTCCGTGGAGGAAATTGCTAGCGAGGTCGATGCAGAGTCAGGAAGCTTGGGTATGGGAGATGCATCCTCCAGCGATTCTGAGTCTGAATTGGTCTCCGTTGAAGAAAGTTTGGAAGACATTGTAGAGGAAGTTGAGGAGGCTACGGAAGCAGAAGCCTCTAGCCGGGTCACTTCACCATTATTTGCGAACGTGGGCGATCGCCAAAACTATGTGATCAGCCCTGATGTTGCCTTTTTGCAACTAGCATCAGCGGAGGCACTGGGCCGAGAACCAGGAGCTGATCCGAGTGATTTTCATCCTGCCACTGGAGCCACGTTCAATGATGACGGCACCCTGACCTTGAAGGTCTTGGTGGGGAACTCGAAGGAACGCTTCACCGTGATTGGGGATTTTAATAATTGGGGCAATGGGGTAGATCTCAGTCCCTATCAGCTTTATCCATCAGCCGCTGATCCCAATGTGCATGAGGCGATCCTACCCGTTGGGAATTATCATAAGGCCCAGTATCGCCTCCGAGATCAGGACGGGCGCGATCGCCTAGATATGAGTGCGCCGTTGTTCTCCACTCCAGCCTTTAATGAACGATTCTATGATTACCGCCAAGACAATAACTTGAATGCGGTTCTTTGGCAGCGGACCCCGATTCCTGCGGCTGAGTTAGCGCCGACGGTGGACCTCCGAGGACAACAACTCGTCATTGCTGAAACGGATATTGTCTCTCTGGCCCTAAAGTGGAGTTGTGTCAATTCAGACTCCAAGTTCTACGGCCAAACCGGTGCCGATAATATTGTTGAACTCTACAGTTTTGTGGGGGAGTGTGGCCTGCCAGAGGAGATGGCGAGCTTGGGCTACAACGCGGTCCAGTTTATGCCGCTGGACACCCACGTTGACTTTTGGACCCCAGAATCTCCCTACTTCCCAGACTGGCGCTTTGGTTACATCACCATTAACTACTACGGCAAGCACGCTGACTTTGGTAGCCCTGATGAACTGGCCCAAATGATTAATGCCTTTCACAAGGCAGATGTGGCGGTTCTCCTAGACGTAGTCTATAGTCACTACTCGGATACCGGGAATGAACCACCCCGCGAATTTTACCCCTTGGGATTCTCCCAATACCATCGTGAGGATGGCTGGGAACTTTATGGTGGTCCGTGGACTGAATGGGGCACTCGTCGCTTTACCTACTCTCCAGAAATTCGCCGGAACTTGATTGAAGCGGCCTTGATTAACGTGTTGGATTACGGCTTTGATGGGTTGCGGGTTGATAATGTCAACGGGATTGATTCTCAACCCTATGGTCGTGACTTTTTACGAGAGCTGAGTGCTGCGGTTGATTTGTATCAACCCAAGGCTGTGGTCATTGGTGAGGGCTACTTTGGTGATTGGTATCTCAACCGTGCCCGTGGCATTGGTGGAGCTGGGTTGCTGACGACCTATAGCGATCGCTTCTACCTCTGGTTCACCGAAAATATCATCAAGTATCGGGACGAAATTGACACTGGGCGATTGGACTACATGCTCTCTTGGGACTGGCCCCGCGCGTTGCTGTACTATCCTGGTAATCACGATGAATTTGCCAACCCTGGTAATCCGTTCCAAACCCGGGGTCGTTACCTCGCGGAAGCGATTCAGGGTGGAATTCACACCCAGAAAATTCAGTCATGGTCTGCCCTGACTTTGTTTGCTAGTTCCTATTACCTAGATATGGTTCAGCTCTGGACCTTGCAGCCCGGTAACTTGAACAATAACTCTCCCATTGATTGGGCTAGGTTTGAGTATCCTGAGGTGAAAGGATTAGCCCAATTCCAGAGCGACATGAAGCACTTTTTTGCTTCAGAAGCTGCATTTGCGCCCTACAACATTCACCACAACATGCTTCGGTGGGTTGACAGCGAAAACAAAGTGGTCGTCTTTGAGCGGATTGATTTTGCGACGGGACGACGGGTTTATGTGGTCATCAACTTGGGCGATCGCGCCATTGACCATTACAAAATCGGCGTTCATCCCGACGGAGCTAGCTTCCACATGGCTTTGGACAGCGACTTGGTATCCTACGGTGGCAGTGGCAATAACCAGGAATGGTTAACCTCTGATAACCGGGAATTGGAGTTTTTCCTTGGGTCTTATGGCGTTGTGGGTTTAGTGCAGCAAGATAAGCTGGAGCCAGTCGGACTCGATGCCGCATCTGGCGGTGGTCCCGATCCAGAGTTCCGTCCGGTAGACTGGTATGCTATCCGAGCTGAACTGAAAGCCAGAGGATTTTAGGTTGCGGATAGGCCCAGTAAGTCCAATGCTGGGCCTGGTTTAGGTTGCATAGTAACTGTTAGGAAACGTTGACGATGAAAGCGCATTGGGTCCGAGTCGTTGTTCTGCTATTCTTCGGAATGTGTTTGTTCCAGGGGGCAGAGACAAGCTACGCTGCACCAGAGCAGTCCCTCGCCTGGGTGGGAAATATGTATCCCAGTGGGTTATCCAGCAATATTCTGTCGCGAGGCAAGTCGTTTACAGTTTATACCCAGGTCTATGAACCGATGGTGACGGACTTTTCAGGCCGGGGTGAAAATATTAGTTGTACGCTCTATTGGGGAGAAGTGGATGAATTTGGTGGAGACTGGAATCAAGTCCACATCACGCCAATGGTCTACAGCGGTGATATTGGCTACAACGATGAGTATGGCGTAGCCATCACCCCCGAAACGGGTCTCTATGAATTTACGACTCGTTGTAGTTCTCAAGAGCCGGCTCTAGTTCGCTGGCAAAATGAGGGAAATGGTCAATTAGTTGTCAGCCCCCTGCCCGATGCGCCAACGGAGCGCCATGGGATTTGGCTGGATACTCGAACCATTGCCTGGAATCAATCGTCAGGGGCATTTTACGAATTACACTACGCTACTGATGGCAATTTGCTAGTTCCGGTTCGCCAGGGGTCAGGGATTCCGTTAACTCTGCGGCAGTCGTTGAATTGGTATAGCAGCCGCAAGTTTCCATACATCAATGGCTATGATGCTTGGCAGTTACCGAGATCTGCGATCGCTCAGATTCCAAACATTTTGCGTAGTGAAGTGGCGATCGCGGCCTATGATACCAGCGGTAAACTGATGGATGCCACGGGACTGCAACTCCAAGGAGTTCTGGACGAGTTGTACAGTTACGATGGTGATCTAGGGGTAATCTACAACGAGGGTGTCCCTACCCTCAAACTGTGGGCGCCCACGGCCCAATCCGTGACTCTGCGGCGTTTTGCAGATGCGAATCCAGCAACCAATGTAGAAATTACCCCAATGCAGTTTGATCCTAGTACTGGGGTGTGGAGTGTGGAAGGCGACCCCAGTTGGGATAAGCAGTACTACCAATATGAGGTGAAAGTTTATACCCCCACCACCCGCCAACTTGAAACGAATCTTGTGACGGACCCCTACTCGGTGGGCCTATCGACGAACAGCCGTTTAAGTCAGATTTTAGACTTAGAAAATGATCCGAGTCTGAAACCGGAGGGTTGGGACACCTTAGAGAAACCTCCGTTCACGGTGCCTGAAGACATGGCCATCTACGAGGTTCATGTGCGGGACTTTAGTCGAGATGACCAGTCGGTTTCTGAACAACATCGGGGAACCTTCAAAGCCTTTACTTACAACGGACTTAATGGTAGTACCCAGTCTGATGGCATGAGGCATCTGATAAATTTAGCGGATTCGGGTCTTACCCATATTCATCTGCTTCCCGCCTTTGACTTTGCCTCCGTAGAGGAAGCCCTTGATGCTCGGATCGATCCTAATCCCAGGATTCTCAGTAGCTTTGCCCCTGATGCGGTCCAGCAACAGGCCATTGTTGGGAGTATCCGGGGAGCCGATAGCTTTAACTGGGGCTATGATCCCTACCACTACGGGGTTCCAGAAGGGAGCTATGCGACTGATCCCCGCGATCAAACGCGGGTGATTGAGTTCCGAGAGATGGTCCAAGCGCTAAACCAGAGCGGTCTGCGGGTGGTGCTAGATGTGGTGTACAACCACACCTTTGCCAACGGACTATACACCCAGGCTGTCTTAGATAAGGTGGTTCCAGGCTACTATCATCGCTATACCCGTGAAGGGTATCCCCACAGTTCGAGCTGTTGTGCTGATACAGCGGTTGAGTTCAACATGATGCAGAAGCTAATGGTGGACACAGTCATGCGCTGGATCAAGGCTTATAAAATTGATTCGTTCCGGTTTGATCTGATGAATTTGCTGACGGCTCAGCGCATGATTGAACTGCAAGATCAAGTCCAATCCCTCACATTGGAAGAGGATGGGGTGGATGGCAACTCAATTTTCATTTATGGCGAAGGTTGGGATTTTGGCTCGGCTCGTGAGAATGGGTTTTATCATGCCAATCAGTACAATATGTCTGGTACTGGCATTGGTACCTTTAATGACAAAATTCGGGATGCTCTACATGGTGGGTATGCCGGAGATTTTCCCAATAGCCATCGCCAAGGGTTCATTAACGGATTGGCCTATGACTGGAATGGGTATTTCTACAACGAACGGTTCCGGAATGATCTGCGGACGTTAACCGATCGGCTGCGGATTAATTTGGCCGGGAGTTTACAAACCTACAAGATTCAGGACCAAAATGGGCATTACGTTGAAGGCCGCAGCTTAGGTGGGGCAGGTTATACCCGCGATCCCCAGGAAAGTGTTAATTATCTGTCTAAACATGATAATGAAACCCTGTACGACCTGAATCTCTTTAAGATGCCCTTGGGTGAGGCGGGCATGGCCGTGACCTCTATGGTGGAGCGGGTGCGATCGCAAAATATGGGATTGAGCATGGTGGGGTTGAGCCAAGGCATTCCCTTCTTCCACATGGCTAGCGATATGCTCCGGTCTAAATCCCTAGATCGTAACAGCTACGATTCAGGGGATTGGTTTAACCGGGTAGATTTTACTTACCAAGACAATAACTTTGGAGTGGGGTTGCCTCCAGCCTGGGGGAATCAATCCCGTTGGTCCGAGATGGCTCCCTTATTAGTCAACCCATTGCTAAAGCCGGATCATAGTGACATTCTGGCTTCTGTAAACCATCTCCAAGAAATCCTGAAAATTCGTCAAAGTTCCAAGCTATTTCGCCTGGAAACCGAGACAGATATTAAGGCAAGGGTCCACTTCCACAATACGGGACCCAATCAGAAAGATGGGTTAATCGTCATGTCTATCAGTGATGAAAACTTACCCGCTCTGGACCCCAATTACAAAGAGATCATCGTGCTATTCAATGCCAATAAGTCAGCTCAAAGTTGGGTCATGCCCGGTCTAAAGGATGGAGCAGTATCACTCCATCCGGTTCAAGCTGAGTCCTATGATGAAATCGTGCGGATGTCATCCTTTACCCCAGCCACTGGAGAGTTTGTGGTGCCTGCCCGGACTACTGCTGTGTTTGTTGTTGCTAAATAGTCGTCGGTGCGGATTGGCCGTCTATGCTGAACAGTCTGCTGGACTAAAT
>JBFRWC010000314.1:0-17719 GCA_051439365.1 Leptolyngbyaceae cyanobacterium
ACGATGGAGTAGGTCAGGTATCGCAAAAACCAGCTCATGTCCCGCAATGACTTCTGCATGTTGCTGGGGCCATATTGGGACACGTTGATGGGCCGAAACCCGGTGGGCACAGGGACCGAACCGCCAGGGCTAAAAAGTTTGGCGATACCGCTGAATAAACCGCTACCTCCAGTGCTTTCCACGTAGGTTGCGGTGCCTAGTTGCATGGATTTTTGGGTATCTAGGGTTTCTCCACCAACCGTCACCATCACTTCTTCGGGTTCGGGGGCGGGTTTTTCCAAGAATGAAAGCGGGGAACCCCCGACAAAGATTCGGTTTGCTGCCCGCGAGACGATTAATTCTGAATTCCGGGTAATAACGGTTGCGATTTGTAAGCGTTTTATCCCAGAACTAAAGTAAGTCGATAGTTCACCCAGTTCGACTTTGCCTAGAAACCGATCCTGTTGTTCGGCTTGGACAATGGTTGAAAGGGCGAGGGTTTGATAAAGCTGCGGACGGGCAACAGAGCTTCCACCACTTGCTGTAACACTCATCGGATTTCAAAAGCTCCCTATCAATAGCGATTGCATTTGTGTTTTTGTGATTGCTTTCAGCACTGTCTCTGGCGATCGCCCCCATTCTTAGCAAAGGACACTCTAGGATTAGTGCAAAAATCCTGTGTGGTATCTTCGCTAAGATCAGCGATCGCGCCAAAGGCAGTTAACCTAGCTTTTAGATTAAAACGTTTCGGGTTCACTACAGTGAATTATTAAAAAGTGTGTAGTACCATCATTCCTCTTAATCCGTTCTAATAGCATACGGGACAACGGTTGCTTGAATGAGAGCTAGACCAAGTTTTGTAACAAAACGTGTATGTTGTTGAGAGAGTAGAGGTCGAGTTACAAATATCGAGCTGTGGACGCCAAGCCACCGAGTCCTGGCCACAGGCGCAAACACTTAGGACTCGTTCGTTGGCAGGTTCACTGGCCCATTCGTCGGCCCATTCGTCGGCCCATTCGTCGGCAATTCGAGGGAAGCGGCTCCGTAGGTGGTGTTGACGCGACGACACCAAATGGCCAAGGAATTGTAATTGTCGAGGATGACAGCGGCGGGAATGGAATAGGCTTGGGTTCCTTGATTCGATTTCAGGGGGGCGATCGCCACATAGTCGTCGGCTTCGAGGGAATAGCCGGGAGGAGCGGTATTGGCAAACACATCCTCGGCAACATGCAGCACGACAAATAAATCAGGGGCTTGGGAGGTTTGGAAATTATCATCGAACTGGATGATCGCCGTGCCTTCGTCGTCCAAGATAGTGAAAGAGCCTTGGGTATTCTGCTCTCCTGAGATGAAGGTACCCTTCACTAAGGGAGATGAAGTGTCGGAGGGCATTGGGTCTGGCGAGAGGAGGGTGTCAATGGGCGGTGGGGTCAGAGGAACCGTTGTGGGCACAACCGGGAGAGAATCGGGCGGAGGGGTTTCCTCAGATTCAGATTGGGCCAAGGGAGCCGGAGCGGATGTGGGGGCAACCGCGACGGTGGGGGGTGGGGGTGGCTCTGGAGGCTGAACGGCTGTGTCTTCCGAGGGTTGGGTTGACTCTAATGGGTCGGGAGCATTATTCCTGGCATTAGGATCACAACCTAATGCTAGGAGAAGAAGCGCGATCGCCCCCAGCCCTCCTTGCAGTCCGCGAATGCACTGGCTTACAGCTTTCTGGTTCAGCCCTAGTTCCAGTCGCCATTGATGGGGCCACCGATTTCCACTCTCAAGCCGATTTGCACGCCCAATCTGCTCATCTTGCATGTTCACGTATAAAGTTTCCAGCAGCTATTAACAATTGTTTCAGGGTGATATCGCTTTCATCATACCGTTCAGGGGCAATAGTACCAGATGCCTAAGCCACTATGGCTTTCCTGACTATCGTCTCAGCTACCGTCCAAGCTAGGGGCCAAACAGGAACAACCATAACGGCAGGGTAGTCAAGATCAGGATAGACCCTGTTGCCAACGTTGTGACCGTTAAATTTCGCTCCAACCCGTATGCCTCAGCAATAATGAGGGTGGCAAATGCAGGTGGCATCCCCATTTGTAAAACAATAACCAACAGGGGGAATGTTTCCAAGCCCATCCCCTTTAATCCGAGGCCGATGCTGAGGGGAATTACTAGCATTTTGATACTGAGGCTAACCATAGCGGGACGGAGGTGATGCCAGGACTTGAGTTGGCCCAGACGCATCCCTAAGAGCAGGAGGGCTGAGGACATGATCCCCCAGGCAATCCATCGCAGGCTAGTTTCCACGGGTTGAGGGAAGAGAATCGATTTCGCCAATAGTCCCAGGACGAATCCCCACAGAGCCGGAGTTTGGATCAGTGTAGTGCTAACCTGTTGGGCGATCGCGATGATTTTCCGCATGGGCGATCGCGCTATCCTCGCAGTTAGGTACTTTTGTTCTGGACTAAAGTGGGTTGCGAGGACAACCGCAAGACCATAGGCCGCCAGGGTCGTGCCCAAAGTGTCATAAAATACAGCCCAGGCAAAATATTGAGGGGGCACTAAGGTCAGAATAATGGGATAGCCCAGATAGCCGGTGTTGCCTAACATGGACGCATTCATAAAACTACCCTGCTCCGCCAGCGGCCAAGCACGGGGATGACAGGTGGAGGGACGCGATCGCCCCAGGCTTTGGCAAATCCACTGACTCAGGGCATACCAGGGTTGCTGCATCCACAGCCGGGATAGCCCTGCGCCCAACCCAACCGCTAACCAGGCGATCGCTGGGGCCAACCAAATATTCCCTGACAGATCGGCTTGGCGCAAAAATGTGGCAATACTCACCGGAACGCCCACCCAAAATAATCCCTTGCCCAACGTTTGGGGCACACGGGGCGGCAGAAGATGGCCCAAGATGCAACCAAAGCTCACCCAGAGAATTAACGGACCATAGAGTGACAACAAACGGGGATGAAAAGTCATAGGGTTGAGAAGTGGTGTTGAGAAGTGGTGTTGAGAAGTGGTGTTGAGAGATGATGTTGAGAAAGGGTGTTAGATGTTGAGAAAGGGTGTTAAGAGATAGAGTTGGGAAAGGGGACAGCAACGAAGAAGCATGAAAAATGTTAATTTTATGGATGCAAAGCAAGGACGAATGCTAGGTAAGGATGGATACCAGATAGAGGGCGATCGCGCCACCCCTTCCCTTGGTTATTTCCGTTGTCTCCTGATATTGTCTTCCTGATGCAGTAGGCCAAAATATGGCCTTAGACCATCAGACCCTTGTATCTGTTCACTTTAAGCCGTCAGTCCCATGTCAGTGTCCACACCACCTTCCCACAGCGATGACGTTCCTGAAGCGTTGCGAGATTCAACTCCGAACCCCTCTGCTGCCGTCTCTTCCGCCAAACCCTCATTGCCCCTGGTTTGGATGGGGGGAATTGGGATTGGAGCCATTGCCTTGGGAGCCATAACGGCATTGTTCTTGTTCTGGCAACCGGTGCGTAACTACTTTGCTGGGACCAACCCAGCCTCACTCGTGACTCCAGAAGAGGATGGACAAACCACCGAATCTGAGGGGCCATCTGGTAATGAAGAGACAACAGCAACCGCTGGATCCACAGATTCCACGGATTCCACGGACCCAGCGGTGAGCAACCCCACCGACAATACTGACGAACTACTGGGTCACCGCCGCTATGATGAGGCTCCGGCAGAAACCTTGGTTCCGATTGTCAGGGACGGAAGTATTCGCCTCCGAGAGGCCGCAGCTAAAGGCTTTACCGAAATGGCCAATGCTGCCCGCACTCAAGGCATTGTCTTGCAACCTTTATCAGGGTTTCGCTCGGAAGCGGAGCAAGAATATTTATTTTTTGAAATCAAAAAGAATCGTCGTCAGTCGTCCCAAGAACGGGCAACCGTTAGCGCACCCCCTGGATATAGCGAACACCATACTGGCTACGCCATCGATATTGGCGACCCGAACCAACCCGGCACCCATCTAGAGGAGAGTTTTGCCGAAACCCCGACCTTCAAATGGTTAGAGGAGAATGCAGCAGCCTATGGCTTTGAATTGTCATTCACCGGGGGCAATGATTCCACAGTGGTCTACGAGCCGTGGCACTGGCGCTATGTGGGCGATCGCCATAGTCTAGAAACCTTCTACGGCAACGCCAACGTTTCCGCCCCAGAATCCGCCTCAGATGGAACAACGAATTAGCCCCCTGACCATGATGAGGCCGTATCTCCAGGGAGCAGGGCCTGAGCCTGGAGCCGACTCTGCTGAACGGGATAATCAGCGTTAGAATGCTCCTCAAGCTGGCACACCTAGGACTGACCTAACTTATGAATTCCATTACCCTAAACCTGATTGCCATTGGTATTTTTGCCGTGGTGCTACTCATTCTGGTGGGTCCGTTGTTACAGATCCCGATGACCATTCCCGCATTGATCACCATCGGAGTGCTGGGACTTGCCACTATCGATACCTTTGGCTTCCAGGGACAGGGGGGCAACCTACTGATCGACATGATTGCCCAGCGTGACCCAGCCTATCGTCGTCGGATTCTCCACCACGAAGCGGGGCATTTCCTCGTCGCCCATCTGTTGGATATTCCGGTGACCGACTATACTCTGAGTGCCTGGGAAGCGAGCCGCAAGGGACAAACTGGACGAGGTGGAGTCCAATTTGATCTAACGACGATTCTTCGGCAAGTCAACACAGGTCGGGTATCAACTCAATCCGTGGATACCTACTGTTCGGTTTGGATGGCAGGCATTGCAGCGGAAGAGTTGGTTTATGGGCAAGCCGAAGGGGGAGGGAGCGATCGCGACCAAGTTCGTCTGCTTTGGACCCAACTGTCTCGGCTTAACGCAACCTCCACTTCCCTTGACACCAAAATGCGTTGGGCCACTCTCAGGGCCAAGACCCTGCTGGAGCAAAACCGCAGCACCTACGACGCCCTGGTGGAAAAGATGGAGGCCCGTGCATCCGTGCCTGATTGCCTGCAAGAAGTTCAATCGACCACGGCAGGGCAACCCTCTGAAATCATGGGTTAGGGATCACCCTGCGTACTCATCCACAATTGCCAAAACAGCGGGCTGCTAGCGATAGTAGCCACTAAAGCCAGCGAATGAAGGCCATTTAGACGACTTAAAGAGTCGGCGATATCGTGGCTGACCATTTGGGCCATCGCAATCTGGGCTATCGCAACACTGCTGAGGTCACTCAGACAGCCTAAAGAATTGATGCACTCGATCATGGAATTGTTCTCCCTAGACAACAGTCTTACCATGCCCTTTTGCATGACCCGATGGTCTATGTGCAAACAAGGAATTTGCCCATCACTGAAACCGTAGGGCGTTGAGACTTCAGTATTTGCCCAGAGGCGCTCGCTCACGTCATCAAGATGATGGCGGGATTGCGAAACGTATCGCTTCATTACCAGATGTAGCGATCGCCACCGTAGCCCAGTCCCTTCCATTACGATCTAAGGGTAAAGTCATTCATTAGCGAGCGCTCTATGAGTCTTAATACATACCCATCTCGATCCACCACGATCACATCGAGGTATTCCAACTGGCAACTGCTGCTTGCTTTTTCCCTCGTAGCCTGGTTAAGCGGTAGCCTCCTGCTTGATGTCATCGTGATGCCAACCCTGTATGCCACAGGGATGATGACCAGCCCAGATTTTGCCACCACTGGCTACTCCCTGTTCTGGATTGTCAACCGTCTTGAAATTTTGTGTGCGGCGTTGGTGCTAACAGGTGCCATGGGTTGGTCCCTGTACCACCGCCCCCAAGCCACGGGGACTAAAGCAGTTGCCATTGCCGCTGTGATGATGACGATTGCAGTCATCTCTACCTACTGGTTCACCCCGGTCATGAGTGCCCTCAGCCTTAATTTAAATGGACTGGAAACCGTTGAAACAATTCCCACAGCGATGAATTGGATGCATGGTGGTTACTTCGGCTTGGAGAGCCTCAAGTTTGTCTTGGGTCTCAGCCTAGGCATCTGGGTCTATCAGCAAGACACGATCGCCCCAGAGCACGCCGATGTTCGTTTAACGTCGTAAGTTCTGCCATTCTGGTGATCCCACGGGTTGATTGCGGGAAAAATTTGGAGGGCGATCGCCTCCTTCCCTGTAACTAATGGTCTAACTCAACACATCTAGGGGTACTACTCATTTCTAGCCGTAGTATCCCATTTGTTTTGGATCGGGTCATGATACTAAACCACACAGCGTTCTTATCCAAGTAGGCTAAGTTAGCCTAGAACAAGGTCATGGAAAGGTCATGAACAAACCATCTTCTAGGAAGCATCTTCTAGGAGGCATCACGAGTCAACCAATTGTCCCTAGCCCAAGCATAGGTCAGCAATAAAGGCATGAAGCTGATGAGGCTCAACATGTAAGCAACAATAATGATCCCATCCACAAACTGAGTGAAGATGCGGTTAGTCCCGGATTGTTTCCCCTTAGCCTCTGGGAGAACCACACCTGTATCCGGTAATCCCATGTCCGCGTACTCTTTGATAATCATCTCTTAATCTCCGCTAGCTTACTGTTGTCGTACACCCTGCCGCCTAAACACCAGCAGAATTAAGGCGTGGAAACACTTAAACAAGGATTAATACCCAATACACACAAAGTGCAAAGTCATCAATATTAACCATAGAATTGAGGGAAAATACTGAGATACTCCCCTGCCCTGCTCACCAGCCGTCATCCACAAACGATATTTTGTGAAGTTGCGTATCCAAATTTTTACCTAGAAACCATGCGAATGTCAACACGATTTACGTATAAACTCGTATTTCTGTTACTGCCTCCACGTTTAAGATCTCCGTACAACCCTCCGCTCCACCTGACAATTTGTTACGGCTGGTGGTCACAGCTCGTCTCTTAACAATCGGTGGAATCACTCGAAAAGTCTTGAGATATGTTTTAGGATTGAGGGTGGTTCATGCCTGTCTCGTAGGTTGGAATTGGATGGATGGTGCATTGCCACATCGTTGTATCTTGGTTGTACTTGTCCTCGTCACCCTTGCACAATTGGTTCCATGACTTCTGATTCTTTTGTATCCGCTTCGGTTTCTCACCTTTCGCCTCCCGATGGTGAGACGAGTCCAGATTTGCAAATTCGATTTAAGAGCGAAGCTAATCGTCTGCTCTTACTGGTCCCTCCTGAAACGGATGGAGAGATCAGTGTTAATCCCTGGGATGAGCTATGGTCCCAGTTGAAACAACGGCTGGCCGGAGGAGAACGATTTTGGCAACCGGAAACATCCGTCCACTTGATTGCCCGCGATCGCCTCCTAGATACCCGTCAGCTTCAGTCCATCGCCGATATCCTAGACACGGTACAACTCCGGCTTAAGCGAATCTATACCAGTCGGCGGCAAACGGCGATCGCCGCTGTCACCCTGGGATACTCCGTCGAGCAAGATCTACCTATCACTCACTTGAACAACTCCACCGATGAGGCCAAACCACCCCTCGCTGATCCTCTCTACATTCAAACTACCGTACGCTCTGGGGTTGATATTCGCCATCCCGGCACCATTATTGTCCTGGGAGATGTCAATCCCGGTGGTAGGATTATTGCGGATGGAGATGTCATTATTTGGGGACGGCTTAGGGGAATTGCCCAAGCAGGCGCGTCAGGCAATCCCGATTGCCTGATTATGGCGTTACGGATGGACCCGACCCAAATTCGCATTGCGAATCTGGTGGCACGAGCACCTGAAAATCCGCCTTCAGAGTATTCCCCTGAAGTGGCTTATGCCACTACTAATGGAATTCGCATTACCAAAGCGAGTACTTTTGCAAAGATGCCCTATGGGGCTAGGTCGTAACTTGATCGGCCACTATGTTGGGGGACAAATTTGGGGGCACAAATTTGGGGAAGGTGGGGAGTGGGGATAGTATGATGATGCTTGGCCCGTTCACAAGCAAACACCCGCTATCCGAATTAGCGCTCTGGGACTGGCACCTGTACTCCTGAATGAAGTGTATTTGAACCACCAACTTTATGAATCGCGTTATTGTTATTACGTCGGGAAAAGGGGGGGTCGGTAAGACAACCTGCACGGCCAACCTGGGGATGGCCTTAGCCCAGCAGGGGCAGTCCGTTGCCGTTGTGGATGCGGACTTTGGCCTGCGCAACCTCGATCTCCTTCTGGGCTTGGAAAACCGCATTGTTTATACTGTGGTGGATGTAGTAGCAGGGGATTGTCGGTTGGACCAAGCCCTCGTTAAAGATAAGCGTCAGCCCAGACTCGTTCTACTAGCGGCAGCCCAAAATCGAACCAAGGATGCGGTGAATCCTGAGCAAATGGGTCGCCTAGTCCGGGAAGTCGCGAAAAGTTACGACTATGTATTGGTGGATTGTCCGGCTGGCATTGAAATGGGCTTTCAGAATGCGATCGCCGGGGCAAATGAAGCCATCGTAGTAACAACACCAGAAATCGCTGCCGTACGGGATGCTGACCGAGTCATTGGCTTACTGGAAGCGAACGATGTCAGAAGTCTTCGACTCGTCGTCAATCGTCTCCGGGCGGGACTGGTGCAAGAAGATCAAATGATGTCAGTGGAGGATGTACAAGAAATTCTGGCGATCCCGCTCCTAGGGGTCATCCCCGATGATGACAAGGTCATTGTTTCCACTAATCGAGGAGAACCGTTGGTGCTATCTACAGATCTGTCGTTGGCTGGAGTTGCCTTTGACAACATTGCCCAGCGATTGGAAGGGGAAGATGTTCCGTTTCTCGACTTGACGGCGGCCCATGATGATATTTTCTCCCGTATTCGACGGATGTTTCGGGGTAGGAATGATAAGCGTTAACTGCTGCCTCAAGGTTCTCAGTCCTGCCTGAATGAGTTATTGCTGAACGGTCCCCACCGATGTCATCCTGAAGGCAGGCTATCCCACAGCAAGAATACAGATCGTTTGCCGCCGTTCTATTAGAATATACTCTGCTGAGATATTTTGCTTGCCTGCCATTTCAACAACAGACCCTATGCCCTATGCTGACTGATCTTCTGAATAAAGTACTGCAACGCACCCC
Source organism: Leptolyngbyaceae cyanobacterium (assembly GCA_051439365.1). GTDB lineage: Bacteria > Cyanobacteriota > Cyanobacteriia > CAKZMO01 > CAKZMO01 > JAAHGY01. The sequence continues at coordinate 9,035 of JBFRWC010000314.1, forward strand.
CCAAGAAACCAGCCGAGATTCCGTCAAGCGACGGCTCCAGTTTGTGTTGGCCCATGACCGCTCCGATCTCACCCCAGAAATGCTGGAGCAAATGCGGCAGGAAATTATGGAGGTGGTCTCTCGTTATGTGGAAGTGGATGCAGAGGGGATGGCATTTTCGTTGGAAAATGACGATCGCGTGACGGCATTAATTGCCAACTTACCGATTCGTCGAGTTAAATCCGGGCGACAGGCTCAGCAACCCGGCTCAGACCGATCTCCTCAGCCTTGATGTTTGTCACCTCTGGGTGCGTGTCTGACTCCGCAGATAATCCGCTAAAATTCTGCTGACATTGCTTGTTGCCACCATTGCAGTAAGGGGTGTTGACGTGGAGGCTTGACAAACCTAGTTCCTGCTGTAAAAAATCTGTTGATGGGTCATCAATGTCCATAAAGCGGCACGTAGCTGTGGTATTCCCGAAAGCTCTCTAGCCAAGTCATTCAGCTAGATTCCGATGTGGCGGAGTTGTTTCCTGATTCTGCGGCCGTGGATGAAGGACTCCGCCTGTTGATGCGTCTGATTTCCAAATCGTCAGATGGGGGCGAATCTGATGATTTGAGATCGTTTGCCCATCGACCGACAGCAACAGAATAAGATAAGCAATGGCGATCGCCCTCCCACCACCCGGAAATAGAAGAAGAGCGATCGCATAGTTCAGACAGATAAGGCGATCGCCCTTCCCAATTTATCCACTAGACTTTTGGGCAATCCACACCAACATACTCAATGCCCGTTCAAGCGGCGGCACTGGATAGTCGGTTAAGTCAACCGTAACGACATTTTCCTCCAATCGCAAAAAGCGCCAAACTGTTCCTATTGTGACCGTTCCATAGACTTGGGCAATGGGGCGTTCATACTTGGCATTAAAGCGCTGGGCTGCAACCATCTCTGCCAAACATTGCCCCATCCCTTGCTTCAAATCATCCTTCTTGGCTTCCACCACCACCAGCCCGGGACTTCCAGCGCTAACTGTTCTGGCGACTGGCTAATGATAAAGTCACAGGTTCCCGTCAGACCAGTGGTCGGATCGATGTTGAATTCTTCTCCTGAAAAAACACTAACTTATCCTTGGAGATGCTCTTTAACCTCCAGCAGAATCGGGTTAATGATCCCTTCAGACCGAGCTTTTTCATTGCCAACAGCGATCGCCCAAGGGATGTTGGGCTTCAGTATTTCAGTTAACAATGAGGTCGGTTGAACCGTGGGAATATCCCCTATAAATGGGTTCTCTTCCACGGTTTGTAGAGAGAAATTCTGTTTTACTTTTGCCCAGGTAAACTCTCGATAGCTCCTCTATGTTACCTTCTCGTATCCTAGCTCTGCTACACAAACGATTTTGATGATTCACTAATACTGCCATTGCCTGACCGGCCATTGACTGGCTGGCTACTAAGTAATTGACCGCTATGTGGCTGGCCCTTCCCGGATTCAGTATATTCCGGGTCTGTTGGCAATCCTTGGGGATCGGCAAAGGCCTCAGGATCGGCATAAAAATGGGCCAACAGCGCTTTGTCTTCTATTCCTAGGTTAGGTTGGTCATTTCGCTCAATTTCACCAATAGTTTCATTGACCAACTTCATTTGTTCCTCGGCTTCAGTCAGTAACCGAGTTGCCTTGTCACTGAGCAGCGGGTTCAATGCCTTCAGGGCTGATTTCTCTGCCACTAGAATATTGCAGGCTTCTCTTGCTTGGTGCAATTCAGCCTCCAACGTTTGCTTCTCTTGCTGGAGTTTGGCGATCGCCCTGCGATAATGACGCAAGGTCTTCAATAGCGGGACTAGCTTTTCCTTTAGGGTCATATGCTCAATATCAAGTCGCTGAAAGCGATCAGCCAAATCAATGTAAGACTCACACAATTTGGTGAAGCTAGCGACAATATTGCTCATGTTATTTCAGTCCCTTAGTAAGGCAGTACGCTTTAGAGGATGAGGGGAGATGCAAATGAGTGGTTCAGGTAGAACTTATCTGCGAATTGGCTAAAAACGATGGCTTGTGTCATCGCGTCTTAACAGGCATTATGGCTTATTGGCACCCAACCCATCACTTCCAATTCTAAAAAAAAAGATTTAGAGTTTGGGGTAGACCCAAGGGTCAAATCCTTCATTCGCAATCGTCAGGTGGCCCAGCGGGGAAAACTGTCATGAAACTGATTATTCAAATTCCGTGTTACAACGAAGAGCAAACATTAGGGATTACCTTGGCTGAGCTGCCACGGAAGATGCCTGGGATTGACCAAGTGGAATGGCTGATTATTAATGATGGGAGTAGCGATCGCACCGTCGAAGTAGCCAAGCAGTGGGGCGTGGACCACATTGTTAGTTTTGAACACAATCGTGGGCTGGCCGCAGGATTCATGGCGGGCATTGAAGCTTGCCTCAAGGCTGGAGCCGACATCATTGTGAACACCGATGCTGATAATCAGTACTGTGCTGCCGATATTGCCAAGTTGGTGACTCCGATTCTCAAGGGAGAGGCCGAAATGGTCATTGGCGAACGCCCCATCCGTTCCATCCCCCACTTTTCCCCCACCAAAAAATTCCTCCAAGGATTTGGCAGTTGGGTGGTGCGTCTGGCCAGTAATACGAAAATTCCCGATGCTCCCAGCGGCTTTCGCGCCATCAGCCGCTATGCGGCTATCCAGCTTAACGTATTCAATGAGTACACTTATACTCTGGAAACCATTATTCAAGCAGGACAGAAGGGGATGGCAATTACGTCGGTGCCCATTCGCACCAACGGCGATTTGCGTCCTTCCCGCTTGGTCAAGAGTATCCCCACTTACATCCAGCGATCGGTCCTGACGATTATTCGCATTTTCATGGTGTATCGTCCCTTGCGATTTTTTACTCTGATTGGGGGAGTGCCCTTTGGGCTGGGGCTAGGGCTGTGCTTTCGCTGGCTGATTCTTTACTGGTTTGATGACCCCACTAGAGTCCGGGCACCTAGTTTGATTGTGGCCGCGATTCTGATTTTAGCGGGGATTCAACTGTGGATTTTAGGGCTAGTGGCGGATGTGCTTTCGGTGAATCGCAAGATGTTGGAGGATATTCAGTTGCGGTTGCGTCGAGCTGAGATTGAGTCCTATCGAAGTCCTCGGTTTGGTAACGGAAGGAACCAGCCCAAATGATACGGGTCATCTGTTTTGTGTAGCGTTCCAAATGGGCGATCGCCCTCATTCCCCTACTCAGCAAGCGATCGCCCCCTCACGAGTCCCAGATCCCGGGGTTCTGCCAAAAATCCTCACCCTGCCCCATAGCTACCTGAAGAACCCCGGGATCTTTGCGTAAACCCGATCGCCTCCCCACGAATCCCAGATCCCGGGGTTCTGCCAAAAATCTTCACCCTGACCCATAGCTACCTGAAGAACCCCGGGATCTCTGCACCCACCCGATCGCCCCTTCACGAGTCCCAGATCCCGGGGTTCTGACAAAGACCTTCGCCCTAACCCATAGCTGCCTGAAGAACCCCGGGATCTCTGCACCCACCCGATCGCCCCCTCACGAGTCCCAGATCCCGGGGTTCTGACAAAGATTCTCGCCCTGACCCATAGCTTGCTGAAGAACCCCGGGATCTCCGTGCAGAATCTAATCTCACCAAAAGAGGTTGATGAAGATGAAAGCGGTATTTTGGGAATTTTAAGGGCAGACTTTCAGGGTTGTTCTATGCCACGTCGTGAAATGGCCTTTATTCCAGGGCAGTTCTATCATCTGTATAATCGAGGGGTTAACCGCGATCGCATCTTCTTCGAGCGCGAGAACTACCTACATTTTTTGAGGCAGTGGCGGCGCTATTTGGTGCCACATACTCTGGATGTCCTTGCCTACTGTTTGATGCCAAATCATTATCACTTCTTGGTGCAAGTGAGGGATGAAGGTCTTTCTGAAAAGATGGGGTTTCTCTCATTGGCCTACACGAAAGCCATTAACAAGCGACACAATCGTTGTGGACCACTGTTTCAAGGGCGTTTTCAATCCATTCATGTGAATGAAGCCTGCTATTTGCTCAATCTATCTCGCTATATCCATCTCAATCCAGTTAAGGCACAGCTTGTTGACACGCCTCAAGAGTGGGAGTTTTCGAGCTATCAGGACTATGTGGAGTTGCGTCGTGGCTCTTTACCCCAATTCAGAATGGTGAGGAATGGGATGGGTGATGCTGCCACATACCGATCGTTTGTTGAGGTGGAGGATATTCGATACTTGCCACCACGGCGCTTCATGTTTGATGAGTAGATGCGAGTTTAATCGTCCGGGTTTTAGGGGTTCCAGATCCCGGGGTTCTGCCAAAGACTATGGCTTTGACCCATAGCTACCTGAAGAACCCCGGGATCTCTGCACCAACCTGATCGCCCCCCACGAGTCCCAGATCCCGGGGTTCTGACAAAAATCCTCACCCTGCCCCATAGCTACCTGAAGAACCCCGGGATCTCTGCACCCACCCGATCGCCCCTTCACGAATCCCAGATCCCGGGGTTCTGCCAAAAACCCTCACCCTGCCCCATAGCTGCCTAAAGAACCCCGGGATCTCCGCGCCAACCCGATCGCCCCTCCACGAGTCCCAGATCCCGGGGTTCTGACAAAAAACCTCACCCTGACCCATAGCTACCTGAAGAACCCCGGGATCTTCGCACCCACCCGATCGCCCCTTCACGAGTCCCAGATCCCGGGGTTCTGCCGAAAAACCTCACCCTGACCCATAGCTAACTAAAGAACCCCGGGATCTCTGCACCAACCCAATGGGGGTAGGCAATATTCTTTCAATTAGCGCTTTAATGGCTTTAGTTTCATGACTATTCAACCCCAGGGAAAAGAACCAATGACTCAACAGTTCTCGGATCAATCTACACCCGTTGCTCAGCAAGATTTGTCCTACGATAAACAGTTGAAGAACAGTTTTACGCAGGTGATTCAGTCATTGGCGCTAGAAGAGCGCCAAAAACTTTTTCTGGAGCACCGCTGGTTGGAGCAAATCCTATGGATGGAGAAAAAAACGAAAGTTTGCCGCGATCGCCATACTCGGTTGAAATTAACGGCTATCGTTCTCAGCGTAATTACCCCTATTCTGGTCGGTGCTACTACATTCTTTCCACCCGAACAAGAAAAGTTGGAATATTGGTTCAAGCTAGGAACTCTTGGGGTGAGCGGCATTGTGGCGATCGCTGGTTCAGTGGATGAATTCTTTAATTATGGCCAACGCTGGTATGACTATCGACAGGCTGTAGAATCGCTGAAGTCTGAAGGGTGGCAGTTCTTTGAGCTAACCGGGAGCTATCTTCCCTGCAAGAGCCATAAAGAGGCTTTTGCCTCGTTTGCATCACAGGTTGAAGAAACGATTCGTCGGGATGTCAATTTATTTGCAACGCAGCAGCAGAATAAAGAAGAGGACAGCTCAAAGTCGCAGACAACAGATAGTGAGGGCAACTCAACCTCTAGTTAGAACCCTCGTGGACCATCAGCCCAAGGGTGGGCCACATGCCTATTTTTCAGGAGTCTCTGCTATTGCCTTCTGTGACGGGAGAGGCGATCGCCTCATCTTCTTCCGCATGGGCCAAAAACACCTGGGTCATCAGGTTGGTGGCATTTTTGATGCTCTCGGTGATGAACTCATAGTGCAAATCCGTGGGCCACACCGGAGCCTGCTTAGCATATTCGTATGGCAGGAATGCAGTCCCGCTGCTTCATACTCAGCCCACTCCTTATCTGTGCCATTAGGACTGCGCTGCTGCCAGGTCTCCTGACTAATCTGCTCCACATGCAGCAGGGGAAAAATCCGCTTATTATGCTTCAATGCCAGATCAATTTCCAACCCACAGTATTTGGAGTTGGTCGAGTGGGGCGCAATCACAAAGATGAAATTATCCGCCTTTTCGATGCCGTCATCAATTTGCTTTTGGTAATCCACCCCAAACGGAATGTCATCCCCGTCAAACCAGACCGTATAGCCCAGATCGACGAGGCGATCGTTCAGCATTTTGGCAAAGTGCGTACTATCAGCACGGCCATAGGAAATGAACACATCTTGGAGGGGATTCATAGGAGTTCAGTGGGGTGATGCAATGCCATTTTTAGGATAAATCACTCCTCCCAGTTATCCGATTAAATTTTTCAGACCCCATGCCTAAGTTCCGAATCTGCACACTTTGTTATGGGTCTCCCAGCCTGACCAACGATATGCCTATGATGGCAGGGGAGGAGTATCCTTGAAAATCACGCCATCGAATGAGTAATCATCTAGCGTTTGCCACTGTCACCGCGACCCTTCAGCGCACCTTGCAAGCGGCTATCCAAGCCGACGTGGATGGGGCACGGGCTACCACCTTGCGCCCCAATGACATTGGCAATGGCACTCCAGAGTCAGGGGTCAATATTTTCCTCTACCAAATTATTACCAATCCCGCCCTCCACAATATCGACGCGACCCCAATGCGATCGCGCGGCAACCCGGTGAAGCGGCAAGCAGCCCTAGATTTATACTATATTCTTAGTTTTTACGGCAATGACAATGAACTCATTCCCCAACGGTTATTGGGCAGCGTGGTCAAAACCCTGAATGATCATCGAGTAATGACAGCGGATATGATTCGGGAAACCTGCGATCGCTCTACCCTTACGGTCCTACGTCAATCCAATTTGGCGAATCAAGTGCAGCAAATTAGCATTATGCCCCTGGATTTGACCCTGGAAGATTTATCTAAAACCTGGGGAGTCTTTTTTCAGACTCCCTATGTGTTGTCGATCGCGTATAAAGTGCTAGTGGTCTTGGTGGAAGGGGAGGAAGGGTTCAAGCGTCCGTTACCCATTCGTCAACGGCAAATGGGAGATTTAGCTGCCCCCTTGCTCAATCGACCCACGATTGAGCAGGCTTTCGCCCAAGAAGGGCGATTCCAACCCATCGTGGCCAACAGTACTCTCGAAATTCGGGGGAAGTACTTGAAGGGCGATCGCCTCACCCAAGTTCGCATCGGCCATTTAGAGATTACCCCACCGGAAGTCAGCGAAACCTGTATTCTTCTGCCCCTCTCCATCGTCCCCCTGAACCTCCTGCATGTGGGCGTGCAAACCCTGCAAGTGGTGCATCCTGCCCATGACATCGACCCGATTGAGCGATCGCCCGATACTCGCCGCAGTGTAGAATCGAACGCTACCTCGTTTATTCTATGCCCAACCCTAGAAAGCCTCGATATCACCGACATGTCTGGCACAGAACTGGACCTCCGGAGTGGTCGGCTATGGTTGCATCTCAATGTCAAGGTGCGCCCCAAACAACGAGTGGTGGTGGCCCTTAACGAATGGTCTACCCAAAAGCCAATGGCATACTTGCTTGAAGCTGACACTCGATTGAAGGATACCCAAGATATCGTGGTCGAGTTTCAGGACGTGAAATCCGGTGATTATTTGGTTCGCGCCATTGTGGATGGTGCAGAAAGTCCATTGGAAATTGACTCAGACCGCACTAGTCCCACCTACCAATGGTTTGTGGGACCACGGATATTGATTATCTAATCAGGCGATCGCTTCCACATTGAGTGACGCAATTTAATGAACTACCAACCCATCGTTCCCGGCTCCCCTTTGAAGGGACCAACAATATCGCTGGTAATCCAGCCACCGTACATATCGCCTGCCTGCGGAGTCACTAACTCGTCGTTCACGTAACATGCGTCCATGGGACGAGCGTAAAAACTGTAGTGATCTTGAATATCAACAAAGTCAGGCGTTGGGGCAAAGTAGGACCAACCAGCGTAGAGAATGCTCTTGCCTGCCACAACAATACTGTAGTGCTTACAAATTCCTTTCCACTCACACATCGTTTGGCGAGAGGTTGGATGCACATACTCCAGTGCAATATCCTCTGATGGAATGTAGTAGCTCGGTGGATGGCTTGTTTCTAACACTCGTTTGGCTCTTGATGTGTCAGCAATAACAACATCATTAAAGATAATTTTAATGTGCTTATCAGTATCCTCTAATTTGGCAGGACGGGGATAATCCCATACAGACTCTTGTCCAGGTTGAGGTGGAACAGGTTGAGGTCGTTTCATCATTTGACTAAGCTTAATTGTTTTAGATTTTAACTATATTTAGATTTTAACTATATTTAGATTTTAACTACATATAGTTCGCATCTCGGACTGCTTGCTTCTGATTGGTGTAAAGATAAGAGTCCAACCCATCTTCTATTGGGAATGTAGCATCTGGAAAATCATAAGCCATCACAATGTTGATTCGTTCCTCTGTCCCATCCAATGGTGCAACACTATGCAGGCAGCGATCGCCTCGCATGATAACAACCATGCCTTGCTGAGGTTGGATAGTGACCTTTTTCCCAAATAGCTGGCGAATAGGTTTGAGGCTCAATAATGTATCTAAAACGTTTTGCTTAACCGTAAACCGCTGGTGCCGAGCCCCAACACGATAGTTGGGGCACAGTTCAAGCGCTCCATTCTCCACTGTATTTAAGTACAGTAAAGCAGTGATGGCATTTCTATCATAATGCCATCGATATTCTCCACCAGGCTCAATGACATTGACATTAACCCTTGGCATTTTATTCTCAAGAGGAACGATATTTGATTGGCTGTGTTGGAGAATAAGGGGAAGAATGTTCTCATGCAATTGCCAGATCGTTGGTAAATACTGTTCGAT
>JBFRWC010000315.1:0-9923 GCA_051439365.1 Leptolyngbyaceae cyanobacterium
GGGAGTGGGGAGTGGGGCGTTTTGGGTTGCTGCCTTCTGCCTTCTGCCTTCTGCCTTCCGCCTTCCGCCTTCCGCCCGTTCTTTCACCTAGCGCGTGCCACCCGGTTCACGCTTGTCGGGAAGGCCAATGTCGCTGGGGACTTCAAAGGTTGACCATTGAGTGGTGACTTGTCCTTGGGATAGCTGGTGATTAGGGCGATTCATGCCTTGGGCGTTGGCATTGTGAAGCAAGTGTAGGGGAGCAATCAAGCTAATACCAATTAGACTTAAGACACAGAGTTTAGCGTAAAGAGAAGTCATGGTGGAATTTCCTAATTCAGTCGGTGGACCGATGGAGACAACTCTGGATGATGGGTCGTTCATCCGATTGTCCTCAGTGGTCTCACCCTCATGTACTTCTCAGCGAGATGAAGGTATGGACTTTTTTAGGAAGGTTGCCGCTACTTTAGCCCCTGATAGGCTTGTTGACACCGTTGAAATAAGTCTGCTGAGATCTCCCGATCGCCAAAGCACAGTTGTTCATGGACGTTAATCAAAAGCTGGTAAGCCTGAGGTGGGTTCAACTGACTGACGCAAATGCGATATTCTCCATCGGTGCGGCTGAGCTTGCGGGGCACCTGCTGGGTCTCGTGCAGCCGCTCAATCATGGCCATGTACAAAGCACGACAGGCTTCTCGATAATTCCCCTGCTGTTGCCACTGGTGCGATCGCTTCACCCACGCTGCTGCCGATGGAGTCTCTTGATGTTGAACGGTTGGCTGGCCAACAGTGGGCTGACGATTCAACCAGGCCATAAGGTCAGGACCAAATAGCGTGACCACTAACCAAATCACAGCCCCTGCAACCAGCACCCAAAACAGAACCAGCAAGACATCGACAACCCAACTGGGGAAACCCGGTAGTGGGCCGGGGTCAATATCGGGAGCGGTGTTGGCAAACTGAACTTCAGCCCATTCAGAAAAACGGCGCTGTGCTTGCTGGATTTGCCAACCGATGCCATCTTTTGCGTACGATCCGTTTGCCATAGGCTTTGAGTTTTAGATTGACTTAACGGTAATTATTAAATTGAATCGCTACGGGCCACTCTTCATCTCGAATCATTTGTTGCACGGTTTGCAAATCGTCTTTGGATTTGGCTGAAATTCGCACCGCATCCCCCTGGATCGAGGCTTGCACTTTCTTCAAATTGTCCCGCACCATTTTGGTAATCTTTTTGCCAATGTCTTGATTGATCCCCTTTTTGAGCTTGATCACTTGGCGGACTCGCGTTCCAGTGGCAGATTCAATTTCACCGTAATCAAAAATTTTCAGGGACAACTGCCGTTTGGCCGCTTTGGTTTGCAGCACCGTATGCACCGATTGGAGGGTGAATTCACTGTCCGTGGTAATCGTGATGGTTTCCTCCCCCAGTTCAACCGTGGTTTTAGTGTCCTTGAGGTCGTACCGACTTTTAATTTCCCGTTGGGTTTGATCTAGGGCATTGACCAGTTCTTGGCGATCGAAGTCGCTGACGACATCAAAAGAGTATGTAGAAGCCATGAGTTAATTGTGATCTAGATTAGGGCAATTGCACAGTATATCCCTGTTTCCCAGTAAACGTGCCCTCACATCTTTCTACAGAGCATCTCTACTACAGGAAAAACACCTACATGATGCTGCGGATGCTACTGACAAACAAAATAATAATACCAATGTTGCCAATCCCAAACATTAGCGATCGCAGGGCTGGAATCGACAAAATATAGGCCACTGAAAACAACAACCGCGCCACCAAATAGGCGACCACTGCGTATACTACCGTAGGTGATGCCTGCTCAGTAACATAGGCCATCAGCGCTGCTGCTGTAAAAATACTGAAGGACTCGAAAGAATTTTGATGTGCCCAGTTAGCCCGTTTAGCATAATCTGGCAGTTGGTCAAACATGGCGCGAGGGTTGGCCGCATCGTACCCCGATGCAGCGGTCAGCCGACCGTAGACCACCACAATGTAGGGCACATAAATCAGAACCGCCGCTAGCACAATGGAGGCCAGCAGAATCACGGGAACAGAAACAGAATCAAGCATTAGCATAGGGCAAGGGTTGAGCGACGTCGCATGGGCTGGATTAAGCTGCGATCGCCATTGTACCGGAACTTTACCCGATTTCTCTAGTTCCTGCGAGGTCCCGAGTCATGGTAGGGATGGGCCATAACCCCATTTTGCTCCGATCACCCTCCCTCCAGTGTGCGATTAAACCCCCTGGACAAAATACTCAACAAATTAGCTAAACAATCCATCTTTATTCCGCGATACAGTGTACACAGCGTAAAGTGTACAGAGCAAGATTGAGATGATGTGACGGTTCGAGATGCGTGGCTGAATGACAGACCCGCTGGGGTTGGAGGATGAGGAGATGACCATTAAGTGTTGGCCGGGACGTTCAAATCCGTTGGGTCCAACCTGGGATGGGCAGGGGACCAATTTCGCCTTGTTTTCAGAATATGCCACCGGAGTTGAGCTATGTTTGTTTGACCAACATGGAACGGAAACCCGTGTGCCGCTGCAAGAGCGCACCCATTTTGTTTGGCATGGCTATGTCCCAGGAGTCGGGCCAGGGCAACAATATGGCTTCCGTGTACATGGGCTGTATAAACCCAAGCATGGCCATCGCTTTAACTGGCATAAGCTACTCATCGATCCCTACGCCAAGGCGCTAACGGGGGATGTGCAACATGGCCCTGACATTTTTGCTTACCAGTGGGGCCATCCTGATGGGGATTTGTCGTTTTCCACCACAGATAATGCCCACTGTATCCCTAAGGGAATCGTGGTCGATGATGCCTTTGATTGGGAGGGCGATCGCCTCCTACGCACACCCTGGCACGAAACAATCATTTATGAGGTCCATGTGCGGGGCTTTACCCAGCAGCATCCTGAGATTCCCGAATCTTTACGGGGGACTTATGCGGGGATGGCTCACCCTGCCGCGATCGCCCACCTACAAGCTCTAGGAATCACCGCCGTAGAACTCCTCCCCGTTCACCACTACCACGCCCACCCCGGCCATTTGGCTGATAAGGGGTTGCGGAATTACTGGGGCTACGATTCCCTTTCCTACTTTGCGCCCTACGCTGGCTACAGCGCGGATTCCTCACTGGGGGGACAGGTGCGGGAATTTAAACACCTAGTCAAAACCCTCCATGCGGCAGGCATCGAAGTGATTTTAGACGTGGTATATAACCATACCGGGGAAGGCAACCACTGTGGTCCCACCCTCTCGTTGCGGGGGATTGATAACCTAGCCTACTACCGCACCCTCACCACCCAACCCCGGTACTACATGGACTTTACCGGATGTGGTAACTCCCTGAATGTGCGCCACCCTCAGGTATTGAAGCTAATCATGGATAGCCTCCGCTACTGGGTGCAAGAGATGCATGTGGATGGGTTTCGCTTTGATCTAGCGTCTGCTCTCGCCCGCGAGTTGTATGAAGTGAATAATCTATCCTCGTTTTTTGAAATTATCCACCAAGATCCGGTGCTATCTACCGTGAAACTGATTGCGGAACCGTGGGATTTAGGGGAAGGGGGCTATCAAGTGGGCAATTTCCCCCTGCTCTGGTCCGAGTGGAACGGCAAATATCGAGACACGATCCGAGACTTTTGGCGCAGCAATGGCACCACCTTGGCCGAATTTGCCTATCGGTTTACGGGCAGCTCAGATTTATACGGCAATGCTGGGCGCACCCCCAGTGCCAGTATTAATTTCATCACGGCCCATGATGTGTTTACCTTGAAGGATTTAGTCAGCTATAACCAGAAGCATAACCACGCTAATGGGGAAGATAACCGGGATGGCGAAAGTTATAATCGGTCGTGGAATTGTGGCATGGAAGGGGGCACCGATGAGTCGTCGGTTCTGGAGTTGCGGGCACGGCAACAGCGAAATTTTTTGGCCTCGCTGATGCTCTCCCAAGGGGTGCCGATGCTGTTGGGGGGCGATGAGATGGGGCGATCGCAACAGGGCAACAATAATGGCTACTGTCAGGACAACTCCATATCCTGGTTTGATTGGCAGTTACAGCACACCAACGCTGATTTGTTGCAATTCACCCAACAACTGATTCAGTTTCGCCGTGCCCATCGCGTGTTTCGTCGCCGCGACTGGTTCCAAGGTCAGGATATTCATGGCTCTGGAGTTAACGATATCGCCTGGTTCAATCCCGATGGCTCAGAAATGGAAAATCGGCAATGGCGCGACTCCTCACTCAAATCCATCAGTATTTTTCTCAATGGCCAAGAATTGAACCGTCCCAACTATCGCGGGGAACGGGTCGTGGATGATAGCTTCCTCATCCTGTTGAATGACTACCACGACTCGGTTGACTTTGAGATTCCTTATCCCCTGTGGGCCATGGGCTGGCAAACTAAAATTGATACGCGCCACCCATTATTATTAGACAATGGCCCCGTGTATACAGGTGCCAGCAAAATTTCCTTGGTTGCCCGATCCCTCGTTCTGCTCCAGCACCTGGATCCAATCGGGTAATTTGCCCCTGAACATTTATCCCTGAATATTTTGATAATTTTAAACTTCTGAAGCCTTTTTCAAACAAGCATTTCACTCTATCGTGGATACCGAGACATCATATTATGATGGAGTGAGAGCGGTGGGATTGACCTTTTACTTGGCGATCGCCACTCACCCACTCGTGTGTCGTTAACCATTTTGGTGGCTAGCGATCAGCCTGTCGTTCACCATACTTGGTGGTTAACGATTTGATTATTCCAGTTTGTTATCCCGACTTGCCGTCGTTACACCTATGACTCAATCCACTGAATCTCCTTCCGCTACAAATCCTACCCCGTCGGAAGTGTCCTCCCATCCAGATGAAAAGGTAGAAGTCTCCGTATCACTGGATAGCGATCTCCTGCGTCAAATCAAATTTCTCACCGATGATCCCAGTAAAGTGATTGAAGTGGCGGTGAGGCAATGGCTGCGGGGCGGTGCCCGTCGAGACGATGACCTCACCCGAAACCTAGAGCGGAACCCACCTGTACCCACCCGTGGTGAGTGGAATGACTAGGAACGATAGTTCATTTCAGTTAAGGTTAAGTTATCGTTGGAGAGGGCTAGTGTCTACTGGATATCCTTGACTTCTAATGGGTCCCTTTTTTTAGGTTGCTGATCTATCGTTGAATCAAATTGGCATCACTTGCCGTTTAAGCATGGAGATAAATTGGGCATCCTAGGGGAAGAACCAGTCTCACGCTTATCCAAACGTCTATGATTGGAGTGAATGATCGGAGTGGAAAAACATCCAGCGGCACTGCGATGCCACTTCAGTATCCTGATGATCGATTAAGTATTGTTTAGGCGCTTGCCGATGACTTTGCACAGCCATCTTCCCCTGTTACCATCGGATTCCCCTGACACTCGCTCAGAGGGGCAATCTTGTGCATTATCCGATTCTCCTGATATTACCTATCTCCAAGATGAAGCAGGACGCTACCACACGTTCATCTGGCAGTGCGACTCATTACCAGGATTGCATCCTGAGCAATTGCCCCATCAACCGCTCAGGGTGATTCCTGAGATGGACGGGGATGGCTTCTACCCAGTGGCGATCGCCCCCTACCTAGATTGCATCCGCCAAACCCTCAAAACTGAATCCCCCACCAGACTGCGTTGTCCGGTGCAGGTTAACCAGCATTACTTTTTGTTTGATCTCCTGCTAAGTCCGGTCCTGATCCCCAACGGTAAGGCGACTCAAATCCTGGTCCTTGGACATTGTATCCACCCACTGGAACCGGACGAGGCGATCGCCCTCGCCGATGATCTATCATCCGGGACAGTGGCCCAAAGTTCCCTTAATCGCTATCAAGAATTGTTGAGTGACATTGCCTGGAACATCCGCCGCACCCTAGATCTAGATACCATTTGGCGGCACACTGTAGACGGTTTAGGCAATGCTCTCAATGCCAAGCGCTGCTTGATCTATATTTACCAAGCGAACGAACCGAGCCTCACGATTGTCGGAGAATATCAGCAGGATTCTAGCTTGCCGTACATGGGCGATCGCATTCTTTCCCTGACTCACCAACCTGCCCTCACTGAAGTCTTATCTACCTTGCGACCTATGCTCTTTCCCCTCTTAGCTCTTGAAGCCGGGGAAGTCTCCTATCACACCCACTCAGCCCCACTCTCACCCCCTATTTCGTCTCCGAACCCTAGCCCGTTCCCTCCCCCCAATCCCATTTACAAGGATGTTTACCACGATTTGGCCCATCCCTCTTTAGCCGTGGCCACGAGCTATCAAGATGCACCGAACGGCCTCATCTTAATTTGGCAATCTCTCTCTGCACCACCCCTCAACACTGCTGAAGTCAACTTAATTCAGGAATTTGCTGACCAAGTGGGTACAGGCATTGCCCATGCTTCCCTGTTTGCCGCTAGCCAGGATCTAGCAGTAGAATTACGGCAAGCAAACGGACGCTTGCTCCAAAAGAAACATGAACTCGAAGAAGCTCATCAGCGAGCAGAAGAAGCTTCCCGGCTCAAGAGCGAATTTTTAGCCAACACCTCCCATGAACTCCGCACTCCCCTCAATGGCATGTTGGGATTACTCCGATTGGTCCTAGATGGCTTAGCCGACGACCCGGAAGAACAGCACCAGTTCATCAGTGAAGCCTATCACTCTGCCGTTCACCAGCTTAATCTGATCAACGATATTTTGGATCTGGCCAAAATTGAGGCGGGGCGGATGCAAATTGAGATAGGTTCCGTCAACCTAGGAGAATTGCTAGCAGAAGTGGAACGATTTACCCGGACCCAGGCAGAACAAAAATCTCTGAGTTACGACATATGTGCCCCACGGACTTACGGTAATATCGTCCTTCTCGGTAATTATCAGCGGTTGCTTCAAGTGCTGATTAATCTGGTGGGCAATGCCATCAAGTTTACCGCAGAGGGAGGGGTCACCATCCGGGCAGAAGTGGAAGAACCTGAAGGGCCAGACGCGATCGCCATCACTTCTAGCCCCAACGATGACAACCTGTCAGAGCTCTCAGGGGATGGGGCTAATTTACCCGATAGCTTACCACTACAGTCCACCCAAAAGCCGATTGGCTATTACATTCGGATTAGTGTGGAAGATACAGGGATTGGAGTTCCAGTTGAAAAACAACACAAGCTCTTTCAAACGTTTAGTCAGGTAGAGTCTACGTTTGCTCGACCCTTTGGAGGTTCGGGACTGGGATTAGTCATCTCCAAAAAGTTGATTGCAGAAATGGGTGGCACCGTAGATTTTGTCAGCATGGGAGAAGGGTTAGGGTCAACGGTTACGTTCACGGTCCCCCTCGCCGACACGCCCATCATCATTGATATCGATGATCGTCCTGATCCCCCACCACCAGATGGGGAAAGGGTCAGTTTGAATCAGCTTTTGGCGAAAGTGGAGCGATCTACCCGTGCTCAAGCCCAACAAAAATCCTTAGATTACCTGCTGTCAATGACTCCAGGCCAGGATGATGAAGAAGATATCTGGGTTTACGGTGACTATCGGCGACTCTTGCAGGTCATGCTCAATTTGGTCGGGAATGCAATTAAATTTACGGAAGCGGGTTGTGTCACGGTTGCGGCTGAGATCCAAGAAACGGACGACCAAGATGAGGCCAAGATTACGATCGAGGACACTGGTATTGGGATGTCACTGGATAACCAATACAAGTTTTTTCAGACCGTGGGAGATGTGGATGCGTCTGTTAACCGTACCTTCGAGGGACTAGGGTTAGCGGCGGAGATGGCCTCAGCCATTTTGATGGCCCAGGAGTCTGTCAAAGACATGGGCTGTACGCTGAACTACTCCAGTATGGGGGAAGAAACAGGTTCAACCGTGACGTTTGTCATGCCTTTACATCAGAACGACTCGGTTTAGCCCTTACAGCATCTCTGTGGTTCTGGTCATCTGCGGTACCATCATAGTCCATTTGCATTATTACCCTGTTCCACCTTTCCGACCTCTGTTAGAAATATGGGGTACCATTGCAATACTAAGGTGATTTCCGAGAAAAGATATACCGCTGTAGGGTGCTGTATAGCCCAAAGGGCATACCAGAAAAGCGCCAGCGTAACGCACCGCAGGTTGGTAATTTTTTTACAAGAAATAGCCTAAAGTTTGCTAACGTTCTGCCGTTTTCAATGGTGTCCATCAATAATCGAGTGATCTCCCAGGATTCTGGCCATCCATCGTCAGCCTCTCATGACATCAATTCGTTACCAGCCGAGCAACCCAGGGTAGCAATAGGTTCAACGGCGACTGATTCGGTTGCAGATTACCGAGCTACACCATTGGTGCGGGAAACAACAGATGTGGCCCTAGCCAATACATCCGAACCGATCGAACCGATCCCAGAGATATTGCCCGGAATGCCCCTCACCCCAGAACAGTGGCAAACGTTGAAGCAGTTGGAGGCGTTTGTGCGAGGGCGGCGAAAACTGCATCTGTTAACGGGATATGCAGGGACGGGCAAAACGACGCTGTTGCAAGCGTTGATCAAGACCCTACGGCAGAAGGGCGATCGCCGCAAAATTGTCCTAACAGCGTTCAGCAACAAAGCCACTAAAGTCCTGGCAGCCATGGCCGATCGCTGGAATCTGACCAACGTAGATGCCCTCACCTGTTGTAAACTTCTGGGACTCAAGCCGGATATTGATGCAACAACGGGCAAACAAATTTTTAAGCCCGATCCGGGAAGTGAAAATACATTTGACCGCTATCGGCTGGTGGTGGTGGACGAAGCGTCTATGATCAATGAAGAGATGTGGCTATTGCTGACCAATGCAGTCTCGGACTTACATAAGCGCACTCAAGTTTTATTCGTGGGCGATATTGCCCAGTTGCCCCCCATTGGCGAACGAGAATCTAAGACGTTTAGCGAAATCTACGATCGCTCTGATTTGACTCAAGTGGTGCGGTATGGGGGGGCGATCGGGGTGCTAGCGGAGTCGATCCGGAATCATTTGGACAATCGCTCTCTGCCCAAATTTGCGACGGAAATGAATGGCGATCGCACCGAAGGCGTCACCGTCGCCCCCAGTCACCAATGGGAGAAGTTAATTATCCGTGCCTTTCAAAGCGATCGCTACAAAGATGACCCAGATTATGTGCGGGTTCTGGCCTACACCAACAAGCGGGTCAATTACCTCAACCAACTGATTCGAGAGGCCATATATGGTCGAGATACTCCACGGTTTGTCAAAGGCGAACGGTTGATTGCTAACGCCCCTTGTTTTGCCAAAGACAATATCGTGTTGCAAAACTCTGGTGAATGTGAAGTTCTTGATGTGACCAAGGGGCAAGATGGCAAGTGGTCAGTGTGGTACCTTCAAGTTCTGACTGACGAAGGCCACATTCGCCAACTTACCGTTCTTCATGAACTGAGCCATGAACGTTTTAACCAACAACTTCGGGAATATGCCGGACTGCGGCGATGGCAAGAATACTGGGATTTGAAGAATCTGTTTCATAACCTCAGTTACGCCTATTGCCTGACCATTCATAAATCTCAAGGCTCAACCTTCCAAAATGTCTTTGTGGACATCCCCAATACCTTGATAAACCGAAATATTCAGGAACGGAATCAACTGCTATACGTTGCTGTGACTCGCGCTGCCCAACGACTATTCATCTATCAATAAGCTAAAACGATTTTAGTTTGCGTATTTTAGTGGCTGAACCCCGCCGCTGGTGGGGTTCAGCCACGTAAATTAAATGGCTATGAGCTTAACAGATACAATAGGGAATCAAGATCACAGCAGCAATTCCAAATTCAAATGGTGACTTAGAATACAGAACTTGCCTCATGTAATGGTGGAAGTCTAAGAGGTATTGGCAACGGAGGGGGCACGGTGAGGCTTGTCAGTTAACATAAAGTCGAGTAG
>JBFRWC010000316.1:0-10457 GCA_051439365.1 Leptolyngbyaceae cyanobacterium
ACCCCCCCCCGGGGGTGGTAACCCCCACCAAAATACGCAAACTAAAATAGTTTTAGCTTACACTTCTGCCATGCCCCTCACCAAAAAATTC
This sequence comes from Leptolyngbyaceae cyanobacterium, assembly GCA_051439365.1. GTDB lineage: Bacteria > Cyanobacteriota > Cyanobacteriia > CAKZMO01 > CAKZMO01 > JAAHGY01. The sequence goes on from JBFRWC010000316.1 coordinate 92, forward strand.
TACATGGGGGGGATGGGCATGATGTCTCACAGTACTAAGCCCAACCTTAGTCCACAGTTTAGTCACAGCTATCGTCTCAAACCAGAGCAAAATCATGGCCATCCAACCCGAATTGCCGATTCCCATCCCGCCAGAGCCTAAATCCCAGGCTAAGGCTAACCCTAACAAGGCGAATGCCAACATAGCTAACTCGAACGCAGCTAGCGCTGATGCAGCTAGCCCAAACGCAGTTACATCTGGCTCGATAAAATCAATCAAGAAGGTGTGTACCTGGGATCGACGGGTGGGATGGGTGTGGGTGCCTACCCCCAATGCTCCAGGCGATCGCTCCTAGAATTTGGGCCAAAACTGCGACCGATTCAGTGGGCAATAGCAGGACCGACACGTTGTCCAGCCATAGCGAGAATGCCCGGATCAACGTTAGTAGGGGCCAAAGGTCAATTCAACTGTGCTAGGAGGTGATGACAATTTAAGAGGTGGTGGAGGTGGCGACACACTCAGCGAGTGGGCAAGGGATGATGAGGACAACAAGGAACGGGACGCAATAACAAACATCCCCATCACCAATCATCTACCATCCCACACACATACGCAGAGCAATTGACCATGAAATACTTCAACTGGAGTCTAAATTTAGCCTTACTCGCAACCTTGGGGCTAGCCCAAGCGATGACTGCTCCCAAAGCGATGGCCTCGCTATTTCAGCAAACTGAACTGAATCAGGAAGACGTGATTGCGATCGCTTCCCCCATTGGCAGTACTCGGCACCAATTATTGATTCTGGAACAGCTTGGCGCTCAACGAGATTGTTGGTCTGCTCAAGGCAATCAGGTCACTCCCCTGCTGCTAGATTTTGACTTTACTGGAATCTGCGGACGGGCCACAGACAGCAATGGCTATTCCCTCCGCGTGGATAATGAGGATTTAGGCATGCGATATACTCTGCGCCTAGAAGCAAACAATGGCACCTTGAGACTGTTAGCCAGTTCGGATCGAGACAGGCGTGCCCCAGCCATTGAAGTGGGACGCGCGACCCAGCGGGCTGGAGAATTTACCCCCATCACCCTCAATCCGGGCTGGCGCATTACCAAGCGCAGCTATAACGGCCAAGCACTCGGTCATTACTATCTATCTAATGATCAATCCCTCGCGGAACTGCAACCGGAACCGGAAACTCGCCCTGCCCTGGCGGTTCGTCCCGCAACTCCCCCCTCTGCGACCCCGGTGACTTCCGGTTCTTTATCTTCCTTACCCACGATTCCCGTTACCGGTACCCCCGGTTCCACCCCGCCATTTGTGACACCGGGGACTCCCTCTCTCCCCAGCCGTGCCGGATATAACTATCGAGTGACGGTTCCCGCCGCTACCGTGCGGGTGCAAAATCAAATTCGTGAGTTGGTGCCTGATGCGTTCCGGACCCTGATTAATGGGCAAATGGTGATGCAGGTGGGTTTGTTTGGCGATCGCCAAGCTGCGGTCGATATTCAGAATCAACTGCGCCGCAGCAACTTCATCGCTTCAATCCAAGAAGTTTCCGAAAGTGCGGTCCCCCGACCGACTGCACCCACCCGCCCCGCCAATCCCATCAACCGCCGTGTGATCGTACTCGATCCCGGCCATGGGGGGCGCGATCCCGGTGCGGTCGGTCGCAATAATTTGTACGAGAAAACCGTGGTCAACGACATTACCCGCAAGGTGGCCGATTTGTTGGAAGCCCAGGGAATGCAGGTCGTCCTGACGCGGCAGGGAGATTCGACCCTTGACCTAGAACCACGAGTGCAAGTAGCTGAACGGAATGATGCGGACTTGTTTGTCAGCATTCATGCCAACGCCATTAGCATGAGCCGCCCTGAAGTCAACGGTGCTGAAACCTACTTCTACCGATCCTCGGCAGGGCGACAGCTTGCCAGCCACATTCAGCGCAACCTCGTGGCGACGGGAATGCGGGACCGAGGAGTACGAGAAGCCCGATTCTATGTGATTCGCCGCACTTCGATGCCTGCGGCGTTGGTAGAAGTGGGGTTTGTGACGGGGGCACAGGATGCCCCTCGATTGGCCAGCGCTTCGTTTCGGACCGAATTGGCTGAAGCGATCGCCGGCGGTATCCTCAGCTACGTCCGCGCCAACTAACACACTCTCCCAGCGTCCCCATTACTTCCTTGTTTCCAATTTAGAACTCCAGCTTCAGAACCCCAGTTTCAGACCCCCGGCTTCTCGAAGAAGCCGGGGGTCTCATAGGTTTAATCCAACTCCTGTCGCCCTTCCATTGCCCGGGCCAGCGTCACCTCATCGGCGTATTCCAAGTCACCGCCCATTGGCAAGCCAAAGGCAATCCGGGTGACACGGGTAAAAGGCTTCAGCAGTTGGCCGATGTAAAGGGTCGTGGTTTCTCCTTCCACGCTGGGGCTAATCGCCAGAATTACCTCTTCCGTCTTTTCTTGGTTGACTCGCCGCACTAGGGGAGAAATATTGAGTTGTTCTGGGCCAATCCCATCCATTGGCGACACTAACCCGCCCAGGACGTGATACAAACCCTGATATTCCCGTGTTTTTTCCAAGGCAATGACATCGCGAGAATCGGCCACAACACAGATCGTGGTGCGATCGCGTCCTGGATTGCGGCAAATCTCACACACTGGGTCGGCGGATAGGTGAAAGCAGCGAGAACAAACGCCCACCTGCTGCTTGGCTTCCAATAACGCTTGGGCCAACGCCTGCACCTCAGATTCAGGTCGCTTCAGAATATGGAGGGCCAGCCGCTGGGCCGTTTTGGGACCAACCCCCGGTAATCGTTGAAATTGTTCAATCAAACGTGATAAAGGACGAGTATAAACGGGACACCTCCACAACAGGCAATTCGGCAGACTGAGACCCAGATCTAAACCTGGGCGTGCTTCGATCATATCCGATACCGGATTTATGCCAACAATTTAGAGGCTCTTCATCAATTTAGTATAACTTTATACTCTAATGTAGACAATTACACGTATCAGTAGGCAGCCAATCGAAAATGGTTCATTGTTCCTTATTTTTGATGAATTTAGTTAGGTTAACCCAAATAAAATTACAGAGACCAGAACAAAATTTATATATTTATTATTATCTGGGGAGTGGAGCGACGTGTATATACGGAATTATTAAATCTTGCAGTCTAATCGGCTATAATCAGAGTGTTGATAAGAGTTTTTCAATTGAGAAGTTTTGATGATCTAGAGGTTAGCCTAGACTTGAATAATCTGGTTACTCAGCTAAATTCACTTAAACTTAGCGAACTTAGGGGATCAAAACAATTCAATATTGAAGCTCTTGGTGCAGTATGCGTACTATCAGCGTTTTAATCAAATCCTCATATTACTTCATAGGGAATAAAGATGGGGAGAAGACTCAGGTTTATCTGAGTAGTTTGGTTATAAATACTGATATACAGGCTCTACCACTGGAGGATTCCTGATGAAAATGTCGTCCCGAAGTTCGATCTTAAAGTACCTAATTAGTATTACGCTTCTATCTGGTGTTGGATGGGAAATGATGCCCGTGGCCCAGGCTAGTACTTTTCATAATGGTTGGGATTATGCCATCGATTCATTCAATGATGGTCTGGATGTTGGCTTAGTTGGAGAAGAGAGTCCGGTTGAACTTTATGGTATGGCAGTTAGGGAGGAAGGCGATCGCCTATATTTCGCGTTTAACTCCAATCTTTCCCTCAATGGAATTCCAAAGCGACGGGCACATGGTAGCCGTTTAAGCTATGGGGATCTCTTTCTTAATTTCTCTGATTCAGGGTCTTTAGGCACAGATTCAGATGATGTTTACGCCATTCGATTCAATGAAACAAACGACACCCCTCAAAGTGTCGGTTTATACCGAGACTTCCACACCGTGAGTCTGACCCAAGCTAACTTGGGCTTTGCCAGTCGGGACCAATACCAGGCAGCAGTGGAAAACTTGGGTGGCACGGTCTCCTATGGTGATGTGGACACCAACTATTTTGATGCATCCCCCTCGTCCCCAACGACGTTATACATGGGAACCCGGCTGGGCGACGTGGAGACCCTCTCTGATCTTGATTCCCTCAATTTAGACTTCGGCCACTTTGGGGCCACTGGAGACCATACATTTGGCTTTAGTGTCGATCGCAATTTATTGCCTCAATAGTCATTTATCGCCCATCTTTTTATTGAATCAGGCAATGACGGGATTGCTCTAGAGAAGACATTTCAAGATCCACCCCAAGAAGTCCCTGAACCCTCTCTGGGGGTTGCGCTAGGGCTGGTGGGCCTGCTCGTCTGGAAAACGAGGGCATCTGCATGAGCTATCGTTACCTGTAGTCTTGATGGAACCCTGAAGTCTTGATGGAACCCTGAGTTTTGACCTATTTTTCTGTTCGACGTGCTCATCAGACGAGTATGCGACTGACCAACTTTGAAAAAGGACCAAAAAGGCGACATCTCCAGGATGTCGCCTTTTTGATTTTCAGCTTGTTTTCCAGTCAGAGCCTTCACCTTTCCAAATAATTCTGTTAGTGTCTTCTCAGTATTGTTCCTAAGTCAAAATTGTTCCTGAGTCCAATCATTCAAGTCTTGCCCCTGATTTAGTCTGCCCTCCATTCGATTAGCGTCTAACTGCATGGTTGTCTCTCCTAGTTCGGGTTCAAGTCCCAGTGGTGATCCCAACCCACAACGTCGGTGGTTACGTCTTGTTCTACTCAGTGGCGGCATTCTGGTGGCGATCGCCGTAGCTGCAACCCTAATCGCTCGCTACTTGGTCTACCGTCAGCTTGCCCCCCTGGTGGAAAAAGAGGTGGGCACCTTAATTAACCGCCCGGTGGAGCTTGGCCCTATTGCCGGGTTTTCACTGACGGGTATCCTGATTGATGGGGCGGCGGTGCCGCCAACGGTAGAGGATGAGGACTATGCCAAGGTGCCCCAGGTTGAGGTGGGCTTTAATCCGTTTCAGGTGTTGAATCATTTGGTGCGCGATCGCTCCCTACCCATCACCCTCACCTTTATTGACCCAGAACTGTACATTCAGCAAGATGCTGATGGCAACTGGATAGAGTTGATGATTCAATCCTCAGAGGGAGACTCAGAAGCCGCCATCACTTTGGCACTGGAGACCATCAAGGCTAAGAACGCCACCTTTATCGTGGCCCCCTACCCCCAGGCTGATGTCCAAATTTCTGATAAAGCGGATCAGCACAGTGGCCAGACAGCGAGGGTACAGCGGGTCCAGTCCAGGGTGATCCCCAGGGCAAATCCAGTGGTGTTTGAGGGAATTGAGGCGATCGCCCACCTCCGGGACAAAAACCGTTACATCAATGTAGACGTGAGCGGCACAGCGGTAGGGGGTGGCACCTTTGATCTCACCGCCAACGCCGACATCCAACAGCCACAAGTTGAAGCAACTCTGCAAACTCAGGCCATGCAGGTGGTTCAATTCAATGATTTGCTCACCGCCTTGGCTCCCCTTCCGGCCAAGCTACAAACGGGGACGCTGGATGCCGACCTCACCATTGAATATGAGCAGGGGGACGCTCTGCCCTCGGTCAGTGGCACGGCCCAAGTCAAGAACTTGACCGCCAGTTCTAACTTAGCCCCCAAACCCGTTTCTGATCTCAGTAGCGTCCTCAGGTTTTCGGGACAAACCATCACCATCGAGCAGACCTCCCTGCGCTACGACCAGATTGAGGTCACGGCTTCTGGCTCAGTGGATTTGGACAGGGGCTATGAACTCGCGGCCCAAGTCCAACCGATCACCCTGCCAGCGCTGATTGAAACGGCTGAGGTGGACCTACCGATCGAAGCAACGGGGACCATTGCCACATCAGTGGACATCACTGGGCCGTTAGATCAACCCCGCATCCAGGGAATGTTGCGAAATTTACAGCCGATTCAGGTGGATCGATTGGTCGCGGAAACGGTGGCGGCGGAGTTTGCTTTGACCCCGACCCTGTTTACCCTCCAGCAATTGACGATCGCACCAGCGGTGGGGGGCACGATCACGGGGGAGGGTCAGGTGACGTTGGATCGCGACATCGACTTGCTCGTCGATGTGGCGGTGCAAGATATTCCGACGGATGCGATCGCCACTCTCTATGAAGTCCCGCTCCCCGACTCGATCCGCATCGGCAACCTCAACTCTACCATCGAAGTTTTTGGTGGACTCTCCGATTTGCAAGCGGCCTTGCAGTGGAACGTCGTTGGGGGCAATGCTCTGGCTCAGGGGGATGTGCGATATGGCGACGACATTCTTCAGATCCGCAATACGGTAGTCCAATTGGAACCGGGGGCCGTGCCCAATCTGGCAGGGTTAGCCGGAACTTTGAGCGCGGATGCCAGTGCCTTTCTGGGAGAAAACCGCTGGAATGCCCAGGTCAACGTAGACGGTGTGGAAGTCAATCCCTTGATCCCACAGGTGCAGGGGCGACTGACCAGTGATTTAGCCCTCAGCGGCGTATTGGATCGGCTCACTCCTGATGCGGTCAATATCACAGGCACCGCAACCTTGGCCGATGCCCTAGTCCGCCTGAGTGGGGACACTCCCGCTATTTTGGATCAGGGGGATTGGACCACCGCGTTTCAGTGGCTGGGCACTGGTCTGGCCGTGGATCGGTTTATCGCGCCAGGGATTGAGGCGGATGGTTTGATTACCACCAACTTAGCTGGGACTCTCTCTCCAGAGACGATCGTGGAGGATATCCGCTTAAACGTAACGGTGGACCCTTACGATCTCAGTCGTCTTCAAGCCTTTGTTCCGGCTGAGATTCAAACCCAACTAGCGGCACAAATGTCCCCCTATACCGACCTCTCAATTTATCCCCAAGGGTTCGTTGACTTTGAAGGCCAGATCACAGGCGACTTGGCTCAATTGCGGCTGGATGGCACCACGCAGCTAGATAACTTGGCGATCGCCAACCTAGACTTTGCTCCCACCTTGAGTGGTCCAGTTAATTTTGGGTTGGGACAGGGTGGCTTGATCGATTTGACTGGTGGGGGCGATCGCATCTATGCCCGACTGGACGAACGATATTTTCCCACAAATGTTGAAGTCCGGGACGGCGAGTTTGTGGCTACAGCCACCCTAGAACGGGGGACTCAGCTCACCGCCCAGGTCGAAAATTTTGATGTGACTTCCCTTGACATCCGCCCCTTGGCTCGCCGCGACCTCGGTCCTGTTCAAGGACAAGTCAACCTGAATCTGATGGCGAATTTGGCCGACTTGAGCGACCCCAAAGTGGAAGGTACCGTGGCGATCGCCCGTCCCGGTTTGGGCACCATTGCAGCAAATGTGTTCACCGGAGATTTCCATTACGGTAATGGCATTGCGTCTCTTACCGATGGGTTCTTTTGCCTTGGTCCGGTTGACCCCAATACCCGTTCAACCGAAGCAACCGACTCTAGCCGAACCCCTCCAGCCAGCGCTAACCCTGATGCGCCCTCCTCTCAACTCACCGTAGCAGAACAGTGTGCGGATACCAGTAGCTTTCGATTAGCGGCCGTGGTGGATGTGTTCGACCTGGCCCTTCAGTCCAGCCAATTAGTCGTTGAAGAAGCCCACATCAAAGACTTTCTCCTGACCCTGCGATGGTTTGATCTCAAGGATGTGGTGCAGTGGCTCAATTTTCAGTCCCCTGACTTCGTTGCCAGCTTGGGCCGCAGTGACGATATGGAATTGGAGGCGATCGCCCTATCCGATGCCCCGCTGATTTTCACCGAACCCAATGCTCCGCTGGTTCCCTCTGATCCAAATGATCCCCTCCGTCATCTTGTCGCGATCGCCCAGGGACAGTTTCCAGAGTTTAACCAATGGTTGGCGCAGTGGGACCGGAATCGGACAACGCCCCAGTTTGTCTTGCCTCCTCTGGAAGCCTTGGATGGTCAAATTAACGGCACTATCAGCCTAGCGGGTTCCCCCAAGGAGGGATTTTTCGCCGATTTTGATCTCCAGGGACAACAGTGGAACTGGCTCCCTTACCTGCAAGCGGGAACCTTTACCGCCAAAGGGAACGCAACCCCCGAGATTGTCACGTTCGATCAATTCCAGTTTTTAACCGACAATGGGGCGATCGCCCTTGATGGCCAGATTGGTGTGACCCAACCGGGAACCAGTACCCTAGTGGTCAACAACATTCCCGTGCCACTGCTCCAGCGCTTTGCCCAGCAAATGGTGCCCCAACTTCAAACTGTGCCTGTGGCATTGGGTGGGAATTTGGAAACGAACCTGGTTTTAGAGGGGACCATTTTCGATCCCACCCTAGAGGGCGTGGTCCGCATTGACCAACCGACGTTTAATCAACAGCCCTTGGAGCGGGTTGCCGTTCAGTTTGGCTACAACCAGACCGATCTGAATCCAGAGAATCAGGCCCGTTTAGACCTGAATGGGGCGATCGTGTTCAACGATCAAGAGCGGTTATCGATTACGGGGCAGGTTCCCTACGTCCTACCATTGATGACGGTTCAACCCACCACCCCCGAAATGGCCGTAAACATTAACATTCGGGATCAGGGCTTCAAGTTAATCAACCTCTTTACTCAAGGACTGGCAACGTGGGAAGAGGGCACAGGGTCAGTAGATGTAGGGGTAACGGGCACGATGGTCAGGAACACGTTAGTGGACCCCCAAATTGGCGGCACGCTAGTGCTACAAGATGGTCAAATCTCCAGCCCGTTTTTATCCCAGCCCATTACCGGGATTGCGGGAGCCTCCACCTTTAATTTGGACCAGATTGAGATGACGGATCCATTGGTGGCAACCCTGGGGGACGGAACGGTGACCATTTCGGGTCAACTCCCTGTCCTTAAACCCGCTTCCCCTGGTGATTCTGACGATTCCACCGATTCTGCCCCATCCGGAGACCTGGCGATCGCCCTCAACACCTTGCCCCTGCCCCTGAAAAATCTTCTGTCCGCGAAGGTCGATGGCAATCTTACCGTGAGAGGAGCGGCGATCGCCCCAGTGGTCAGCGGCAGAGTGGAAGTAGCGGACGGCCAGGTTGATGTTGCTGGCATCTTAGCTGCCGCTGGGGGGAATAACGAGAACAATGACGAGAACAATGAAACCACCTCAGAAACGACCTCAGAAACGACCTCAGAGCGATCTGAGATCCCTTTCGCTCCCACTTCAGAGACCCGTGCAGGTATCAAGACAAACCGTTCCACCGATACCAGTTCTGAATCTCCCCCCGCACCCATCCCCGGCCAGGTGGTCTTTGATCAGTTCGTGATTGTCCTTAGCAATGAATTTCAAATTGCCCGTCGTCCCCTCTTTGATCTGGAAGTGCTGGGGGATCTCAGCCTGAATGGCACCCTCACCCAACCTACGGCTAGCGGGACCATCAACCTGTCATCGGGCTGGATTAACCTCTTTGCTACCCAGTTTCGGGTGGATCGAAACGAGGATAACCAGGTGAGATTTCTCCCGACTCAATCCTTGTTCAACCCCGATCTTGATATTGTCATGCGGGCAACGGTTCGGGAAGTGGATCGTCAACCCGTGCCCCCATCTTCCCCCTTTGCCAGTGCAGAAGTGATTGATCAGTCCAGTATTCCCACATTTGGCGGCTTGCAAACGGTGGTGATTACAGCAGAAGTCAACGGTTCAGCCCAGCGATTACTCAACCAATTAGCCAATGCCAACAGTACTCCCCGCACTCCCCTCAGTCTCTCCAGCAACCCGGAACGATCGGAACAGCAAATTGTCGCGCTGTTGGGCGGAGAAGTGTTCAATGCTCTGGAAAGCGGCAATGCGGGATTGGCGATCGCCTCCTATGTGGGGGCTGGATTTGTCGCCGATTTTGGCAATCAGGTGGCCAATGCTCTGGGCTTGAGCGAATTTAGCATTTTCCCCACCACCGATGTGTCCGGGGAATCTCGTTTACCCATCACCATCGGCATCGAAGCGGGGGTTGATATCATTCCCCGCCGCCTATCGTTCAGCATTTTGGAAGTCCTGGATGGAAATACCAATCCCCAGTTTGGGCTACGCTATCGCCTCTCCGACCGATGGCAGATTCGTGGGTCCAGTGACCTGAATGAGGATAATCGGGCGATTCTGGAATTTCGCACTGATTTTTAACAGAAAACAGCATTTTGCCCCAACATTTTAGTGGGAGCGTGCAACAGCCCTCTCAAACTATCTTAACCAATATGGCGATCGCTATACTTAGGATTTTGTAACTATCAATTTGCGAAGTTAATAGAGATTATTATAAGAATCAGGGTATTTTTGATACCGTGGAGAAGCTGAAAGAGGTTCTACTATGGTTGTAGAAAATGGCAATGATCGTAAATTCATCACAACAGAACCCTTAGAAGACCAAAACGTTGGGGGACAACAAGCCTGGAATACCAGCCGCAAGGTCTTTGCT
>JBFRWC010000317.1:0-5896 GCA_051439365.1 Leptolyngbyaceae cyanobacterium
GCACAGGGGCGTTGTCCGTACTGGGAGGGGGGAGGGGGGAGGTGCTGCCTTTGCTTTTGCGTTTTGCCTTCTGCCTTTTGCCTTCCGCCTTTTGCCTTTTGCCTTCTGCCTTCTGCCTTCTGCCTTCTGCCTTCTGCAATTCGTCTAGAAAGTCGGTGGCTGAGCTGAATTGGAGGGCGGGGAAGAAGGGCGATCGCTGCCATCTCTCAACTAACTCCAACATGTCACGGCTGGGTCCGCCGCCGTGGTCACCCACACCGGGGAGCCAGAGGCAGGTTTGCAATCCGGTAACTTGTTCCCAAGTGCAGGCGTATTCGGCCATTTGTACGGGGTCGATCCCTGTGCCAATGGGGGCGGACATGAGACTGGTGATGGCGGTGTGGTCGGGCGATCGCCATTCAAATAGTTCGTAGGGAAATTGGGTGGTGTCGTTCCAACGCAATTTTTGGGTGACAAAGTAATCGACACCGCCTTGGCGCAAAATTTGGGGCAGTTGCCAACAAAAGCCAAAGGTATCGGGTAGCCAAGCAACGCGGCTGAGGTGGCCGAATTTTTCCAGGCAGTAGCGCTGACCGTACAACACTTGCCGCACAATGGACTCTCCATCCACCACATTCAGTTCCGGTTCCACCCACAATCCAGCAATCACCTCCCAAGTCCCGGCTTGGATTTGGGCTTGAATCCGCCCAAACAAATCAGGCCGATGCTGCTCCATCCACTCGTACAGCATTGGGGTGGAGTGCCCAAAGATGAACTGAGGGTAATCTTGTTGTAAATTAAGGACTGATTCAAAGGTACGCTCGGCCACGTCCCAGGTTTCGGCAATGGGCCACAGCCAAGCGAGATCGAGGTGGGCGTGTCCCAGAAGTTTGATTGTGCGTTGTTTGACCCGATCGCTGAAGGGCAGGAATTTTTGGCGCAGGAGGGCTATTTCCCGATCAAATTTCTCCTGATTCTCCACCACCTCCCACGGAATTGCCGCTACTGTCTCTGCCAACGTTGGTAATTGTTCTGGATGAAACGTCTGGAGATAGTGACATAACACTGCCAACTCATCGGCCACAAATCCTGGCTCTGGGGTGAAACTGCTGAGATTCCCGGTTTCCCCAAGAAGCCAGGAATCTGGAGTATCCAGCCTTTCATAGAGGAGTTGCGATCGCGCCAACGCCCCCTGATCATGCCCCGGACTCACTAACCGCATCGCAACCTGAATCTGATCGCCAGGAGTAGCATGAGATCGCAACCCAACTCGTGCCGAGCAATCAAATAAATCTCCTGCCTGCACCAACTCGCCATCCACAAAAATTTGAGCATCCTCCGCCCACCAGGTTAACGATAATCGCAATCGCAGCCCATCTAGGGGATATCCCTGCACATCGGTAGGAATCGTCAATACCTGCCCCAACCACAGCACTTGTTGGCCCCGGTCCCAAGCAATGTGCCCCCGCTCGTTCACCGTGACGGGTTCCCACTGAGACCACGGTTCGGGATTCAAGGCTATGACAGTTGGATCAATTGTCGGGTCAGCGGGAGAATGCGATCGCCAACCAGACTGCACATTTTGCTGAGTCAGTTGGCGCAGTCGAGTAATGGTGGCTTGGATGCGTTGGCTTGCCTGTGCCGCGCACGTATCGCTCGGTGATGGATTCAATTCAGACATTTGGGCAGGATCTATTTCAGTCATTTAATCATTTGGTGATCGCTCTGAATTCACCGAACTTCTCATTCAGAATGACGTGGGACAACATAAATTCGGCACGTTTGCTCCTGTGGTCCCTTGCGTAAAGGCAGGGATAATACAGTCCAATACAAGCAAACATGTAACTCCCAGATGATACGAATGAGCGCACCGTCATAGGTAATGGGGGCATTATCAGGAATCTGAAAAGCAAAAGGAATGGGCTGGGATGAGGAGTGTAGTGGGTCAACGTGAAAAGATCGTTTTTGTACTGTTCTTTGATCTGTGTTGCCCCAACCCTCGGTATGCCACCCCAGTGAGGCGATCGCTTTCCTCGGCACTTGGTCCCCTTCGGGTGACTGCCATATCAATGAGCCACTAAGGAGATCCCCAGGGCAAATGGTTTCGGATTCTAGCTGTATGGCTATATCAATCATGTCAAGCTCTCTGGAACCACTTCAAGCTGAAAAGATGAGGTGGCTGTTGGCCCTCGATAGGGTTCAACAGTGACCGTCAATTGCCACCGGATCTGATTGTTTGCAGCATAGAACGAGGGTGGATGGTTCCATAAAACTTGTAATTCTGCATCGTACTCCAATCGTTTGAGTCCTTTAGGCAGAACTTTGACAGGCAATTCCTTTTCCCATATCGGATGAATTTTATGCTTACGATATTTGCCAGCCCCCTTTTGTGCCCATTCATGACATTGCCACTTGGCCCTAATTTTGCTGGGCGCAGCAGTGGCAAAATAGCGGAGTTCGCGGCGATACTCAACGGCGAATATCTCTCCTATGCGTAAAGGATAACGGGTTAAGGTTAGTTTTCCTGGCTTAAATGAGAAGAGCACCCAAGCCATACGCATAGTGACTCCACTCAGAATCATTCCAATGCCTCCGAACAGCCCGAAAAATAAAACGAACCCCACTATTGCGAAACTTGGGGAAATGAAAAATGAGAGGAAATCCGCAAATGCATGAAAGGTAATACTCCACCAAAATACCGTCGCTACAAACAGACATCCTGTTAGTCCTTGGAACCCTGGCTCTGTGAAGAAGAAACCTTGAGAGGTTCGCTGTGGCTGGCGTAGATGTTTTGCCGTATGGTCATGTTCTAGCATCCGTGTCCTTTGTCCATATCAGCTAGAGTCAACAGATAAAACGACTAGGTTAAGAATGGCTGGGCAGTTTTAGTGCGATCGCAACTATAATGTATCACGACAAAGTTACGTTAGCCATGAGTCATAACATATCCTACGGTTTTTCCCTTCCGCCTTCTGTCCTCCAACAAAGCAGTATGCTAGATCACGTAGGCGGAAACAGGAGTTGGTGTAGATGTCTTCTAGTCGGTATCAAAGTCGGGTGTTGCAAACGATCGCCCAACAAACCCTGAAGTGGCGCGATCGCGCCCTCAAAAGTTTGCGCCACATTCGCCTCACCCTCACCTGGAGTACGCAAATCCTCCTCTACCCTATCTACGTGGCCCTACAATCCTCCCGCCTCGTCGGCCAGCAAATCAGTCAAGCGGCCCAGCGCATCTTCCCCCAACTCGCCGCCATCCTCGATCCCCATGCCGCCACCCTAACCGATCCCAGCCAAACCCCCGTTCTACCTGAAAGCGATCGCCCCATCCAAACCCTCCTGGCAACACTCCAACCCCTCAATACCCTGACAAGAACAAAGAACAAAAAACAAAGAACTCCCCCCCTTCCCCCCTCCCTCACTCCCCCACTCCCTCACTCCCCCACTCCCTCACTCCCCCACTCCCTCACTCCCTCACTCCCTCACTCCCCCACCCTCCGCGCCCTCGCCACTCTCATCACCAACAAAAAACTCGTCCTCGTGGACACCCACAACACCCTCCACGATGTCCTAACTCCAGAGCAACAGCAACAGATACAACAACGGATTGTGGTAGAAATGGCAAACTATTGGCGCGATCGCCGCGAATACATCACCTACCAACTCCAGCAATCCCACAGTCCCCGATTTTTGCCCATTCCCCAAGAACGCCCGACCATGCTGCCCCCGGTGCGTTATGTGCGGCGATTTATTGCCTGGATGCAAACCAGTCCTTTGGCGATCGCCACCAATCTCTTTCAGGAATCCGCCTTAGTGACCACAACGTCGAGTCGCGCTACTAGCGCCAGACCTGGAAGCACCGACTTGGACACCCTGCCGTTGGATATTTGGTTTGATCCAGATCATCACATTGCCGCTGCCCTCAAGCTCGACCCGAACCACTATGGGGTCACCGATGCTTTTCGGCAACCTGAAGAACTGACAGGGGAGCAGGACATGATTGCCCCTATTCCCCAATCATCACTCACCGAAACCGGGGCTTCATCTCCAACCCAAGCCTCGTCAGTGGATACCACGGCGGAACTGGTGGCCTATGAAAAGCATCCGTTGGAGCGATTGTTGGGCTGGATTGATCAGGGGATGACCTGGCTTGAGACCCGGATTACGCAGGTGTGGCAATGGTTGCGCGATCGCTTCTAGGTCAATTTCATGCCAAGAAATGACCCATCTGCGGTGCGTTAGCTGACGCTAACAGCACCCAGCAGTAGTATGTTTTTCCCCAAAAATCATTTAGCTCAAGCGATTAAGAACGCGATCGCACAATTTCTAGCTGAATCTCGCCCTCAAATTCAGGAATAGGCGGCTGACATTTGGTCAAGCAAACCTTTACCTTGTCCACTGGATCGAGCGCCAGCATAGCATTGGCAATTTCATCAGCCAACCGCTCCACCATCTTAAATTTCGAGGTTTTGATGATGTCTTGGGTAATCAGCGCCGCCTTACCGTAATCCAGGGTGTCGTTGAGGTCATCACTTTTCCCCGCCACCGATAAATCCAGCCAAAAGGTCAGATCCACCTCAAACCACTGACCCAGACTTTGTTCTGCGTCAAAATACCCCGTGTATCCATAGCCTCGAATGCCGTTCACGTGCAAAATATCCATCGTTGTTCTTGGTTTAGGGTGAGGTTGACTTAATTTAAAGGTGACTAGCTGACGCTTAGATCCCCGGTTTCTCCAATAAATCGGGGATCTAGATTCGATTCGATATTCGATTCGATGGCTAGCCAGTCATCTGGTGGGATGATTATGAGTGACAACGAGCCATCGATCAAGCTCAATCATCCCAGGAATCAGCAAAATCTTCATCAATGCTGCGGGCCGCGATCGCTCCGTAGGCTGCTGCGGTAGAGACACAGGGATCGCGGGGTTTGGTCACGTCCCCAATGGCGTAAATTTTGGGAATCGAGGTTCGCATAAACTCATCTGTCGCAATGTGACCGCTGAGAGCACACTTGAGCGATAATCCAGATTCGGTGAGGCGTGCAGCGATCGCCTCCACATTGGGGGTAAATCCGAGACGAAAGGCCGTGTAGTCCACAATGACTTTCTGGTCTGAGGATGTTGGATTTGAGGATGTTGGATTTGAGGATGTTGGGTCTGAGGATTCATTGGCAGTTTGAGACCTGGGACTGTTGAAGTAGATGGCAATCCCTTGGTCCGTTGGCTCAAACCGTTGAATGGAAGCGGGTTGGTGTAAGGTAATATGGCCCGATTTTACGAAGTTGGCGATCGCGGCCCGATTCATGCCAAATCCCCGTAGTTCCGAGCGGATAAAAAGATGGACATGCTTCGCCGTTGGAGCCAGCACTTGGGCAAAGCCCAACCCATTATCGCCGCCACCCACGACAGCCACCACTTGACCATGGGTCACCGGGACGTACCCAGGAGTGAAATCAACCTGGGGTGAACCAGTGAGGAGGTCACTGCCAGGGATAGACGCGATCGCTTCCGGTCCTCGAAACCGCTGCCCTGTTGCAATCACCACACCATCCACCACCACATCATGGTTGGGGGTAAACAGATGAAATCGCTGATCGTCATTCACACCGACGATTTTTTCGATCGGAGCATTGAACACCTGACGAATATTTTCAAAATCGATGCACTGGCGGAACTGCTGGGCAAGTTGCTGTCCCGTCTGTCCCATCACCCCCAGATACCACCGATTAGGGAAGGGACTGAGGGTTTGCAATCCACCGAGGTGATCTTTCTGCTCAAAAATAATGGGACAAAACCCCAGATTCTTGAGCCACAGGGCACAGGACATGCCTGCAGGTCCGCCCCCAATAATACCGATAATCTTGTTCACAATGCTCTATTCGCGCTGGATCTATTCACTCTGAATCATGCTTCGGATCA
>JBFRWC010000318.1:0-11924 GCA_051439365.1 Leptolyngbyaceae cyanobacterium
ATTATTGACGGAGAACTCTACGTGACTCGTGCGCCTCATCTGTTCCACCAAGATACGGGTGGAAACATTTACTTTTACCTCAAAGCATGGTCCGACCAAACCCACGCAGGGAGACCCATTCAAACGCCAGGAGTTATTTTTACGATTCATGATGCGGTGATTCCTGATGTGGTTTGGATTAGTCGCGATCGCCTAGCCAACCACGTTGATGAAGCGGGTCATCTTACGATCGCCCCCGAAATTATGATCGAAATCCTCTCTCCCGGAGAACAAAACGAACAGCGCGACAAGCAAGTTAAACTCAAACTCTACTCGCGGCATGGGGTGCAAGAATATTGGATTGCCAATTGGCAACTCAAAACCCTGGAAATCTATCGCCGCCACAATGCCCAACTGCAATTGGTTCAAACCTTAATGGTCGGCGATACCCTGACTTCACCGTTGTTGCCGGGATTCAGAGTGGAGATGACTCAACTGTTCCCATAAGATTTCTCGTAAACTTCCCGTACAGATAGTGGGCGATCTTTTGAATTGTCAGGATGACAGGGCGATCGCCCTCTCTGGGCATACTATCACCAGTTGCCACGGAACCCAGACACTATGACGATTCCTGATCAGACCGAACCTGCTGTCATCCATGATGACTCGACCAACCACCTCACCATTCGCGACAGTATCAACCTTGCCAGCAGCGACGACCATAGCCCCGTGTTTGTGCTGGATTTTTTGACCGATCGGATTACGGTGCGGGAACTGATTCGTAGCCGGGTTTATCAAGAAGTGAAAGACTACAACACGCAGCAACCGGAGTATTTTCGCGGCCTCGTCCAACCAACAGAAGCAGAGCAAACCTTGAACGGCTTCCGTGTTCGGAAACCTCGGCAAATTGATTGGGAAAAACAGTTTAATCTGGCCATCACGGCCTTTGAATCCAATGGTTTTCTGATCCTGGTAGACGATGAACAGGTGGTGGAGCTAGAGGAAGAAATCATCATCACGCCCCAGACTGAAGTGACCTTCTTGAAATTGGTTCCCTTGGTGGGAGGTTAGAGATGACGGACACTCCTCACACGGCACACACCGAACTGCTTGACGCGCTGCTCACCGAGTATGAGGCAGAACGTTACCGTTATGGGTACAAGCTGAAAGACTCTCCCGTCGGGCAGCAGTTTCTCAAACTCAGTCGGGCAGAGCAGGCCGAGTGCGCGATCGCCCTACTCCAAGCCCATCAACAGGGTTGTCAACAACCCAAACAAATGAGTCCCAAGGGGTTGAGTCTGGGGCTGAATCTGGGGCTGAATCTGAAGGTCCGGCGGAGCGGTTTGATTGCCGATCTGATACCTAGTTTACTCAATCGCAAACTTCCCTTCACAGAAGCGCAGGTGATTCAGTGGATCACAGCGTTTTGCGGCGAGCATGGCAACTGGTGGCGGTGGAGTTCCCCCATCACCAAATTGGTTCGCTACTATCTCGCTGACCATGAGCCATCCCCGGAGTTACTCCGCCACATTGAGCAAATGTGTAGCGCCCTAGACGGATTGGGTCGGGATGAACGCAAATATGCAGCGCAGTTGCGGCAGTTGACCTCAACCCAAAAGAAAACGCTGCCCATCCGACCGGGGGAAGCCTGGTCGGATCGTGCCCTGGAGCAGTTGGAGGGGCTATCAGAGGCGGCGCGATCGCCCTGGCTGGAGTTGATGACTGACTGTTCCGTGGTGTCGGGCGGCAAACCCACGGCCACCTGGCTGAAAAAGCAGTACAAGCATCGCACCACTATTGGATTGGAGACATTTAACTCATACCTACTAGAGTGGTTTGTCCTAGCGGATCAGCCCCGCACCCAGACCTTGCAAGATTGGCGGGGCGGTGAGGATTGCTTTCATGATCAGAATGCCGATATTCTCAAGGGATTGGTGTGGCTTTGCGCGGATCAGACGGATGTGGACCTCGCCCGTGGCCTGGGCAAACTCACCGTGTCGGCCTACCGCAAAGTACCAGGGGTTGGTCCCCGTTGTGTCAAATTGGGCAACGCCTGCGTCTGGGCCTTGGGCCAAATGCCGCTGGAGGAAGCGATCGCCCAACTCGCCTTGCTCAAAGTCAAAGTTAAATTTGGTACGGCTCAGCGAGGAATTGAAAAAGCCCTGACCGCAGCGGCGGAGCGGGAAGGCATTTCCCGTGAGGAAATTGAAGAATTATCCGTGCCCACTTATGGCTTGGCCGAAGTCGGAATCCGGCGAGAAGCCCTGGGGGACTTTACTGCTGAGTTGGTGATCACGGGAACGACTAGCACTGAATTGCGCTGGATTAAGCCCGATGGCAAACCCCAAAAGTCCGTGCCCAAGGCAGTGAAGGAACATCAGGCGGATGAACTGAAGGCGTTGAAACAGGCCGCAAACGACATCAAAAAAATGCTCCCAGCCCAGCGCGATCGCATCGAATCCCTTTATCTCCACCAGCAAACCTGGGATGTGAAGACGTGGCGATCGCGCTACCTCAACCATCCTTTGGTTGGCACTCTCGCCCGTCGCATCCTCTGGCAGTTTGAATCCCATCGTGAAGCTGAAGAACAACGGCACAGTGTCGGCATTTGGCATCAGGGCCAACTGGTGACTGTGGAAGGCCAACCCATTGACTGGCTCAGGGATCCGGATCAGGTGAGTCTTTGGCACCCCATCACCGCCACCGTGGACACGATCCAGGCATGGCGCACTTGGTTTCAGGATCATGAAGTGCAGCAGCCCTTCAAGCAAGCCCACCGAGAACTGTATTTGCTCACCGCCGCCGAGGAAAACACCCACGTTTATTCCAATCGCTTTGCCGCCCACATCCTCAAACAACACCAGTTCAACGCCCTTTGTGGGCAGCGGGGCTGGAAAAATCAACTACGGCTGATGGTGGATGACGACTGTCCTCCCGCCAATTTGCGCTTACCGCAATGGAACCTCCGAGCTGAATTCTGGGTTGAAGCCATCGGTGAAGAGTTCGGGGCTGACACCACGGACACAGGCACTTACCTATATATCGCCACAGACCAAGTGCGGTTCTACGCCGCCGATGCCGCAGAAAATTATGCCCATGCGTGTGGCGGGGGGTACTATGCCGCCTACGGCACCAAGGCCGCCAATCCCGTTCCCCTGAGCAACATTCCGGCTCTCGTACTCACGGAGGTGATGCGAGATGTGGATTTATTCGTTGGGGTCGCCAGCGTCGGCAATGATCCGAACTGGGCCGATGGGGGACCAGAAGGACGGCACCATGATTACTGGCAGAGCTACTCTTTTGGCGACTTATCCGCCACCGCCCAAACCCGGCGACAGGTGTTAGAAACCTTAATTCCTCGGCTGAAGAAAATCCGCGATCGCTGTTCCTTGCGCGATCGCTTCCTCGTGGTCCAAGGCGATATCCGCACCTACAAAATCCACCTGGGCAGCAGCAATATCTTAATGGAACCCAACGATCAGTATCTCTGCATCGTCACATCCAGCACTAGTGCCGCCAACAAGGTGTTCTTACCGTTTGAAGGGGACAAGACCCTGGCCGTGATTTTGAGCAAAGCCTTTTTGTTGGCGGATGATAGTCGTATTACCGACCCCACCATCGTCAGTCAAATTCAACGTTAATCCGGTGAGCCTGGATGTTGAATGGCAACCCCTGTTTGAAGGTTGCGACCTATACTGGGATCATGCCCTTCGTACTCACACTCGCTGATTGCCCAGCCAACTTTTTTCTATGACCCTTCCTGTGTTTGGTAAAGTGAAGCGCCCGTGGATCTGGGCGATCGCCCTCCTCTCTACGACAATCTTGGCCGGTGGAGTGGTGGCAGTAACGCAGACCCGCCGTCGTGCTGAGCAATATGACATCGCCGATTTAACGGTCCAAGTGATATCCCAGCCCCTGGCCGTGCGGATTACCGCAAGTGGAACGGTCCAGCCCATCGATAGCGTTAATCTGAGTCCACGCAACTCCGATATTTTGGTCAACCTATACGTAGAACAGGGCGATCGCGTCCGCCAAGGCCAAGTCATCGCTCAGATGAAACGGGACAGCATTGAAGCCCAGCTACGGCAAGCCCAGGCACGGGTAGCCCAACTCGACGCTCAGTTAGCCGCCCTCCGCAACGGCAATCGCGCCCAAGATATCGCTCAAGGAGAAGCCCAGGTCCAGCAGGCAGAAGGACGAGTCAGGGATGCTGACGCGAGACTGGCTTTGGCCCAGGAAAAGCTAGGCCGCAACCAAGAACTGTACGACGAAGGGGCGATTTCCCTCGATGCGTTGGACGATGTGCTCAATGAAGTCGATCGCGCCCAAGCCAACTTGGATCAAGCCATTGCGGGGTTGACTGAGGCAGGCGATCGCTTGGATTTACTCCAAGCAGGCAGTCGCCCCGAAGATATCGACGAAATGGAAGCCCGACTCCAAGAGGCGATCGGGCAACAGCAAGAAGTCGAAGTCCGCCTCAACGACACCACCATTCGTGCGCCCTTTGCTGGGATCATCACCCAGCGCTATGCCACGGAGGGGGCATTTGTCACTCCCACCACTTCCGCCTCCGATGTCTCCTCCGCCACGTCTTCTGCCATTGTTGCCCTCGCGCGAGGGCTGGAGGTGCTGGCCGAAGTACCAGAGGTGGACATTGGCCGGATTCAACTGGGCCAGCCAGTGGAACTGATGGTCGATGCTTACCCAGATCAAATCTTTGGGGGCACCGTCAAACGGGTTGCCCCAGAAGCGGTGACCGACAGCAGCCGGGGCGACTTTATCTACTTTGAGGTGACCATTGCCCTCCCCAGTGCCAATGCCAATGCTGCCGAACCAACCCAACTGAAATCGGGGATGCAAGCCGATGTTACCTTCATTGGGGAAGAACAGCCTGATGCCCTCGTGGTTCCTTCCGTGACGGTGGTCCGTCAGGCCGGACAATCAGGAGTCCTGATCCTCGATGATGACAACGAGATTCGGTTTAACCCCGTCACATTGGGCGCACAGGTGGGCAACCAAATTCAAATTTTGGAAGGGGTCGAGTCGGGCGATCGCGTTTTCGTCGAGTTGCCTCCGGGTCAAAGCATAGACAATCTCAACTTTGGTCGCCAAACTGACGATGGGGATTAACGCTCCCAGGTTTCCATCGTCCACCAATAAACCAACCCCCTGCAGGATTCGCTGGTTCACGGAGCCGGGGAAGCTCATACACAACGATCAAGCCATCCAACTTCAGTAGTAATCGGTAGGCATCAGAAGAGCAACATCGAGATCTAAGTACTTACACTTAAGATCGGGACAACACTGTTCTTATAATGCGGACATTCAGGTAATTTACTTAAGTGTATATACTTAGATTTTAGGGCTAAAAGCCCTTCAATTGTCGTACTGATTGTGAATTTACGTAAGTATCCACAAGTTCTTTTGATATTACCTAGAGATAGGTAAAGCATTGGTAAAGACTAGGGCTGATCAGTGTTTAATCGTAGGGACTTATGGTGATAATAGGAGTGTGAGTTGAGGAATACACCGAAGTCGGCCCGCCCACTTCTACGTATAAAAACTCACTAAACACTACCAGGTCTCCAAGAGGTAGATTGACGTAGTATTTAATTGATTCAACTTCTACAAGGATTCACTAGGCTCATGACATTCACTTCCTTTTCCCGGACTCTTGCTTCTCTTAGTGCTGCTGCGATCGCCGCGACCACCACGGCTACTGCCGCTCAAGCCTTCACCTTTGGCACCACGACCTCTGGCCAATCTCCCACTGGAGACATCCTTCTGGAAAGTGTCACAGTTGGCAGCAGAACCATTGACGATTTCGTGTTTGTTAGCGGTGTCACGATTGTGGCCAACGATGCCCACACAACTGGCAACACTGGAGCCGCAAGCGCTGACATCGGCGATCAGGCTTCCACCGGAGTGGTGGTTGAAGCACCCACTGCCCAGGATCTGTTAATCAACCTGAGCAACAATAACCTCAACAACATTGTTGATACCGAAGATCGGGGTCACTTCATCATCGATCTAGAGTTTGGCCAAGAAGTCGATCAATTCTTCCTGTTTGAACGGGGGATGAATAGCCGACTCCGTGTCCAAGCACTGGATAGCGCTGGTGGTCTCCTCGGCAATGCGCAAGTCCTTAATTCTGCCCAGTGGACTCCCACAGACTTTACGATTGACACCCATGAAATCGATGAAGAGCAGGCCGTTGGGTCCTACGGGATTGGTGATTTCAGCCAGTTTTTCGGCACCAACGAAGCCGTGCATGGCTTACGAGTCAGCAGTAATCCCAATTTCAATGGCCCTGACTGGAAAGTGGTTGCGAGCGCCCAAGTTCCTGAACCGGCATCTTTGCTGGGGCTGGGTCTAGTGGGAAGCCTCTTTTTCTGGAATCGGCGGCAACAAGGGTAAAAGATGTCCTTTACCCTTCCATATTCTGTCCAGATCATTAGGGAGACTAGATCTATCATTCAGCTTTCGACGACACTGCCTGTGGCAGCACCTGATCCAAATGCCCCGTTTTCACGAGAATGACGCAACCTTCTTCACTAAACGGGGTATGCACACTCATCGACGGATTTCGCAACCAGGTGCCCTGGGGATATTGGCCCTGCTCATCGGCAAACACTCCCTCCAACACTAGAATTTCCTCCCCGCCCCAATGCTGATGTCGCTGAAATCGAGTTCCGGGTGCCCATTTGACTAACGCCACATTTTCGGTTCCGTACGTGTGGAGCGGCATTACCTCAAGTCCAGGAACCAGACCCGGAAACCATTGGGTATTGCGAGTAGCGATCGCCACCCGTTGCTGATCCTGCGGGTCCATTTGCCAGAGTTTGACTAGAATAGTGCAGCCCTCTTCGCTGTAAGGCGTATGGCTGGATCCTACCGGATTGCGGACGTAGGTGCCGGGACCGTAATCCCCATGCTCATCCGAAAATATCCCTTCGAGGACCAAAAACTCCTCGCCGCCGCCATGGGTATGGGACGAAAAGTGGCTCCCAGGGGCGTAGCGCACGATGGATGTAGCACGAGCGACTTCATCGCCGTCCCGATCCAGCATCCGTCGCTGTACACCCGCCATCGGCGAGTCTTGCCAGGGCAATGCTTTCGTATCAATGACAACACGGTGAGTTAAGTCCGCATTCAGTTGCATAGGTTATGCCTCCAAGTAGAGTAGTCAGCCAAATCTATCTACTAAAAGATAGATAAGTTGGTAAAAAAATACGTGCGATCAACTGAGACGATGTTCAAGCAAGAGACCACCGGGGCCGTAGGCTGCTGTTAGCGTCAGCGTAACCCATCAAAATAGTCATTTCCTTACAAGAGATCGCTTAAGCTCCAGGCAGCTTGGTTTGCAACACAGGAGCGATCATCTGATCAAACACCTCATAACCATCCTCAGTCAATCGCGCTAATAACTGCGCTCCCTGTAACAGGGCAATCAAGCTTTTGGCTTCTTGGGCCGCAGAAGGTTCACAGGTCCACAGGTTCAACTGACATCCTTGCTGGAGCAACGCTGTCAACCAAGACTCTGTATCCGTAAAGAAAGTACGGATTTCAGATTGGATCGGGTCGGGCAACACGGCAAAATCTGCTGCTAGCATGGAGCAGAGGCAAATTTGATCCTGCTGCAAGCCATCGCGATACAACTGGGAAAACTGCATCAACTGTTCATCAGGATCAAGATCGGATTGAGTGATGCGATCGCACTCTCGCATCATCCGGTCCCGATAGCGTTTGACCAACATTGTCACCAAATTTTCCTTTGACGGAAAGTGATAATGAATGCTGGCCTTACGAATCCCCACTTGCTCAGAGATATCAGCGTAACTAAAGGCGCTATAGCCCCGGTTCCGCACCATCCCTTGAGCCACATCCAAAATTTGTTCAGCCGTGCTCTTTTCCATAATCGAATTATTTACCATCTAGTAGGTAGATGTCAAGACTATTTCAGAGGAAGGAGGGGCGATCGCTCAATTCTTGCA
The DNA here is from genome assembly GCA_051439365.1 of Leptolyngbyaceae cyanobacterium. Lineage (GTDB taxonomy): Bacteria > Cyanobacteriota > Cyanobacteriia > CAKZMO01 > CAKZMO01 > JAAHGY01. The sequence goes on from JBFRWC010000318.1 coordinate 7,974, forward strand.
GGTGACGGCTACACTTCTGCTGAGGGTTCTGGCTCACGATGATCCAAGGGGTGACCAAAGTCAGCGCCGTGGTGGACGGTTTTCACCCACTTGAGTCGCTTGGGCCGAATCGATACCCGCAGGGTCATACTGACCATCACCACAAACCAGTGCAGCATATACAGCGTACCGCGAATGGCTTGGGCGATCGCTCCTATCAACAGCCCAATCCTCGGTTGGGTGGATGGCCGTGAGCGTGAGAGGGGCGATCGCCCTGGCAGAGTCGTTGGTTGCAACTGCACCCGCTTCAGGCCAGCGACCATACCAATCAATGAGAGCAACAAAGTCAAAGTGGTCATAGGGGCCAACAACGGGAGGCGACCCCGCAGGGCTGCTAGGGCCAGATCCGGGACCGCCGCCGTGGGAATGATGTACTGGGTCATGCAAAAGACGAGTAAATCCAGAGACTTGCGTGGTCCCAATCGGTTTTGTACCAGTGGTCGCCAGTAATCCAAGTAGCGCTGATAGCCCCCTTCAGCCCACCGATTGCGCTGGTGCCACAGCCCGATCGCGGTCGTCACTCCTTCCTCTTGAACCGCAGGATAGGCCAGCAAGTCAATATCCCAATTGTTGATGTGGAGTTTGAGGGTCAGATCCAAATCATCAGTGATCGTTTCTTCGTTCCAGCCACCGCAGTCTGCCAGAGCGGTGCGCCGCACAAACTGACCGTTGCCTCGCAGTTCGCCGATCCCCCCGATGGCAATGCGCTGTTCTTGGATATAGGCATCCAGCAGCATTTCCGAGGTTTGACCCTGGGTCCAAAAATTGGTGGTGGAGTTGGCGATCGCCTTCCGCACCTGCACCGCCCCCACCGTTTCCCGGTCAAACAGGGGGACAACGTGGCAGAGTAGATCCTTGGGCACTTGGGCATCGGCATCAAAGACCACAATCACATCCCCTTGAGTCAGGGTCCAGACTTGGTTGAGGGCACCGGACTTGCCCCCTCCAGCCCCTGGGGGGCGACAAATGATATTCAAATTTTCATGGCCATTGGCCAGTGCTTTGAGAATCTTGGGTGTGTCATCGGTGCTGCTGTCGTCAATCATCCAGACATCGTAGCGATCGCTAGGATAATCTAGACTGCACAAGTTCTCCACCAGTCTTTGGATCACCGCCTCTTCATTTTTAGCCGCCACCAAAATAGAGACGTAAGGCCAAGTGCTAGAATCAGTGCCATCAGCCAACGATAGGGGTTCTGGGAGCGATCGAGGACGGGCTAGCAGCACCCGCAACACATGGACTCCAATCATGGCCGTGAGGCCAAATACCACCCAGGTTCCCCCTGGGATTAAATGGAGCGCCACGGTGCTGCTCCAAACTACAGTGAGTGTTGCCGCAGCCTTACGCCGCCGTCCAGAACCATCTTTCATGTCAATTGCGATTTTGTGAATGAACTGGGATGCGTCCTATTTCTACAATAGGCTGTTGGCCGGGACTGCGGTTGAACAAATGGTCTAAACCATCGCCACTATTCCCATTAAGCACCAACCCAGTTATTGTATCGAAAGATTGACAACAGATTTTTGCCAGGGACGATTGCAAACTTGGGGGGTGCTGAGCAATGACCATCGGACAAGAGCCGCCGGAACGGCTGGAACAGAAGCTATTCTACAAAGGCCGCAAATTCAACTACGAAGTCTCTCGTCTGCGCTTACCCAATGGAGCCGTGGGGGATTGGGACTGTGTGCGCCATCCCGGCGGAGCAATGGCGGTACCGATCACGGCAAATGGCCAGTTTGTGCTGGTACGGCAATATCGCTTTGTGGCCCAAGGTCGTCTGTTGGAGTTTCCCGCAGGAACCGTGGAGATGAATGAGGAACCTGCCATCACCATTCGGCGAGAATTGGAGGAAGAAACGGGTTATCGTGCCCACCAGTGGAAAACCCTGGGCCAATTTTTCCTAGCGCCCGGTTATTCCGATGAGGTGATTTATGCCTATCTAGCCCAGGATTTAGAAAAACTTGAGGCTCCCCCGGCCCAAGATGAGGATGAGGACATTGAGGTGGTATTGATGACGGCCCAGGAGTTGGAGACCGCGATTCGCCAAGGTGATGAAATCGATGGCAAAACGATTGCTGGGTTTTATTTGGCGTTGCCCTATTTACAGCAGAGGGAGCTTAGTTGAGGGGGGGCGATCGCACTCTCCCCTCGTGAGGCCATTGAGAGTAGCAATCAGCAGATTTTATCGCAACATATTTGCTAATTTTTCAGTTTCTTGAATAGCACCTCTCAGTAGGTCAGAATCTTGAGGGCGAATTTCTACAGCGAAAAAGGCAAGCACTATCAAAACCTGATTTTTCTAGCATAAAACCACCAATTCATCATTAGGCAGCTGAGATAATATAGCGTAATACCATAGAGCGCATATTCAGGATGGCCAGCCTTAAATTTGGGTAGCAAAAATTCTAGGAATGATAAAAGCCCCATAAGCAGCGATCGCTGAAGTCCAGCCCAAGACCGGTCCAGCTTGATTGGGTTCAAAGATAATGGGAATCATTCGGAACGTTGAACCATTACATCAAAACTAAGATAGGAGGGTAACGCGATCGCCCACCTGTAACTTTCCCTCTTGCTTCTCTCCAGTTTCATTCCCAATTTGCACCAGGTTCTGGCCAAACCAAATCTTTCCATCCCAGTTGCGATAGGTAGCCAAGGTTTTGATCGGTTCCTTGCCCCGAATTCCCGTTGCCTGATCCACCGTGGGGACGCTACAGCGAGAACAAGCTTTGGCAACATTAAAGGAAAGATCGCCGATTTGAATCACATCCCACTGGTCTTCGGCAAAGGCTTCGCAGCCCGACACCACTAGATTGGGCCGAAATCGATTCATGGGTACCGGAGTCTCCAGCTTTTCATTTAAGTCCGCCAGGGATGCCTCAGAAATCAGTAAAAAGGGGTAGGCATCGGCAAAACTCACCTGCTGTTCTGGGCCAAATTTGCCATGATCCGTGGGGCGATCGCTCCCATCGGGCATATACACCAATTGGCATTCTGTCTCTAAGACCTGACTAAACCAAGACTGACTGCTTGGACTGACTGGAATGGCCTCACAGCGATCGCCCCACACCTCAACCATCACTCGCTCACCCGAACTATAGGATTGTAAGGGGACGAGCAAGTCCTGCATTCCTGGGGCAGAAATGCGGAGATCGCGATCGCCCAACTCCACCTGAATCCGAGCCATCTGGGGAAACTTGCGCTGGGTCATAAACTTGCCATTGGGATTCACCACCATCCAGCGGCGATCGTACTCTAAGCCTCGTGGTTCCACTGTCGCTGTAGACAGGGAGATCCCAGCAGCAGATTTGATGGGGTAGATGTAAAGGCCAGTCAGGGTAATGGGCATGGAAGGGGGGAGAACGTGAAGAAGTATGTAGACTAATCCTGTGTAAGGAATAGCGTCAGCCTACCCTATTCCTTCTCAATTGTGCAATTGGACCAACGCTTGCCGGATTACACGAGATTGCTATGAGGCTTGGGACCCGACGCTTAACCCATCAATTTACTGAAGGCCCTTTGGCTCGACAACATTAATTTGGCCCGACGACCAATAGTGTGTCACTGTACACCTAGCCTTACATTGCCTACTTGCCCAGCCTATTCGCATGGGCATTGCGGCGCAGCATGGCAGGCTTAATCCGCCGGAAGGCTGAGGCAGGGAACCGTCGCTGGTACTCCTCTTCGGAAATCGTGGCTAAATCTGTCAGCAGTGGGGCCACATTATCCGGGTAGGGCTGAAAATCAGGCACATCGGTTTCCTGGGCAAAGCGCTGATTCCAGGGACACACATCCTGGCAAATGTCGCATCCGGCAACCCAGCCGTTTAAGTGGGGTGCGATCGCTTCCGGCAAAGTCTCAGCTCGATTTTCGATCGTGTGGTAGGCAATGCAGCGGTTGGCATCGACCACGAAG
>JBFRWC010000319.1:0-5193 GCA_051439365.1 Leptolyngbyaceae cyanobacterium
GACATTCTGAAAGAACAGTTTGAAGATGTCATGCTGCTGATGTTGATTGCAGTGGCGATGGTGTCAGCGGCGCTGGATTTTGCTGGGGGAGCATTTCCCAAAGATGCGATCGCCATTTTTGTGATCGTGGGCATCAATGCGGCCTTAGGTTACATGCAGGAAAGTCGGGCGGAAAAATCCCTGGCGGCCCTGAAGCGGATGGCTTCGCCTCAAGTGCGAGTGGTGCGGGATGGCCAGATGGCCGATATTCAGTCTACAGACTTGGTGCCCGGTGATATTCTCCTACTGGAATCAGGAATGCAGGTGGCGGCAGATGCGCGGCTGATTGAAGTGGCCAATTTACAGGTGCAGGAGGCGGCGCTGACGGGGGAAGCCCAGGTGGTCAGTAAGGTGGCTGAGAAGACGTTGCCAGCCGAGACGGTGTTGGGCGATCGCCTCAATCTCATTTTCCAGGGGACGGAAGTGGTACAGGGACGGGGCAAAGCCATCGTTGTCTGTACTGGAAACCACACGGAACTGGGCCGCATTGCTGAACTATTGCAGGGAGTAGAAACTGAGCCAACGCCGCTGCAAAAGCGGATGGACCAACTAGGGACTCGCTTGGTGTTTGGTTCCCTGGCCCTGGTGGTGTTGGTGATTGGTATCGGCATGGTCCAGTCTGGCTTCAGCCACTTTCAGGAATTGCTGGAAGTCTCCCTCAGTATGGCGGTGGCGGTGGTGCCCGAAGGCTTACCGGCGGTGATTACCGTGACCCTGGCCTTGGGCACCCAGCGGATGGTGCGTCGCCATGCCCTGATCCGCAAGCTACCAGCGGTGGAGACCTTAGGGTCTGTCACCACCATTTGCTCTGACAAGACAGGCACTCTTACCCAAAACAAGATGGTGGCGCAGTCAGTCTACGTCGCCAACCAGGAATTTCGGATAACGGGAGAAGGCTATGCGCCAACGGGTGAGTTTTACACGTATGGAGTGGGGGAGTGGGAGAGTGGGAGAGTGGGAGAATGGGAGAGTGGAGGAGTGGAGGAGTGGGGGAGTGGGAGAGTGGGGGGAGATTCCCAAAAGCTACCGCAGACGTTGGTGGAGCGGACAGTAGAGCCGGGGGCGATCGCGCTGCTTCAACCCTTATTACTGCTCTGTGCCCTGTGTAACGATGCGGCGTTGCAAAAGGAGCAGGGTGAGTGGGCGATCGTGGGTGATCCGACGGAGGGAGCATTGCTGACTTTGGCAGCGAAGGGTGGGGTCGATCCGTTAGCTTGGAATCAGGAGTTGCCACGGGTGGGGGAAGTGCCGTTTTCCTCAGAGCGGAAGCGGATGACGGTGGTGGTCAATCTTCAACCTAAGGAGGAAGTTGCCCAAAATGGGGCGGTGGTGCTGACCAATATTTTTGCCCAATCCGAAGGCCGATTATTAATGGGAATGAAAGGGTCACCTGAACTGGTGTTGGGGTGCTGTCGTCACTGGTTGTCGGCTAAGGGACCACAACTGTTGACGGAGAAGGAGCGCGATCGCATCCTGGCCCACAATAACCACATGGCTCAAGACGGATTGCGAGTCTTAGGATTGGCCTATCGTTGGTTGGATCACCTCCCTGATCCCCTAGAAACTGCTGAAACCCAATTGGTCTGGGTCGGCTTGGTAGGAATGCTGGATGCGCCCCGGCCAGAGGTACGGCAGGCTGTCAAACTCTGCCGGAAAGCAGGGATTCGTCCGGTGATGATTACGGGGGACCATCCGTTGACAGCGAGGGCGATCGCCACGGATTTAGGCATTGCCGATGACACGGCTCCCGTTCTCCGAGGCCAGGAGTTAGCCACGTTGAGCGACACCGATCTCGCTGCCAAAGTCCACCAGGTCAACGTCTACGCCAGAGTTGCCCCCGAACACAAACTCCGTATTGTCAAAACCTTGCAGCAGCAGGGCGGCATTATCGCCATGACCGGAGATGGGGTCAACGACGCTCCTGCCCTCAAACAAGCCAACATCGGTATTGCCATGGGCATCACGGGAACAGACGTGAGTAAGGAGGCCAGTGACATGGTGCTGCTAGACGACAACTTTGCCAGCATTGTCGCCGCCACCGAAGAAGGGCGGGTGGTCTATGACAATATTCGCCGATTCGTTAAATACATCCTGGGGTCCAACATCGGCGAAGTCATTACCATCGCTGCCTCTCCCATTCTATTGCCATTAGGTGGTGTTCCCCTCACCCCGCTGCAAATCTTGTGGATGAACTTAGTCACAGACGGCGTACCCGCCCTCGCCCTCGCGGTAGAACCCGCCGAACCCAACACCATGAACCGCCCACCCCATCCCCCCAATGAATCCATCTTTGCCAGAGGACTGGGCAGCTACATGATTCGCATCGGCATTGTCTTTGGCATTTTCACGATTTTGTTAATGCTCTGGGCCTATGACTATGCCCAAAGCAATACGGTCGCCACTGGGGCCGATCCCAATCGATGGAAAACGATGGTGTTTACCTCCCTCTGTCTGGCCCAAATGGGACACGCGATCGCCGTCCGCTCCGACACTCGCCTCACCATCGAGATGAATCCCTTCAGCAACCCTTACTTACTGGGGTCCGTTGTCCTTACCACCGCCCTGCAATTACTGTTGATCTACGTGCCCCCCTTGCAAGTCTTTTTTGGCACCCATCCCTTAAGTTGGTTTGAACTCGGAATTTGCCTGGGCTTTAGCAGCCTCATTTTTGTTTGGGTAGAACTGGAAAAGTTATTTCTGCGTTGGCGATCGCCATCTTGCTGACAGTTTGACTCCCAATCATTCGATCGACAAATCTGTTAGCATCTTAATCAACTGGTTGCCCACAGAGGTTAATTCCTCCATCCGGTCTATTGCCTGCGGCCCAGCTCCTGTTCTCGCCAAGTCTACTATCTCTTTGGCAAGCTGCTGAGCCTGATCATGCTGCGCCCGAATTAGGGAATAGGTCGGACGTTTGCCATAACGACTGGCTCCGATGCCGTCATACCAAAGGGAAAACTGACAAGCGCTCAATTCTAGAGCGGGGCTGGCCGATGTTAGGTTTGATTTTAGGTATGCCTCTAATACTTGCATCCACCGACGATGGCTGTAGATCGCAACATAGAGATCATAGTGAATCTCTTGATCTTGCACTTCGGCGTAAAGACCATGCCATAGATCTTCACTTCGCCATCCTGAGGCCCAGGCCAGGACTGAGGTTTCAGGCATTGGCTTGGCAATGCCATAGCCCTGGGCATACTGGCACCCCAATTGTGCCAACATCAATCCAAGTTCGATATTCTCTACACCTTCTGCCACTACGGGGCGATTGAGCGCTTCTGCTAGTTTCAATACACCCTCGACAATATACTGGGCCTGAGTATCCACCAACATTTGGCGGACAAAGTTTTGGTCGATTTTGAGGATGTTGATGGGGAGGCGATTGAAATAGGTCAGTGAAGAGTAACCCGTGCCAAAGTCATCCAACGAGAACTGCACACCACGCTTGACACAATCATTCATAATTTCTGCCACATGGGCTGTATCGCCAATGGCGCTGGTCTCCAGGATCTCGAATTCCAGGTATTGAGGCATGTCTTTGGGGTAAGACGTGAGCAATTGATTCAGGTATTGCGGGAAGGATCCTTGTTCGATGTGGCGAGGACTCAGGTTAACGCTGACAGACGTTTTGAGACCCTGATTCCGCCATTGCATATGCTGATCAAAAGCGGTCTTCAATACCCACTCGTCGAGCGCGATTTCCAATGGAGTATTCTCAATGGTTGGCAAGAACTCGCCGGGATATAACAAGCCTTTTTCAGGGTGCTGCCAACGGACTAATGCCTCTACGCCAACCAATGCGCCAGTACGCAGATCAATCCGGGGCTGATAGTGTAAAACGAGCTGTGACTGTTGCAATGCCTGATCAAATTCGGCGATCGCCTTGCGAAAGGCTTGTACTTTGATATCTTGAATAGGATTGAATAAACTAAAGGTATTCCGACCACTTTCCTTCGCACGATACATGGCTTGATCGGCGTGACGTAATAGCGTATCTGGATCGCTTTCATCTTGGGGATACAAGGTCACCCCGATGCTGGCAGAAACGTATAAACGGAGTGCTTCAATCTCAAACGGTTGGGAAATTTTCTTCAATAGTCGATCAAGGATCTCTTCACATTGAATGATATTATCTAGCCCATTGAGCAGGACAACAAACTCGTCTCCGCCAATGCGGGCGACGGTATCTTCTTTACGGAGAAAACGTTGTAAACGCTCGGAAAACTCAATCAATAGGCGATCGCCAATACTATGACCAAAGCGATCGTTGATCGGTTTAAACCCATCTAGGTCAAGGTAACAAATGGCTAACAATTTTTTCGAGTATTGGCCCAACGACAAAGCCTGTTCCAATCGATCGGCAAAGAGCTGGCGATTGGGTAGGTCGGTTAGCGCATCATGATAGGCCAACCGCTCGATTTGCTGTTGGGCCGCAATAATCTCAGTAATATCGTGTGCCGTCCCAATCGATCGGTCTGGGAGTCCTTGGGCATCGTATAGAGTCACTCCCACTGCCTCTATCCATTTCACTGAGGTTGCCGCCTTGACCCGATACCTCAGCCGATATTCTGTTTTGAATTGAACGGAATCTTGGTAGGTTTGGTGGACAAGGGTGCGGTCCTCGTCGTAAATCAGACTTAAGAAAAGTTCGTAGTTTGGTTGCTGAGCGTTACTATCTAGCTCGTAAATGTCATAAATCTCTTCTGACCAGTAGAGAGAGCCAGTTTTGTGATTAAGCTCCCAGAATCCGACCCCAGATAAGCGCTGGGTTTCCTGTCGTCGTCGCTCAGATATTTTGAGGGCTTCTGAAAGCTCGTGAATCCGATCTTTGGTCATAGCTGACTAAGTTACACTTGTAACTCGCCTCAAACAAGTTAGAGGTTATTGACAGTGGGCAACTTATCTCCCCTCTGGATCTTCCTAACCATAGCTCAAACTCCGTGATTTTTGAAGGAAGCATAAGGGACCTGGAGTGTTGTAGAAATCTCAACCCAAGCACTAAGGATTGAGATCGTGGTGCGGACGATAGACTTGATCATATGAGGCAAAGGAGAAATAATCAATGCCATCTTTACACATGTTTTCAGGTTGTCATGGTACGCATCGCTGCTGATTTCGTCAACTATTGTTAATTTGAGGGTCACTCTTGCAAAC
>JBFRWC010000320.1:0-8877 GCA_051439365.1 Leptolyngbyaceae cyanobacterium
AAGGGAGCGATCGCCCTCCGCCAACATACACTAATAGGAGTTTTAGGCTAGAACCCCGGCTTCTTGGAGAAGCCGGGGTTCTAAAGTTAGCGGCACAACCAAACCCTAACCCATTGGCCTGGTTGACTGACAAAAATCGGGGCTTGGGCGCGGAAACCGCTCCCCTACAAGGGATTGGGACAATGTAGGGGTCAGGTCTCCTGACCCAAGGCAGGGACAAGGTTCTAGGCAGTTTTGTCAGTCAATCAGCGCATTGGCTCACCGACCCAGAGAAAACCTGGACAATTCTGGGAGCCAGAGGCTCCGGGCGGTTACCCTGCCGGAGACAGAGCAACAGGGACCAGGAGTGGCAGGAATAAGGCAAAAAATATCCAAGCCCCTGATATAGAAGCTTGGATACTCAGTTTTATCTCAAGTTAAATCACGGTCAAATTGAGACTTGTGTGAAAGCTATCCCTAGAAGCTGAAGGTCGTCCGAAGATTACCAACCCAGGAATCATCGTTGCTATCGTCGTTACCAGGGCTGTCAATCCAGACGATGGCAGGTGTGATGGAGATGTTGTCAGTGAGCTGAACCTTGTAGTACAGTTCAGTCAACCAGGACTGATCCTCTACGGCATCATCCCAAGGAAGCGCACCCGTCAAGATACCCACTTGGCTCCCTTCAAACCCGACATCATTAATGGCAGCGGTGAACTGGTAGGACCATTCTTCTGGGCTAGCCCCTGGGCCATCATAGTTAGTGTATGAAACACCACCACCAAGCTCAAGCCAGTCAAACTTAAAGTTCGCTTGAGAACCGTAGGTGTTCGCAATGACAGAGGCGCTGGCCAAAGTGAAGGGTGCATCCGAGAAGCCACCATCATCGTAACCATGCACATAGGTGAAGGCCCAATCCAAAACACCAAACAGGTCAAGGGCAGTCAACTGGGCGATCGCGCCGTAGTCACCGTTGAACAAACCTTCCCCAGCCGTGGGAGAGGACGCATCCTCAGCAGAGTAACCCAAGTCAAGGCTGATTCCATCCGCAATTTGGAAGAGCAAGCCGGCACCCGCAGTTCCAGTACAACCCATGCCGTACTGGGGAGGGAAACCGAAATCAGAGGTGGAACCGCTGCTGGAGCTATCCAGTGGAGAAATGGTGCTAGCGACATAGTCATCGCAACCGATACTGTTCGCACCAATCAAAACCTGAGCGGAACCAACGGGGAAAGTGTAGAACAAGTCATCCAGCGTGAAGTCGCCACCATTGCTGCCACCATAGGACAGACCATAGGTGTCGCTGCTAACGGTGTTGATGTCGCGAGCTTGCAAGCGAGTTCGCAACAAGTCATCACCAGTGAAGCTAGTATTCAAGTTTAGACGAACCCGATAGCCAAAAGTAGCCTCAGTTGCACCACCAAGAGAGTTATCTTCATCGATGCCAATTTGGTTGGCGAAGATGACCTCACCACCTAGCTTAGTCGTTGTAGAGAACTGGTTATCTTCCAATTCAGCAACACGAGCTTCTAGGGCATCAACCCGACCTCGCAAAGTCGCCAATTCAGCCGCAAACTCTTCTTGAAGGCGCTGAAGCACTGCCAAGTCTTCCCGGCTGACTTTGTCAGCCAAACCCGCAGCGATCAATTCGTTGATTCGGTCCAAACAAGCGTTCAAACCCGCAGCGAACTCATAACGAGTCATGGCCCGGTTACCACGGTAGGTTCCGTTGGGATAACCTGCGATACAACCGTAGCGCTCAACCAAGGACTGAAGTGCTTGGAAGGCCCAGTCAGTGGGCTGGACATCAGACAACTGAGACACAGAAGTCACCTGAGGCAAGCTGGAAGACTGACCTTCAAGGCTGTACTCGTTGATCTGAGCTAGAGAATCTACGGACGTGGCTTCCTGGGCAACAGCCTCGGAAGCGATTACAGTAGCGCCCAATACGGCGGGTGCTACCATCAAAGCTTTCACAAAACTTTTAGATAACATTGTGCTTTTTCCTCACACCTAACACACTAATAACAGTCGGGTGGCTTGAAGCCTTTATCGACCTGTCGTCACTCGCTGTCAATGGGAAACTTACCTATTTCCCACTCAAGTCTAGCAGCAATTCGAGGGATGGGCAAAGCCAATTTAGTTGGATTGTGGGTGGGGATCATTGGGTTTTGCAATGGGTTGCCCTCAAGGCGATCAATCGGGGGATCAATCGCCGAAAAGGCTGATGTAGAGACGCGATCGCCCCTCACCATATGCACACATGAAATTGGGTCGTAGAATGATATCTCGGCCACGAGATCACCCTAACGCCGAGCGATCGCCCATGACCCCAGCCCAATGGATTGCACTACTAAAGAGACACCGAGCGATCGCCATTATCCGGGCTACCGATGGGGTGACGGCGGGTCACATGGCAACGGTGGCCATTCAGGCAGGGATGAAACTGATTGAAGTGATTTGGAACAACGACCACGCGGCCCCGCTCATGAATCACCTGACTCACACCTATCCCGATTGCGTGATTGGTACGGGCACGATTTTGTCGGCGGTGGATTTAGAGAGGGCGATCGCTGCGGGTGCCCAATTTGCCTTCAGTCCTCACACCGATGCAAGTCTTATCCACCTAGGGCATCTCCATCATATGCCGCTGATTCCCGGTGCCCTCTCTCCCACAGAAATCATGGCCGCTTGGCAAGCAGGGGCCACCACTGTCAAAGTCTTTCCCATCAAAACAATGGGCGGAGTCGATTATCTCAATTGCTTACGGCAACCCTTGGGTCATATTCCCCTGATTCCGACTGGCGGGGTAACACTGGAGAATGCAGAGGCATTTCTGAAAGCGGGGGCGATCGCCGTGGGCCTGTCCAGTCACCTCTTTCCTCCTCACTTGGTTGAGCAGCAGCAGTGGGGAGTGTTGCAAGAGAGGGCGATCGCCTTTATGCAGCAGCTCCCTCAGCCCTAAATCCAACGCCCCTACGTGAGTGCCTCAAGCCATACCTGAAGCCATAGTAAGCTAAAACGATTTTAGTTTGCGTATTTTGGCGGCTGAACCCCGCCGCTGGCGGGGTTCAGCCCCGCAAATTAAATGGCAATCAGCTTAGAAAGCATGTGGAAGTAAAAAAGATGAAGAAAGCTAGAACACATCTTTACTTCTGCCGGAAGTGATACTATCACTATGGTGGTGTCGTACCGTCATGGTCAGACAATGGTCTCCTCAAAATTAGCCGTCAAAAAAATTATGGTCCCTCGCAAACCCGAATCTGACAATATTCGTGCAATTTTACGCACTAGCCCCGCATCAGGCGAACGGACGCTGATGCCTTGGGAACAAGAAGGGGAGTTTGAAGTGGAAGCGCTGATCGTCAGCCAACGCAATGGAGAATTACTGGTTCGAGTCAGACGTGGGGAGAAGGAAGAATACCTCATGATTATGGGATTTCTTCCTGGTAAGGTGACGAATCAGCGCTGGAAACTCTGCTGTGTTCGAGAATCTGGTCAAATTGAACTCCTGGATGGGGAACCTTTAAAGGCTAGCTCCTAGGCGTTATTCTCAGCCTCACGAATCAGTTGCTGTAAATACCCCAAGGCTTCATCCGGAGACATCACTAGAGCTTCGCCCGGTTTGAGAATCTCATATTGGCCCTTGTAAAAACCGTGGCCGATGATGAGTCCTTGCTGAATCGCGTAGTTGCCCAAGCGGGAGAGGTGGTTCCAGCCCATGACTTCCGTGTCACGGTCAACCTCATCAGGTGAGTCTGTGAAGTCAGGCCGAGTCTCGTCATTAGATGAGTCTGGATTAGATGGGTCTGGTGCCATATTGTCTTTACCCCCGAGGGCGAATAAGAGGAATTAACTCGTCATCCACCTCTTGCCACAACTCCCAAGAAATGTGAACCCGTTTCGCCAGCTCTCTTTCACTAAACTGGATGGCTGATGCGGACAGTTTCCACCCCCTCGCCTTAGTGACATCCCGGCAAAATCGGGGTTCGTCAGACCGCCAACGTTTGTGGATATAGCCCAACCCCGGCACACAAAGATAATACATAATCCTTACTGGTGGTTAAGTGCTGCGGACAACTTCATCATCTGAATTATTTGATGGTGAGTTCATCATACTAGTAGTCTGTAGACTAAATAAACCCAGCCTTACAAGGCGGGACTCTTATCCACAACCTGTGCGAGACGCTCACGCTAATGTGCGAGACGCTCACGCTAATGTGCGAGATGCTCACGCTAAGTGGATGAGTCAGCCTACACTATATTCTGTGGCAACGCAGGAGACGAACAACTATGGCACGGGCTGAAACGACGGACATTGTTGTGATTGGGAGCGGTGTTGGCGGTCTGTGCTGCTCGGCGCTACTGGCTAAGTATGGGTTTGAGGTCACGGTGTGCGAGAGCCATTCGCTCCCTGGTGGAGCGGCCCATGGGTTCAAACGTCAAGGGTTTACGTTTGACTCGGGTCCATCGCTCTACTCCGGGTTGTCCTATCGTCCATCGACAAATCCGCTGCGCCAGGTGATGGATGCCATTGGGGTGGATTTGGAGTGGGCCACCTACGATACATGGGGCTGCCGGTTGCCAGAGGGGGATTTTGATACCCAGGTGGGGGCCATGCAGTTTTGTGATGTCTTGCAACGGCTCCGGGGTTCCCAGGCGGTGGCGGAGTGGCAAAGGTTGCAGCGGGTGATGGAACCTTTGAAAAAGGCGGCGATCGCCCTCCCTCCTGCCGCCATGCGCCTTGATTTAGCGGCCCTTCTCAGCGTCGGTTCTTTTCTGCCCCAAATGGCACCCCATGCCCTGCAAATGGCACGGCTCACTGGACCGTTTAGCACCCTGATGGAATCGGTGGTTACCGATCCCTTTGTCCGCAATTGGCTGGATCTGCTTTGTTTTCTGTTGTCGGGTCTACCCGCCGATGGCACCCTAGCCGCTGAAATAGCCTTTATGTTTGGGGAGTGGTATCGACCCGATGTCACGCTCGATTATCCCATTGGCGGGAGTGGAGCCTTGGTGGATGCCCTCGTGCGAGGCTTGACTCAGCAGGGGGGTCAGCTTCTCCTCAACGCCCATGTGGAACAAGTCACGGTTGCTGGGGGACGGGCCACCGGAGTCCGACTGGCTGACGGTCGGGAATTACGGGCGAGGGAAGCGGTCATTGCCAATGCGTCAATTTGGGACACCCTCAAATTATTACCAGCGGGAGTCATGCCTCCCAGTTTTATCCAAACCCGGCAGGCCACGCCCCAGTGTGCCAGCTTTATGCATCTCCACTTGGGGATTGATGCCACCCACCTGCCGGATAACCTAGCGTGTCATTACATCGTCGTCAATGACTGGGATCTGGGGATCGATGCGCCCCAGAATGTTGTGTTAATCTCGATCCCATCGTTGCTCGATCCGTCTCTAGCTCCTGCAGGTTGCCATACTCTTCATGTCTATACTCCCGGCAACGAACCCTATGATCTGTGGCAAGGAGTGGATCGACAAAGTGCCGTGTATGAAACGCTGAAAAAACAACGGGCTGAGGTGATGTGGCAAGCCCTGGAGCGGGTGATTCCGGATGTGCGATCGCGCTGTTGGGTGAACTTGGTAGGCACCCCCCTCACCCACGAGCGATTTTTGCGACGGCATCAAGGCACCTATGGTCCTGCCTTCCGGGCTGGGGCACAGCTATTCCCTGGGCCAAACACGCCGCTACCAGGGTTTTGGTGCTGTGGGGATTCTACCTTTCCGGGGATCGGACTACCTGCGGTAGCCACAAGCGGCATGATTGTTGCTAACACGATCGCCCCAATCAACAAACACTTAGATCTGCTGCGATCGCTATCATCACCCACTCATTAACTCCTTATTTCTTAAGTATTTGTTTGCATTGTCTTGTAAATTTTCTTGTCAAGAACTCTTTTGTAAAAGTTCGTCTCGCTTTCGCGTTGGTATTGGCATTAAGGGGAATTCTAATAGTTAGATATCTATTTCTCTCACTGATAAGCGGGTTGCCATTTAATTTGCGTGGCTGAACCTCGCCGCTGGTGGGGTTCAGCCACCAAAATACGCAAACTAGAATCGTTTTAGCTTATCAGTTTTTTCCACTGATTAAGTTGTGTTGAGTGCCAGCGTCTAGGCAGGAGGAAATCATGGCGGATGATGGGTTCTATTACCAGTTAATTGAAAACTTGCATGAGGGGATTTACTACGTTGACTTACACCGTCGAATCACTGTTTGGAATCGCGGGGCGGAAGAGATTACTGGTTACTCTAAAGAGGAAGTGATAGGACATTGCTGCTCGGACAACATTTTGCGGCACATTGATACCAAAGGGAATGCCCTTTGCCTCAAAGGTTGTCCCTTGGCGCAAACCCTCAAAAATGGCCAAATCCGCGATGCAGATGTCTTTTTACATCACAAAAATGGACATCGAGTGCCCGTATCGGTGCGAGTTTCCCCCATCTCAGACGAAACAGGCAAGATTGTTGGGGCAGTGGAAATTTTTTCAGATAATTCCCAAAAGCTTAATACTCTGGCTAAGTTGGAAGCACTAGAGAAGGAAGTATATACAGACTCGCTCACCAATATTGGCAATCGAAAACTTTGTGACTTTTATCTGGAACGGCGCTTGTACGAATACCACTGCTATCAAATTCCCTTTGGGGTTCTATTTCTCGATATCGATCGGTTTAAGCAATTTAACGATACCTATGGTCATCAGGTGGGCGATCGCGTTCTGATGATGGTGGCCCAGACTGCAGCCAATGCAGTGCGCGGCGTTGATGTGGCCAGTCGGTGGGGTGGGGAGGAGTTTGCGATTATTCTGCCCAATGTCAATGGTCCAGTGATTCAGCAGGTGGCGGAGCGCATTCGTTGCTTCGTAGAAAACAGTTGGATCGAGGTGGACGATCAAATATTACGGGTTACGGTGTCGGTGGGCGGCGCGATCGCCCGACTCAATGATACCAATGGCTCAATCGTTGAACGTGCTGATGAAGCCATGTATGTGAGTAAGCAGACCGGACGCAACCGCGTGACGATTGCCTCATGACCCTTGACCAGACCCCTCCTTTCAACATCACTCCAATTATTCTGAGAGATCGGGAACGGCGGTGGTGCGGTCAATCACGGGGATCATCGGCCCCGCCTGCTCATAGCCTCCTGTAGCCAAGTCACTGTGGCAAAGGTAAACCCGCTCGGTAGTTCGCCCCAACAAATCAATTAAGTTACGGCGGAGGCGCTGTGCTCTCGCTTGTTGGGCTTCCGCCTCGGTCCACAATTTTCCTGGCCAGTTTCGTAACAGCAGTGGCGCACCAAAGAGGGGATCACCTCCAGTCAGCCACAACGGTGATCCAGCATCGAGCCAAAACTGCCAACGGTGGTGCAAGCGGGCGGCACGGTATTGAAACAGGGTGGCGAGGGTGACGGCAGTAGTGGATTGGCCCACGGCACGAGTGGGGTAAGGGTCAGCAGTGATGGTGCCATCGCGCAGCAGTTGGATAAAGCGTCCGACGGTGGCCGACATGGGTTCTTGACTGGCAACGGGATTGCCTTGACGTAAGCGGGCATCCACTTCCCAGTAATGTTGAGCCGTTTCCATCAGTTCCCGCAGGATGGCGAGGCGATCATAGGGCAAGTGACTGCCTCCGGCGAGAAAATATTGAATGGCTCGATCCAGCAGGGCAACGGGGTTGGGTAAGAGTCGCTGCTGTTGCTGCTGTTGTTGGGTTTGGAGCCACTGGCGAATATCACTGTAGGTTTGGGTGCCTTGGTAGCCGAGGCGGTCCCAGCGAGGGAAGGATTCAACGGGTAGGAGCTTGGGATGGAGGGGATCAGGCTCAAAGCAATGGTCCACAATGAGTCCAGCCCGGACGGGATCAATGCGGGGGGCGATCGCCTCTCCAGTCACGGTGGCCATGTCCGGTCGCTGGCTCAGAATCACCAAACATTCAGCCACATCTTCGCCCCGAATTAAGCGACCTAGGCCGGGGTAAACCAGTCCCATCAAGGTGAGCAGGGCACGAACCAGGGCAGAACTGGCGATCGCTCTTTGCTCATTTAACGATTCCACCCCAATGCCCCTTGCCCCCAGCATTTCCCGCAAGGCATAACGGGCGATCGCATCTACTCCTGGCCCCACGATGGCAATGTCTTGAGGTGCGATCGTGGCAGCAGTGATGTGGTGGTGAATCACCTCAGCCACCTGCCGTAACAACTCCGCCCGTGACACCGTTTGAATCGCTTGAATCGACGCTGGAATCTCCGTCACCACAAACGGTTCACTGATTCCTCGCCACAGCACATCCCCGACCGTTCCCAGATTTAGCCCAGAATCCTGCGCGGGATCGGGTGTGGGGTGTGGGCGGTGAAGGGAATCTACTTCGCATCGGGTCGCTAACTGAGCCAGGTCATCCGGGTCAGCGCCCAATCCCCGCCGAATGCCACCATCAGGGTTAAAGGTAAAAACAGCGGCAATGCCCCGATCGATCAGAGTGGAGAAGAGCGTGTGGGCGATCGCCGGATATTCGTCCACATCATCGGCAAACACCGCCTGATAGCGGCGGCCAAGCTGCTTCTGGTAAGTGGGATGGGGCAGCAACACCCGCCAGTACAAATCCGAGATCAAGCCATAGGTCAGCAGACCCTGTTCCAAACACCAACGAGACCACCGTTGCAGCACCGCTCCCATACCATCCCACTTGGCCCCCAATCCATCATCTTCCCCCATCCCGGCTCTAAGAACCGTAGGCAGATCCTCAATGGGGACTCCGGCACTTGCGGCTAATTGCAATAGGTCCAGAGTACGGCGCACCATGTAGTAATCTCGCACCCCATCTTGCTGGAGGGTTCCTGCATCTAGTTCCGGTTGCCAAAGGCGCGTCGCGAGTTCTTGCTCCGTTTCAGGG
>JBFRWC010000321.1:0-11277 GCA_051439365.1 Leptolyngbyaceae cyanobacterium
GTAGGGGAGTGGGGGAGTGGGAGAGTGGGGGAGTGGGGGCGATGCCGACTTTGTGGAAGCCGAGGGCGATCGCCTGCTCCTTAATCTGTTGGCTGGTGAAGGGTGGGGGAGGAGTGGACATGAGTGAATCAGACTCTGTAGCCAGGATGATCGGGTCAGGGATTAGGCTAAATCGGGGAACGTTTCTTGAACAGCAGGATAGACGAGCTTGTGGTTGTTGACGTTTAAGCCTTGAGCGAGGCCAGGATCGGTTTCAACAGCGGCTTGGCCTTGATCGGCTAGTTTTAGCACATAGGGTAGGGTGCTGTTGTTTAAGGCTTGGGTGGCGGTCCAGGGGACGGCTCCGGGCATGTTGGGCACGCCATAATGCAAGACTCCGGATTCCACATAGGTCGGTTCGGTGTGGGAAGTGGGCCGAATGGTTTCAATGCAGCCTCCTTGATCGACAGCCACATCAATGATCACGGACCCCGGATTCATTTGGGCCACGAGGGACTGGCTGACGAGGGTGGGGGGTCTTCTACCAGGAATTAAGACGGAGCCGATGAGTAAATCAGCAGGGGGAACAGCGGTGGCGATCGCTGGAGCCGTGCTATAGAGCAAGTTTACCCGTGAGCCAAACAGGGTTTCTAAATATCGTAACCGCTCCACACTGATATCAAAAATCGTGACGGTGGCCCCCAAGCCCACGGCCATCTTCGCCGCTTCCGTTCCCACAACGCCGCCACCGAGAATCACCACATTGCCTGCTTTCACACCGGGACAGCCACCCAGTAATACGCCTCGTCCCCCTTGTTGTCGCTCCAGCAACCGGGCACCAAACTGCACTGACAGCCGCCCAGCAATAATACTCATGGGGGTGAGCAAAGGAAATTGTCCCTGTTTGTCCGTGACGGTTTCGTAGGCGATCGCCATGGTCCCCGATTTGATCAACACCTCGGTTAACGGACGGTTCGCCGCTAGGTGGAGGTAAGTGAACAGAATTTTCGGTCGAGGGAGGAACTCATATTCTGCGGGTAAGGGCTCTTTCACCTTCACCACCATATCTTGAGACCAAATGGTATCAGCATCCGGAGCGATCGCCGCCCCTGCCCGAAGATAATCCTCATCTGGAAAGCCCGACCCGATTCCCGCCCCAATTTCCACGGTGACCTGATGCCCTTTGCCCGTCAGCACGGCCACGCTATCGGGACTTAATCCCACCCGATACTCCTGATCCTTGATTTCCTTGGGAACACCAATGTTCATTTGCCTCACTCCCCTGTTCATGCCTAGTTCATGCCGCTGGAAAACCATTGCCAAGGCGGTGACTAGGGTGTACACCACTGCGGTATGCCGCTTATCCTTCCATAGCTTAAAGGGTTCACGCAAATTTTGGCACGCGATCGCTCCTGAATTCTGACAAAGGCGGAGTCTCACGAGATGAGCCAACGAGACGAACCAACGAGATGGAAAAGCGATCGCCGCTTTTCATGATGGTTGGATGGGTCAGGGGTTTCCCACTATGTATCGTATCGTTGCGCAACCAGAGGCAAGCCCCGCATTCGGTGTATCGTAATCACTGCAATTTATTTTCATGAGCGAGATTGCAATTGATTTATCTCAATTCAAACAACGAAACGGGAGACAAAATTTGTTATGAGTCCTGAAGTCATTAATCAGATTCTGGCGAATGCATCCACAACATTAATTGATGTGGGCCTTAAAGTCATTGGAGCCATCGTTTTGTGGTTCATTGGCCGCTGGCTGATCAAATTTTCGATGGGGTTGCTCACCCGTGCCTTAAAGCAAAGTAATGTAGAAGCGACCCTGTTGGTCTACCTCAAATCTACCGTTGGGGTTCTCTTAAATATCGTTTTAGTGGTGGCCATTCTGGGATTCTTTGGCATTGAAACCACCTCATTTGCCGCTATTTTAGCTGCCGCTGGGGTTGCCATTGGAGCCGCTTGGAGTGGCTTATTAGCCCACTTTGCCGCTGGCGCATTTCTGATCATTTTCCGTCCCTTTGTCGTGGGGGATTTTATTACAGCGGCTGGGGTTACAGGCACGGTTGAAGAAATCGGATTGTTTGTCACGACGATTAACACCCTTGACAATGTGAAGACGATTGTGGCTAACAATGCAATCTTTTCCGATACGATTCAAAACTTTTCGGGGAATCCCTACCGCCGGGTTGATTTAGTCGCTCAACTCAACCATGATGTAAATCCCCAAGATGCGATCGCCCGATTACAAGAACGAGTTGGCGCGATCGCCAATATTGTGACTGACCCCGCACCAGAAATTGAGATCTTGGAATTTAATCTAGCCGGAACTGTCTTAGCGGTGCGGCCCCACTGCCACAATGACCATTACTGGCAAGTCTATTTCGACACGAATCGTGCTATCAGTGAAGTGGGTGGAGAAGCTGGCTACGCTGCGCCGACTCAGTACTACAACATCAGCCATAAACCTGCGGCTTAGCGAGGGTTCAGTCACAGTTTCCCATTGTTAAGAAACCGTGACTGACAAAAGAGTAAATCTAGGGTGCGTTCCCACGCACCATTGCCTAGTCTAAATCTAGGTGGTGCGTTCCCACGTACCCTACCTAAAACCGTAAACTGAAGGTTGTCCGGAAACGATCGTAAGAGGGCTGAAATACGTTGGACATAACTCCCTCATTCTTTTCAAGTCACCGAGGGTTTGGGCGATCGCTGCTGCTGACTCAACACCATTGGGGCTTTCCCCCTCGTTGGATAAGAGCTTCAAACCCAGGCAGGGCCGCTCTTCCCAGCTCAAGCCAAGCCCCCCTTACATCGGTTCTGTGTGAATTTACAGATAGAACCAAGGTCTTTTTATACGATGGCTTCATATAGCCTTCAAATTAGCGTGCCATCTTTTTACGAGAGCCACACAAATCCAGGAACAATATCAGATAGATTGAAGCTGTCGGGCGAACGTAACGAGAGATGAAGGTAGAACTGACCGGGCACTCTTATCTGAGCGTTTAGCCATGCCCGTTCCCTTAAGTTGCATAGTTGGGGGTGCATCTTGCGAGGTGCATCTGGGTTGCAGTAGCTATTTCTGGAGGATACCAATGAGCATAGCCAAAATTCTAATGTCATCTACCGTTCTGGCTGGAGTTGCGTTTTCTGCGGTAACGATTCCTCTGGCTGCGTTTACGTCTGAAACCATTACGGTACAAGTCAACGAGAAGCCTGTGCTGATGGGGGAAGTTCGCGAGTTGGCCCCTCTTTATCTAGGGGCAGCCACGGTAATGAGTTTGGGTGTAGGGGTCGTTAGTCTCTCTGTAGCCGGGTGGCGACGCTGCGCGACAAAATTAGAGTCTACCACAGAAAAGGCAGGTACGTTAGAGCAGACCGTCCAGCAGCAATCTTACCTCATTGAACAACTCAAATTTTCTCAGCAATCTCTCTCGGTTGCAGGGCTGAATGACACGTGGTTGCCTGAAAACAGCACTCAAGCCCAAGATGGTCAGAGTGTACCGACCCCTTCAGAGTCGCTAGAACAAGTGGCCCCAATCGCGTCGGCTCCGCCCATTCCCCAAGGGAAAACTGAATTTGGGGCAGTGGTGTCCAATGTGTTCCGTCAGCCCTTTGGCCAGCCCGGTGATGTGGCGGTTCCGTCCACTCCTGGAGTTGAGAACAGTGCCGCCCAGCAGGCGATCGCCCCAAACAATCCAGTTCCAGCCTCTACCACCATTCCAACCCAGACCCATGAAACAGCGACAGCTCAGCCCAGCGGGGCCTCTGAGCAAGCACAACTCCAAGACTTGATGGAACAGATGCAAAAGATGATGGTTCGAGTTGAGCAACTCCAGGCATCCTAAGAAATCTAATGGGATGGAGTCGGTTGAGTCGGGGTCATCTTCCCCAATCCAGTATCGAGTCGGTTGGGTTGAGGCCACAATACTCAACGCCAGTCAGCTCAGCGTCATGAGCCTTACCGTAATGAGCCTTACCGTAAGGCACTTTACCGCAGGTAGGCATCTAAGGACAGTGGGAGATCACTGCGACTGCCAGACGGACCCATCCCTGGGGTGAGATCGCTGCTAGGCTGCACATTCACACGCTCAACAGTGGCAGACGTTTGATACAACCCCAACGGTTGAGGGGTATCAGAGGATGGCTGACCAGAGGGTAAGGCTAAAGCCTGAGTCTTGGTCGCCCGGAGGTATAATTCACCATCGTCGTTGTATTGCTCAATCCGTCTCAACGCTGGTGTATCTTGATTCTCTACTGTTTTTCTAAACTGGGCTGCGTCCTTGGGTTCTAGCACGGCAGCAAAGGTGACCTCGCTCAATGGTGTAAACCTGACAGTTGTTAATCCCTCGGTAATTTGCCAGGGTTCTTGATATTGACGATTGGGGCCAGACCGCCACAGGTTGAGTTGGGTCTCCCAAGTGCCATTGCTGACCACTGCAATTTGGCGATCGAGAATGGAATAGGATGGCGTCCCATCGGCAATCGCTTCCAAGGCTCGAATCGCTGAGACCGTGATTTCAGTTTGATCCGGCAAGGTGGTCCGGCCTGTGACCTGATAGCGCCCCTCTCCTCCAGTGCTATTCACTTGCACAATGGTTAAGTCAATCATGGGGCTGGTCAACCAATCGGTCAGTGGGGAAATCGCGGCGCATCCTTCTGCCAGCATCAACGACAAAAGCAAGACGGTGAGGCATAATCTCTGGCAAATGTGCCCCACTTTTGTCTGGTGAAGCTCAAAATTTATGGGTTGCAGCATGGCGTTTTTGGAATCACAACAAACCGTGTTTTGGCTGTTTCAACTGGATTGATGGGACATGATGAAAGCCCAACGTTGAGTTGAAAAAAGTTGACAGCAAAAAGGACTCAATCTAGGTTATACTCCTGCTCAGTTCGCTATGCTTGAGAACCAAAGAGAAATGTTGTGAGAACTTGACTTTTAGCAATCTCATGACACATCTGTTTACAAGGTTATTTTCGCCAGGGTTTCCATCTACGGTCGGCAGAGTTAAAGGGTTTATTGTGGCAGCAGGAGCGATCGCGCTTTTGCTAGTTCATAGTATGGGTACTTTTGAGACTCGTGGATCATCGTGTGAATCATCCCATCGATCATGACTTCATCACAGAAAAATCTACCCGGTCAGGACAATCCATGTGCGCGTAAGGTTAGCCGTTCTATCACCATGCAAAATCATCATTCCGCTCATCCCGAAAGCACAACTCCACCCCTTGCCATCCTCTTCTCCACATTAGATCAGGGGCGGCTGTGGAAGCTGTCTTTAGGGTCTGTGGGGATTGTCTTGACCTCGACCTCTCCCCTTCTGGCCTTTGACCCATCGTCAGACCTGTCCCTCGTGACACCCCAGCCAGCCTCAGAGGTGGCGATCGCGCCACTTTCCTCCGATTGGAGCATCGCCCCCGACGTTTCTGGCAAACCCAGGCTCAAGCTTGACGCACTTGCTCCCCAAACCCTCTCCAGTCCCAAGCAACTCTACGATGCGTCTGATCGCTTTGAGTTTCGCCCGTTGCGATCGCCTACGGCACCCGCTGCACCCGCTATTGCGGCACCCACCCCACCGACCCTAGCAATCCCTCAGCCCTCAGCCCCCAGTCTGTCGGCTCCCATCGGCACCCAACCCCGTTTACTGGTTCCCCTCCAAGGTCTGCCATTGAGTAGCACTCCATGGGAACCCGGACACAATGCGCCTGATCCGTTGGCTCCGCCCCTGGTCCCGTTTTCCCCGGCCTCTAGTCCCGTGACTCTCGCTGATCCCATGAACAGCATGGGAGGTATGGGGCTACCATGGGACACGGAAAGCGCTAACACTTGGGGCAATCCGTTTAGCGCCAGCAATCCTCAGGGGGGCAGCGCTCCCATTATTCTGGTGATCTCGGATGGTACGGCTCTTCCACCTGAGGTGCAAGCTTGGCTGGGTCAGTATATTTCCACAACCGCCTATGCCCAAGGGAATCCATCTCTTCAAAACGCCCCCTACGCATTGAATCCCTACGCACCACCATCTCTGTCTCAATCGGGGGCTGGAAATGACCCCTACGCATTGAATCCCTACGCACCACCATCTCTGTCTCAATCGGGGGCTGGAACGGTCTATCCTCCGTCTCAATTCAAAAGTCAGACTATTCCCTTATCTGTTGCGCCCTTATCTGCGGCTCCCGTATCTGCGGCTCCCGTGTCTGCGGTTCCGATTCCTGTCGCTCCGGTCCCTGGGATTCCAGTCCCTGTTGCTCCAGCCCTTCCGCCTCCAGCCCCCACGCCGTTGGGACAACCGAACTTGCCGGTGGGACAACCAGGAACCAATGTACCCACACCGCTGTCCACGCCGCTGCCCTCTGAATTGGCCCCGCAGCGCTCCTCCACAGGGGCATCCCTGACCCTGCAAGGTGGGGTGGTGTTACTCGACGATGAGTTTTCGGGACGGGCGCGAGTGTCGGGCTTTTATCCCATCAGTCCTGATATTGCCTTGGCCGGAGCGGTGGAAGTGAGCGAGGGCAGCATTTTTTCGGATTCAGAATTGGAAGGGGCCAACATTAATGAACTGCATTTGACTCTAGCTCCCCGTGGGGTACCCAATTTACGGATGCGACTGGGGCATTTAGATTTGACCTCCTATTTTGATCGCAATAGCTTTGCCAAGGATGGGCTGACCCACTTCTTCAGTCCCACGCTGCAAACCAATCCAGCTTTGGCAGCAAACGGGCTGGGGTCACGCACCGGAGCTTTGGTCAACTACTCCGTTACCGACAACATAGAGGCACGGGGCGTTCTCTTCTCCTCCGATCGCAGCATCAGTGAGTTTGATCTAACCGGGTTTGGGGGAGAACTGGGCTTTCGGGCAGGGAACGCGATTATTCGAGGCACCTATATTTCAGCAATCGATGGAGGGTCTAACGACGGGCCGGACGAAATTTTTGGGTTTACCCGGAGTGATGGCACCCTGGGGATTGCGGAGAGCGATCGCGAAGAATCCTTTGGGGTGAATGCAGAGCTGTTTATTCCAAGTTTGAATATGGGTTTGTTTGGGCGGTATGGTCGCTATGAAAACCAAGATGCTGATGTATCTGGGGAAACCTTTAGCGGTGGCGTGAGTTTTCTGGATGTATTGGGCCGGGGCGATCGCATGGGCTTGGGCTATGGGCGATCGCTCTCCAACAATGACTTGCGCGAAGCACGAGGGGAGGACGTGGCGGATGTATGGGAACTGTTTTACGATTTTCGGCTGTCCCCTGACGTGCGCCTTGGGTTCACGGTTCAACAACTCGACGACTTTAGCGAAACAATTGCTGGGGTTCGTCTCAAAACAGAATTTGATATCCCCTCGTCGCCTTGAATGTTCACTCAGAGTTCCCGTTTAAAGTCCCCCGTTCAAAGTTCCCCGATCCCAAAAAACGCCCAGCGTGATGTAATCAACCTACCGTCAATTTAGTGTCATGGCGTATGCCGATTTCGAACGACAGTCTACGTTATCATCACTGACGGGCCGAGCCTTACTGGCGGTGGTCAGTTTTGGGGTGGCGATCGCGCCGTTAGCATTGCCCCAAATCACGCCCCAAGCCCAGGCCCAAGCCGTATCGGTAGAGGTGCAACGCGGTTACACCTTGTTGGGGGAGGGCGCAGTCGATCAGGCCATTGAGCTATTTGAACAGGCTGTGCAAACGTCCCCCAATTCAGTGGAGGCTCAGTTGGGGTTGGCGGTGGCCTACCGACGGGCAGGGCGGGATGAGGATGCGGTGAACGCCTTTGAGCGGCTTTTGACGCTGGATGGGAATAATCGGCTGGCCTTAACCGCCTTGGGTCGTTTCGGGGAATTTCGGCCTGAATGGCAACAGCGGGGAATTTCGGCCCTGACGACGTTGCTAAACCTAGATCCAGGGGATACAGAGGCACGGGCGCAACGGGCGCTGCTTTATTTCTTTCAGGGACAGTTTGATGCCGCGATCGCAGATTATGAGATTGTATTACCCCGGACGGCTTCCCCCGATGTGTTGATCGGGGCGGCTCAAGTCTACACGTACAGCGGTGAGTACGAAGTTGGGATCAACTTGTTTCGCCAATTTGAGATGACCGGGATGCCCTTACCACCGGACCCAGCGATCGCTTACGGGTTTGCCTTGCGAGAAGTGGGAGCAGCCCAGCAAGCCATTCCAGTTCTAGAGCAAGCTCTGGCTCTGGCTCTCACTTTGCCGACCTCTTATCAGTCTGCCCGGTTGCGGGGGGCACTGGCGACGGCTTATGCCGCGAACCAACAAATCGACCAAGCCCTGTTTGTGTTGGCTCCCCTGGCCAATCGGGATGATTCTCGCTTGATTCTCGCGAGAGCCTATAGAGAGCTGGCCCGTTATAGCGGGGATGCTAGTTTTTTGCAAACGGCGGCTCAATGGTACCGACAAGCCCTATTGGATACCCCGGATCTGACCTCTGGGGTGGCCCGTGAAGTGGCAAATGCATTCGCCACGATTCCAGGCTATGAGCAGGATGCGCTCAATATCTATCAGCAATTGGTACGGCAATATCCGAGCGATCGCCCCCTCCAAGTCCAGTTGGCAGTGACAGAGTATCAGCTCAATCTGATTCCGGCCTCAACCCTGACCAGTCGCCTCCAAACCCTGCTGCAACCGCCCCCAACAGATAGCGAGGCCCAGCAAGTTGTCTCCCAAGCCCTGATTGAGATTGATCCCCCCTTACCCGATTTGCTGAGGATCTATCAAACGGTGGTGCAATTGGAGAACGGTAATCCCTTTCTGTACTTCCGCATCGCTCAGATCTACAGCCAATTGGGGCAATATGAGGTCGCGAAACAGGTCTTATCCAGCTATTCTTCGACTCCGGCGGGTCAGCGAGATGTGTATTCCAGTTTGCTGTTGCTGGCAGACATTGAGCGGCAAGAGGGCAATTTAGAATTGAGTAGTCAGCGCTATGAGGTGATTTTGGCAGCAGAGCTTCGGGATATTCAACTGGTGACGGGGGCACTTCAAGGATTAGTGGCCGTGCGGCAGGCGCAGGGGCGGATTGAAGAGGCGATCGCGCTCTACGACCAAGTGGTGGCTCTCAATCCCCAAGACCCCGCCAAACGCTTGGGCCGAGCAGCCCTCGCCTATCAGGGCGATCGCCTGCTTGAAGTGGAAGCGGTTGCGATCCTCAACCAATGGTTAACCACCCAGAGAGCCAGCAATCAAGTGCCCCCAGAGTTGTTTAGCCTGGTGAGTATTCTGCCTGCAGCCCTAGAACGGGAACCGCTCTACGATGCCCTACTGCAACTGGACCCTGACAATATTCCCATTTATATCCGCAAGGTGCAGGCGGTGGCCCAGCGTGATCCGGATTTGGCCCAGGCCCTCGTAGACGTGTTAATTCTGCAACGGCCCAATGATTTGACCGTGTACTTTGTCCAAGGAGAAGTGGCCCAAGCCGCAGGGGACTTGCCCCTAGCGCAACGGGCCTATGAATTTATCCTGAGTCAAGACCCCACCAACGTGGGTGCCCTCCAAAGTTTAGGCGGAGTCCAATTCCAACAGCAACAGTATCCTGACGCTATTCGCTCCTACAATCGTGCCCTAGTGTTGGACCCCCAAAACAGCGAGATCCGCACCACCTTAGCCGATTTAACCGTGATTCAGGGATATCGGTTACGAGCCATCGAACAATTGGAACGCTGGCAACTAGAACAATGGTCCCAGGGGACATATGACCCAGAGGTAACCGAACAATTGCAACGCATTCGGGAAGGATATTTACAACAACGCGGATTTCAGCCAGCCTGGGAACGCTTTTAACTCAGAACTCAAGAACTCAGAAACTCAAGAACTCAGAAACTCAGGCGGGTTAGGCAAGGGGAAAACACCAGAATGAACGCAATATTAAAACAACGAAGGAGGACAGGGGCACGCCATTCTACGCCAGAGCCTAAACGCCACTGGAGGGAAAGGCGCTGGAGAGTGGGCATGACTCCTGCGCTGCTCAGTCTCCTTAGCCTTCTTGTGATTGGATGTGGGGATCAAGATGAGGTGACAGTTGTGGCAGACAATCCGAATACAGTGACCCTTCCGACAACCTCTAGCCCAACCCCGATTGATCCAACTCCGACTGATCCGGCCCCGGTTGATCCGACTCCGGCTAATCCGGTCCCAATGAACCCCATGCCCATCGCCGAGCCGATCACCCCTGCCGCAACCCTTGATCTCCTGCAAGATAGTTGGCAAGTGTATCGCGATCGCTTTATTCAGGACGATGGTCGGGTGATTGATCGGGAAGCCCAAGACCGTACGGTGTCTGAAGGCCAAGCCTATGCCATGCTCCGGGCCGTCATGGTCAATGATCCCGTCACCTTTGAAGCGACCCTGAACTGGGCTGAGGGCAACCTATTACGACAAGATGCCACCGGAGCGAAAGTCGATCATCTCTGGGCCTGGAAATGGGGCCAACAATGGGATGGGAGTTGGGGCATTTTGGACGAAAATTTTGCCAGTGATGCCGACTTGGATGCGGTCACGGCCCTGATTTTTGCGGCCCAGCGCTGGAATCGACCCGATTATCTGGAGCTGGCCCAAGTGAAACTCGCGGATTTGTGGAACCTCTCCACCATCGACATCCCTAACGCTGCAACCGAAGAGGGCCACCAGCGCTATCTCCTCCCTGGTCCGATCGCAGCCTTTCAGCAGGACAACTTCACCTACCTGAACCCGTCTTACTATGCCCCCTATGCTTTCCGCCTGTTTGCCCAGGTTGATCCGACCCGCGACTGGATGGCTTTAGTGGACACCAGCTATCTGTCCCTGGAGCAATCGGCGAGCGTCTCTGCGGCAGGGTTGCCCAGTGATTGGGTTGCCTTGGATAACACCACCGGAACCTATCAAGTGGTGAGTCCACCGCCACCCCTCAACAGCGTTTACAGCTTTGATGCCTTTCGGGTTTGGTGGCGGATTGCCCTGGATTACTTGATGTTTCAAGCTCCCGAAGCGAAAGAATACTTAACCACCTATTTGCCAGACTTGGAATCCCGATGGCGATCGCGCCAAGCCATCGCCGCCGTGATCGATAGCAACGGCAATGCCACTGTAGACTATGAAGCCACCAGCCAGTATGCCATGCTCTATAGCGCCTTTCAGATTGTGGACCCCGCGATCGCCGACGAACTCCTCACCCAAAAACTCCTCACCACCTACAGCAACGGCATTTGGGATAACGACACCGCCTACTACACCCAAAACCTCGCCTGGTTTGGTCTCGCCTCCACCGACGAACTTCTCCCCTTCTGGTTGTTGGATACAGACATTTCTG
>JBFRWC010000322.1:0-16897 GCA_051439365.1 Leptolyngbyaceae cyanobacterium
GAACACCTCAAAATGGATTTCTAGCCCTTACCCCAATATCAGTAGCTCTCTCACCTGCAGTAACTCCAGGAACAGAGAATACCGCATCCGTAATTTTCAGGTCAGTGATTCCTGGAAGCGTGACAATGCGATCGCCCTCCTCCGTCCAAATCTCCGTTCCAGTCTTCTTTTGAACCAAGCGATAGCCATACCCCTGGCTCTCGCTCACCACTTCATCATTCAGGGCCGATAGCTGAATCCGATCGCTCTCCAGATCCAGATCCTCAATAATGACACGGTCCTTCTTTCCGCCTTTAGTGTAGAAAACCTCGCCATCCGCACCCAGAATAAACGTATCAGCGCCCTCTCCTCCCCAAAGGCGATCGCGCTCATTCTCATCTCCACCATAGGCATTCAGCGTATCATTCCCCGCCTCGCCCTTCAGGGTATCGTTCCCCCGTCCGCCCGCTAAAACATCGTCGTCATTGCCACCCAACAGTTGGTCATGATCGTCACCACCTTGCAGCACATCCGCGCCATCTTGACCGTAAAGGCGATCGCGTCCCTGCCCCCCCTGCAAAAGATCGGCTCCCTCACCGCCATATAACCGATCATCGCCGTTCGCCCCAATGAGGACATCGGCTCCGGCATCTCCCTCAAGTCGATCCTTGCCGTCGCCGCCCTCCAGTCGATCATCGCCATCACCTCCAATTAGCCTGTCATTGTCGTCTCCTCCTTGTAGCTCGTCATCTCCCGCTTGACCGTAAAGGCGATCGCGTCCTGCTCCACCTTGCAAAAGATCCACATCGTCGCCCCCATCCAGGTGATCCTTGCCATCACCCCCGACAATGACATCGGCTCCGGCATTCCCTTCTATCCGATCATCGCCATCGCCGCCATCGATCCGATCATCACCATCACCACCATACAATCGGTCTTTGTTCGCCAACCCAAACAGTTCATCATTGCCACCGTTACCGTATATCTTGTCTTTGCCGACGGTTCCCTCTATCCGATTATCGGAATCGTCACCTTGGATCGGCTTGGCCTGCTCGATGGCGATCGCTTCCCCATCCACCACCACCGTGCCCCGATCATCTTCTTGGGAAATTCGTAACTGTTCTGGCTGACTCAGCTCGGTTCCCAAAACCACCGCCTTAAACCATTCCCCCTCATCCCCTTGGGTGTCGCCTCCCGCAGGGTGCAGCGGGTCTAAACTGTGGCCAATTTCTTCAATCACCACGCCCACAGCCCCCGCTAGGGAGTCAGGCTGCACCAAAGATTTGGCCAAGTAAATCGTCTGAGTGGCGGCGGAAAAGCCTCCTTGGGCACCGTTCATATCCGCATCCGCCAACAACACCACATGGGGCAGTTGGCTAAAATCCTGGTCAAGCCACTGTTGTAGAGTGGTGGCGATCACAGGGTGATTCGCCGAATTTTCAAAGACGGTAGTCAGTTGGGCGATCGCATCCTCTGACCCTGCAAAGGTCATCAACTGCTGCTTCGCAGCATCCAACACTAAACCAAGAACTTCTTCATCAGTCGGCAAAGTAGCACGGACATCAGCACCCAACGTAGATCCAACCTGATTGACGGAACTATCCGATAACGGATTCATCTTTAACTTTCTCCAGTTGAAAAGCTAACTCAACGAATAAGTAATACATTCTCTTAGACTGCCTCAGAGAATGGGCAGTTGAAAGGAGAAGAAATACCTGATTCGTAAATGAAGGAAGTGTTAAGAAATAAATAGTCTTACGGATACAAGGCAACGTTCTGAAACGAGTGTCGCCTGAGTCGCCTTTTAGCTGCAATATCGCCCTTATTCTAGCCATGATCCCGTAGCTGCGGTGGGTTTGTACCCACCGCAATCTACAGGCCCCCATTAGGAACCCCGTAGGATTACCTAATGTATATCTTATAACTTATTCCCAGCATCCCAAGCAAATTTATTTTTAAGCTGCTGAAATCTAGAAGCAGTCGGCTTGGGATACACAACTGCGACCTTGGCCCTTGGGATTTCCCAAGGATTTTCCCAAGGGTTTTCCCTTAGGGATTAGATGTGATCAGGGTGCTTGGGCGGGGAGAATATTTTCTAGGGCAATGATATGCTCGATAATCTTTTGGACAATGGGTGCGGCCACGGTGCCCCCAAAGGCGTTGCCTCCCTTGGGTTCATCTACCATCACGAGCACCACAAATTGAGGCGCTTCCACTGGAAAGATGCTAACAAAACTGGTCACTTTCAGCCCATCGGCGTAGACTCCATGATTCCCGACCTTTTGGGCCGTCCCGGTTTTCCCAGCAATTCGATATCCCGGCACTTGAGCCGCTTTTCCAGTCCCCTCAGACACCACCCTCTCCATCATCTCCACCACGAGACGGCTGGTGGTGTCGGAAAAAACGGGGAAAGGGTCGGGGCGATCGGGACTCCAATGCCGTTGTCCGTCTCGGTCAAACAAGCCATCCACTACATGGGGTGTGACCAGAAAGCCCCCGTTGGCGATCGCCGCTTGCATTTGCACCAGTTGCAGTGGGGTGATCGACAGACCTTGGCCAAAGGAGGTGGTGGCCGATTCCACAGGTGATCCCGTAAACTGTTCCCGACTTTTCATTAAGGCTGAAGCTTCAAAGGGTAAATCAATCCCGGTGACTTTGCCTAACCCCAAATTACCTAACCAGTCAAAGTACTGCTCTGAATCCAGTCTGTTCATAATCCGGATCATGCCCACATTACTGGAGTATTTCAGCACGTCCGTAATGCTCAAACTGCCCCGTGGCCCCCGTGACGTGTAATCATGGTTGCGAATCGTCCAGGTTCCGATCCGGACTTGGCCAGAATCATAAACCATCTCGCTGGCCTGAAGCCGTCCCGTTTCTAGGGCGATCGCCACATTCACGGGCTTGAACGTCGATCCCGGCTCATACAAATGGGTCACAGCAGAATTAACCAACCGGGGAATGTCGGCTTCCGTCAGCGGCACATTGGGATCGTAAGACGGTTCCGTCACCATCGCCCGGATCGCTCCCGTATTCACATCCATGACAATGGCAATGCTGCGTTTGGCCGAATGACGGGCTGTTTCCTGGGCAAGCAAGGTCCGGACATAGCGCTGGAGTCGGCCATCCACCGTTAGCTTTAAATCCAGATGATCATGGTAAGCAAATTGCTCCGGCACCCCATCGGGCGTAATCAACCCACGGGCTGTTTGGAACATATTTAAGGTCGGAGTGGGGCGGTGCAACACCTCGGTATGACTGAGTTCTACTCCTACTTGCCCCTCTCGCTCAAAATTAACATAGCCCACAATATGGGCAAATAGGGAACCGTAGGGATAAAACCGCGCTTGATACGGTGACAGATCCAGTCCATCGATATAGAGGGCGCGGACCCGATCGGCCTCTTCTTCGGATAATCCTGTCTTGAGGGGAATGCCGCTATCTCGCAGGTTGAGCCGTTCTAAGATCTCTGTGGGTGTGCGTCCAATGATCGGAGCTAATTTTTGGGCAATGTTGGCCTTATGCGCTGGGGATGAATCTTTAAAGCCGATGGGATGGGCATAGAGGGTATATTCCTGCCGATCCATGGCGACGGCGTGGCCTTGCCGATCGATAATGGTGCGGCGGGGGATGAATGGACGGAGGGAAATGCCGTGCTGAGCCTCTGCCCGTTGTTGTAATTCGTCACCCCGAACCACTTGCAGCCGCACTAAGTTACCCAGTAAGCCCACCAATCCCAGCACTAATACACTCCAAACCAGCAGGAGACGCGATCGCACCACCGATCGAGATGCCGTATATCGTTGGGCTGGGGATTGGGTTGGGCGGGAGATGCGACTGGATGGCAAAGCCACGGTCCGTCGGACTCTGGTAGACTGACCCGACGTTGCTGTCCGTGCTGGGGGCAGTTGAGGGACTGCTGAGCGGGAACGGGGAGTTGGCTCAATGGTGGTAGACCGGACGGTTGAACGGCGCAGTGGATCACTGGGTTGTCGCCGTCGCAACCGTCGTCGTCCCTGCCGTCCCGTTTGTTGGCCCATTTGTCGGCCCACTTGTTGGCCTATTACAGGGCGCGATCGCCGTCTGGATGAAGTTGAACGTTCAAATCGAGGATAGTCCACCATAAATCCCTTCGCGGTGTTGCAATACTTAGTACCCCGTTGGGGCATCTAGCTCCATATTCTGGATGGGGTCCAAAGGCTCCACCGTTCGCAAGGGTCGGGGAGGGACTTGTTGGACTGGAATCGCTGTTCCAGGCAGCGGCATTTGCATTGAGAGACTCGGATGAGTCGCCTGTTCCAGGAGGTTGTATTTCATGATTTCATTGGCCGCAATCCCCTGATGTTCTAAGGTTTTTAGCCGTTGTAGCTGGCGATAATGTTGGCCCCATCGCTGTTGATAATAGACGGATTGCCCATAAAACCCTAGAGCAGTGAGGACCAGAGCCACCGTCGCTACCCCAACACTACGATGGAACCAGACGAGGCACTGAACCCAGATCGTGGAATGGGGTGAGGTCGGCAGGGGAGTCGATTGGGCCACAACCGGAATCACCGCTGTTTTGGGCGAGGCCAGGGGAATCTGTGACTGGCCCAAAGCCAGAGAAGTGCTTGGTCTGGGTCGGGATCGGCGTTGCCCTATCGTGCCCTTGGTTGAGGCGGATGAGTTTGGCTGCGATCGCGGCGACGCAGATGCAGCAACGACAGGAATCGTAGAGGGCTGCGGTAGTGATGGTCCCGCCGGTGAAATCGGTGTCGAACACTGAGTTTTTTGCAGGGTAAAGCCTAACTTGGTTTTGGCCGGAGGTGAGGCAAGCGGGGGCATGGTGGATGATGCCACCGCAGGGGGAGTGATCGGAGACAATGGCGATGGCGTAACGCCGCCCCGAATGGGGGATTGCCTCTGATACCGACCCTGCATCGATTGAAATGGCAACTCTGGGTCGCGGGCATCGTCATTCAATTCTATTCCCATCTCCCCTCAATCTCCTTCTTGATTTAGGACGCTCACGGTCTGATTGCCTACATTTGCACCCCTCTCCCGCCCACACTATACACTCGGAGTCCCAAGATTCAAAGGGGCTGTTCATGAAACTCTAAGGGGCTCATGTGTCGTTGGATAATCGCAATAATTGCCTCCAACCCGTCCTGGGTTTTCAGATTGGAAAACACAAACGGGCGATCGCCCCGCATGGTTCGCGTATCCCGGTCCATCACGGTTAAGTCTGCTCCCACCATCGGCGCTAAATCAATCTTATTAATCACCAGTAAATCTGACTTGGTAATCCCTGGGCCACCTTTGCGAGGAATTTTATCCCCGGCAGCCACATCAATCACATAAATCGTGAAATCCACCAATTCTGGACTAAACGTGGCCGCCAGATTATCCCCGCCACTTTCCACAAACACCAGTTCTAGATCAATGAATCGCGCTTCCAATTGTTCAATCGCCACCAAATTAATCGAGGCATCTTCCCGAATGGCTGTATGGGGACAGCCCCCCGTCTCCACCCCAATGATGCGATCGCCCTCTAGTGCCTGATGACGCACCAGAAATTGGGCATCCTCCTGGGTGTAAATATCATTGGTCACCACTGCCAAGTTGTAGCGATCGCGTAGGGTTTTACACAACAACTCCACCAATGCTGTTTTCCCTGAACCCACTGGCCCCGCCACCCCAACTCGAAACGTCCCCATTGAATGCCCTCCACACCAAACGCCAAACTAAATGCCATGCCAAACTAAATGCCATGCTTAATAAGGGATATGCAATTAAATAACATACCCAATTTGCGTAGGATGGGTTAAGCGTTAGCCGTAACCCATCGGGTAGTTTATTTTCATGCAGATCTCTTTTCACGCAGATCTCTAACGAAAGAAGAGGGTACCAACTTGGCACCCTCTTCTCTCTGAATATCTTCTAGCATGAAAAAGGCGATCGCATCACGATCCCATTCAACAGTAACGATTCTGGTAGACTTTGTTTTGCTTAGTGTCGCATCGTGGGCTTAGTCGCAATTATCATCAGTGACGAAATTAGCGATGAAATTAGCGACGAAATTAGTCTTTAAGAATTAGTCTTTGGATTGGCGACAACCTCAACCCCAGACTCAGCGACAGACTTACGTGCCGGTTGAGGTGCAAGGAATGCCGTCAGACTCGACACAGCCTGGATTTTTAGCATTCAACGATTCTGCCTGGGCCGCCGTAACCATCACTAAACTGGCGGAAAGCATTAAAACAGTCAAACGTGTGAAAAATTTCATGATCTTTTTAGAAGCAACCCTACAATCAATAGGATCGTCTAAAAATTGATCATTGTACTCCGAAGAATCTGGTATCTTTTAGGGCAAAGTTTTGAACAATTTCGTAAAAATACGGACACCACTAGGAGCCAAGATCGGGTAACGGGGGTGGACTCTCAACGGCTACCCGGATCAGGCTTAGTCTTCATTGAGGGTGGTGTTACGGAATTTCCATGCGGCATTGAGTAAGCGCACCCAACCCCGCTGCACCTGTTTGGGAGTGCATTTTAGCAACTTAGCAATTTCCTGATCGGACAGACACACCCCGTTGCTTTCATTGCGATCGCCCCGATTGTGATCGCCCCGATTGTGATCGCCCCGATTGCGATCGCCCAAGTGTTGTTGTTGCTTTAGCTCTAATAACTTTCGCTGCTGCGGCTTCAGGGTTTGCAAGAAAACGGACCATTGGTGCCGAGGCATCCCTAAATTTTGATCTAGGTCAGCCCCAATCCACTGATGGACCATCTGCCAGTGGGAGGAGCAAGCAAATTTCTCCACATGGTATTTGAATCGCTGTTGGAGGTAATCCCGCTGCCGAGGTGTGAGTTCAAGAATTTCGTCAATTTCCGGGGCGGATAAGTCCCGCAACTTCAACACCAAGTAATCCACGCAGTCATGTTGGCCCTGCTCTTCCAGATACTTAATCAACTCGGTCGTGACGCGATCGCGCAACACCGAGTCCGACGGGTCCACCGCATCTTCCACCATTTGCTCCCGCACCTGCTGCACAATTGGGGAGCGGCTATACTGCTCGGCCTCTTCGCCCCGTGCCGATTCCACCGCCATTTCAATATCCATCGACGTTTCAATCGGTTGCCGTTGGGAGAAAGCCTGGGCACGGAGAACAATCAACTGTTGGTTGCGCCGACCGGGCAGAGCAATTCGCCGTTTGGCATATTGCTCCGAAAAGGCCATGTACTCCGACAGTTCTAGCCGAGTCCGGGGCTGGTAATCCAGGGGGAGTTCGTTTTCCTTGCGGAAGTTTTTCAGCACTTCAATATAGAAATTTTGCAAAAAATCCTCAATCAAGTTGTACCGAGCCTGGAAGCCATACTGACCCCGGCCTGGATTGATGTGGCGATAGACCATCGAACTGAGAATGCTGTGGAGTTCGACCCGGCCCCGCTTGGACCCCAGGCGATAGTAAGTGAGGCATTTATCGAGCCGATGTTGAGCTAGGGTCATCAGCCAGGATTCCACGTCCCCCGACCGCTGGATGCGATCGCTCTTTTCACAGATCCGCTGGACTTCATTCGCTAGTCGCTGAATGACAGCATGACCCCGTTCGGTCAGAGTGGGTAATTCATTGCCGAATTCACGGGTGAGGAACGTCACAACCAGCGATCGCTGTCGTGTTAGGCGTTGCTCTGTGGTTTCAGAGGTTCCGTCAGCGTCAGAGGAGGAACCGGATGGATTCAGATGGGTTGGGTTGAGAGATTCAGTGCTCATGGTTTGACCTTGGATGATGCAGCTCATGATTCCTATGGATTATGAATGGGTATTAGTATCAGTCCGAACCGCTGGGTGGGTTGCTTGACACTTTGACTGTAGGAAATCCGGCTCAGTGTCAGGGACATGGGTGTGTCACTCGTTGAATCATCTCTTAAGCATCAGGATTCAACAGAGTGGAAGCCACAACGGATGGGCCAATTGAGTAGACAGTTGGCCCCGTGATCTTGAGAGGAAACCCTTACGGTGGCTAGCGATCGCCCCGTTTACACCCCGTCCTCCCTTTCTCTCTGCTGGGCAGAGTATCCCCGTATGACGTTGGAGTCACAAGGACAATTAGGTAAGTGGTTCAACTCTCATCGCTTTAAGTTGGGCCAAGCTTTAGTTGGGCCAAGGTTTAGTTGGGCCAAGGTTTAGTTGGGTCAAGGTTTAGTTGGGTCAAGGTTTAGTTGGGCCAATCTTCCGCACTGAGTTCAGCATCTCCCAGATCCACCCATTGGGTCGCGTCATTCCAGCCCAACCCCCGCCGCACAATTTCGGGTGTCGAAGCGGTCATATCTAGAATCGTGGAAACTTGATAGCCGACGGGTTGTTCATCATCAATCATGATGTCCACCAGCTTGTCAAACTGATCAAACAGCTCTGCTTGGGAGACGCGGGTATCATTTGGGGTGAAGGGGGTGGGTGCAGACGTGGACACGATGGGATTGCCGACGGCCTTGAGCAAACTTTGGCAAAGGGTATGATTGGGCACCCGAATCCCGGTGGTTTTGCGTTTGGGATTCATCACCAATTTGGGAACGAGCTTGGTGGCAGGCAGAATAAACGTATAAGGACCAGGAATCAATCGTTTAATAATTTTGTAGGCCGTGTCGCTGACCTGGGCATAGTGAGAAATATTGGAGAGAGAATTGCAAAGGAACGTCAGCGGTTTGTCACTGGACAGCCGCTTGATCTGTCGAACCCGCTGCACTGCCGATTTCACTGTCAGATCACACCCGATCGCGTATACCGTATCTGTGGGATACAACATCACTGCACCCTTTTGTAGTTGGTTTGTCACCTTGGCTATACGGTCGGTTTGAGGGTTATCTGGATGAATCGAGTAAATCGTTGCCATTGTTAATGGAACCAATGCGGTATGACCAGTTTAGACTGAAAGTAGACCATCCTGCTCCACCGAGGTGTACCATGACTCCCACCCAGTATTACCAATGGCTTAGCTATCGTTGTGCCTATGAGATTCTTCCCTCATTATCAACCCCATCAGGAACACCTTTAGTATTGGTGCATCCCATTGGCGTGGGGTTATCCCGTCGATTTTGGGATCGGTTCGGTCAGGAATGGCAACAGCAGGGATACCCTAACCCACTGTATGTCCCAGATTTACTGGGTTGTGGGGACAGCGATATGCCAGCGGTGGCCTACCGGACGGAAGATTGGGCCAAACAGCTTTTGGCGTTTCTCCAGACTGTCGTGCAACAACCTGCCATTTTGGTGGTGCAGGGGGCATTATTTCCGGTGGCGATCGCCCTCGCCCAAATTCCAGCAGCTCTCCCCTTACTGAAGGGTTTTGTCTTGTCCGGGCCACCCGCGTGGGCGGTGATGACCCAGGCTAGCCCTGACTGGCAACGGCGGTTGTTGTGGAATGGCCTGTTTGGGCCGCCAGTGGGACCACTATTCTATCGCTATGCTCGACGGCAACAATTTCTCCGCTCCTTTTCCATCAAACAACTGTTTGCCGAGACCAAAGATGTGGATGCGGAATGGCTGGATATGCTGGAAACAGAGGCGATTAAAACGGCCAGTCGCTATGCGGTCTTCTCGTTTCTCGCGGGCTATTGGCGACAGGACTACACGGAGCGGCTGATGAACCTGCAAGTGCCGACGCTAGTGACAGTGGGCGATCGCGCCTCCAGCATCAGCCGCTCCGGTAAAACGGAAACCCCAGAGGAGCGGGTGGCGGAATATCTTAGTAACCTACCCCAAGCAGAAGCGAAGATCTTAACCGGGCGGAACGTGTTGCCCTACGAATCGACCCATGAGTTTGTGCAGGCAATCGCCCCATTTGTCACGGCATCCTGAATTTTGCCTTCCTGAATTTTGCCTTAAAGCTCTTGCTCCAAATTACGCATTAAATCTGCCACGGTTTGGGTCTGCCCGATGTTAAACGTCATACTGATGTCTTTGCCAAAGTGATGGAGGAAATCATCGTAAAGATCAAGTTCCCAATCAAACCAACAAATCTCAGTCCAGCACAAATCGAGTTCTAGGCGATCGCTAGGCTGCAAATACATCATGGGTAGACCGGAGTAACGGGGTAAGTGTTGGTAGGCAAACCAGATGATGGTTTGGGAAATCGCTTCTTGATGGCCGAAGCGCTGAAACCACTGCTCTGGATTGAGAGGCGATCGCGCCCAAAGCCTTTGATTAATTCGGAGCCGCAGTACAAAATCAGGACTCAGAGTTCCATAAGTTACGACGCTCGTGACACAATTGTTAAGCCGTTGCCACATATCCAGACCCACATTATTTCCATAATCAGCACCACTCTCAGTGTTCCCATTTTTACAAACAAATCTCAGTATTTACGGAACGCACCCACAATGCAAAACACGGACCATCCAAACAAGTTTTCATTATTAGACTCAACCACCATTGCCCTGATGTCTTTCTTAATACAACGCTTGGCAGCAACCCACTCTTTTCGCTAGATTAGGGGCACTCTTCTCAGGGATAGGATTCATTTATCAGACCTAGGGAGTTGTTTGTGTCTGGGAAATCGCCAATCGCTCACTGCATCATCCCAGATCAATCCTGAGTTTTTAGAGTAACGTTGCCACTTTGCGAGGAGATCCCACCAATGCCCTCTACTCCATTTGAACAGTTTGCCTCTGCCGCTGCCTTGCAAGCTTACTTCATTGAGCAGGCGGTTAGCGAATACGCTAATTTATTTGGCCGCGATAGTGATGATTTTTACTATGGCTACCCCATTAATGATGTCATCTATACGATGCCGCTCATTGGTGAGGGGACGACGCTACCGATGCCAGATGTCGCCCTAGATGCGGCTCCGACAGCAGCGCCTAGCCCAGAGTCGGACTCGACGGCTGAGGCGGTGGCTAATACACCAAGAAACTTTTCGGAGACCAATACCCAGGTGGAAGGGGTCGATGAGGCGGATTTGGTGGAAACGGATGGTCAGTTTATCTACCAGGTGAATGGCCAATTGTTGACCGTTGTGGATGCTAGTGACGCGAAGGAGTTGGCGATCGCCTCTCAGTTTTCCCTTGCGCCATTTTTTGATGATGATCCGTTAGTTCCCCCAACGAATCCAGACGGAGATGTTCTCACTAGCATTCTGCCCGTAGATAGCTGGAGCCGCATTGATGGGATGTATTTGCAGGGCGATCGCCTCACCGTCATCGCATCTGGCTATGCTCCCACCAACTATTTCTCCCCTGATGTAGCGCTGACGGACCGTCTTTATGGAGACTACGGCGGCACGCCTACAGTCCAGGTAACGGTGTTTGATGTCACCGATCCAGCCAATCTAAATGTGGTGGAAACCTCAACGTTAGAAGGGTGGTTGCAAACCTCACGGGCGATCGCGGATGAGGTGTTTGTGGTCACTAGCAAGCAATTTCGGCTTCCTAGCCCAGATATCAAGGCCGATGGCTTCTATGAAACAGAGGCGGAGTATCGCGATCGCATCAGCAATCAAGCGCTGGACCTGGGCTTACCCAACGTGGCGACGGTGAATGGAGCCGGACAACTCCTGACGACAGGTCTCCTAACCGAGGCTACGGATATTTACCAGCCGCTCGATTCTGACCCCTGGCAGCTCACCACCATTTCGACCTTTGATGTGGGCAATGATCAACTGGGGGTGGATGCCACCACGGGCATTCCCACCGACTGGGTGGATGAGGTGTTTGTCTCCCCAGATTCGCTCTATCTGCTGAAAGAAAATTATCGAGGCAACACCTCCACAGACATTGTTCAAGTGGATTTAGACACAGGGGAGTGGGTAGCCCAAGGCCAGGTTCCTGGTTACATTGACAATCAGTTTTCGGTGGATGAATACCAGGATTTTTTGCGAATTAGCACCACCACTGGCTTCGGTCGCCGCTCTCGCAACAATATATACGTCCTAGAACAACAGGATGCCGCCCTCAATATTGTAGGACGAGTGGAAGACTTGGCCCCCGGTGAGCGTATCTTTTCCACTCGATTTCGGGGCGACTACGGGTTCGTGGTCACCTTTGAACAGATTGATCCGCTGTTCACCTTGGACCTCAGCGATCCGCGCAATCCCACTGTGTTAGGGGAACTGAAGGTACCGGGGTTTTCTGAATATTTACAGGTGATTGACCAAGGCGATCGCACCCTTCTCCTTGGTGTGGGCCAAGATGCTGACCCGGAGACAGGCATTGCTGGAGCCTTGAAGATTTCCCTATTCGATGTCACGGATTTAACCAATCCCCAGGAAATCGACAGCTACATTTTTACAGGGGATTTCACCTCATCGGAAGCCTTGTGGGACCATCGAGCCATTACCTATTCTCCCAGCCAAAACCTGCTGGCGATTCCCGTGGATACCAATGATCCGGATACCTTTACCTCTGGCCTTACCCTCCAGGTGTTTGAGGTAGATGGCACCCAGGGGCTGACCAACTTGGGCAACGTCAGTCATGGAGATGCCTGGATTAACCGCAGTCTCTACATTGAGACCACCCTGTTTGCGGTATCGGAGCAGCAAATCTCTGCCCATCAGATTCCCTCCCTGAAAGACTTGAGCGCCATTACTTGGTCAGGGCAGGGGGTGGGGCTGACGTGGGTGTCCCCTCCTGTTGACACTCAGCAACAAGGGGGAGAGCGGGATGATACACTACTGGGCAATGTGGGCCGGGATGTCTTTAAGGGAGGACTGGGAGTCGATCTGTTGTGGGGCGGCGGGGGACCGGATCGACTCCAAGGCGATGGGGCCAATGATCAGCTCTATGGCGATCGCGGCAATGATCAGCTTCGGGGCAATGTGGGTGATGACCTCATCGTTGGTGGCAAGGGCCGCGATCGCCTCAACGGGGGCAAGGGCAATGATGAACTGGTGGGCGGGGCCGGTCAGGATTATCTCCGGGGAGGCAAAGGGGCTGATGTACTCCGTGGCGGTGGCGATCGCGATCGCTTTCTTTTCCGAAAACTGACGGATTCCCTGCTATGGAATTACGACCGCATCACCGACTTCAAAATTGGCCGGGATCAGATTATCGGCAAGTGGGCGATCGCTGCTGAAGCCGTACAACAGTTAGGGGCCGTGGATGACCTGACTCAATCCAGCATCCGCACCGTCCTCACCCGTGCTCAATTTGCCCCCAAAGGAGCTGCAACCTTTACCGTCAAAGACCAAACCTTCCTGGCCCTCAATGATCGCAGGGCCGGATTCCAAGCGAATAGGGATGGGATGATGAACATCACTGGGTTCACCGGCTCACTGGATGACCTCTGGATCAATTAGCTTAATGGGCAGAGAGTCCCAGTCAACCTAATTGCCCCTTCAATAAATTCAAAAATACCTCGGCTGCGGGTGTACGAGGAGCACTCGCCAGCGCCGCCACCCCAATCACCCGCTCTAACGGGACGGGTAGCGAAAACACATTAATTTCCGCTGGGATGGGCATGGCTGCGAGTCGGGGTAGAATGGCAGCTCCTAGCCCCTGCGCCACCATACTCACAATCGTCGAGTCTTCACGAATCTCGTAAGCCACTTGCAAAGAATGGCCCCTCGCCGCCCAATAGTTCCGCACTGTCGAGGTACATTCGGCATAGTTATAGAGAATAAACGTATGACTCGACAGAACCTCCCAAGAGAGGGTCTGATTCCCCCAGGTACACGTTTTAGGGAGTAGGACCACATATTCATCGCGGGCTACTTCCCAGGTGTCGAACTCGTCAGACGAGCGGGGCAATGGCACCAACCCAAGGTCAGCTTGTCCGAGTCGTAGCGCCTGCTCAACCCCTGCTGGATCACGTTCTGACAAAGACACCTCGACTTTGGGATAGGTAGCCCTAAACTGGGCAATGTGGGGCGGCAAGACATGGGTGGCCGCACTCCGAAACGACGCAATTCGGACTCGTCCTCCATATAACCCCTTCTCCAGATTGGCCTCATATTCAATCATCTCCCGTAGATCTAGGATCTTATGGCCGTGGCTGAGGATGCGCTCACCCACAGGGGTTAACCGAGCACCAAACCGCCCCCGGTTTAACAATGGGACTCCCAATTCTTTTTCCAAGGCAGCGATCGCCCGACTCACGGCGGCTTGGGAGGTGTCCAGGGCTAGTGCTGCCCCGGAAAAACTTCCATGCTGGGCAACCTGTGCCAGCACCTCAAGCTGATGCATGTTCATCATGACTCATCCCTTCTTCCCAATTGCTGGGCGGCCTTGGAGTAATGCGCTTCGTTTACACAATGCAATACTGCAATATTCACCTTGATCCAAAATGTAGTTTTCCTTACAGGAAAACAGCAAACCTGAGATTAGTATTGTGTATAGGAAGTGTTAACAAAAATATATCTTTTGATACAATCCTTAAACTGTTTGATTCGGTTTCCGTATGGATGACAGTAAAGATCGGTTTTGAATGTTCCGGTTCTAAACGATATGTTGATTTTTATGAGTGCAACTGACTAGTGTAACTCCCCGAATTCATCCCAATTACCCATACCGTTATTGGAGGTTACCAACCCATGCTAGAACTCCTATCGTTCGAGAAGTTCCGCGATACGCCTAAGGTCCGTTTTTTCAATATTACGATTGAGCAATCCAATGCCCGCGATCTAGTGTTCCACGATGGCCCAGCGACTAGCCCCAATAATGATGACCAGGGTAATTGGCAGTTTTATTTGCATCCCCACCAAGAAGACAACTTATTGGCCTTGTCTGGTGGGCGCACGTTTTATCTCATTAACT
Source organism: Leptolyngbyaceae cyanobacterium (assembly GCA_051439365.1). Taxonomy (GTDB): domain Bacteria; phylum Cyanobacteriota; class Cyanobacteriia; order CAKZMO01; family CAKZMO01; genus JAAHGY01. The sequence continues at coordinate 14,707 of JBFRWC010000322.1, forward strand.
TTGCTTGGGAACACCCGTTTCACATGGTTCGCCTTGATGCGAACCGCAACATTTTGCGAATTCCACCCGGAACCTTTCATCGCTCCGTCTCGGACCCTGATGGGTCTCTGGTCTTAAACCAGGCGGTACGCCAGGAAGGAGCAACGTTGGAAGGCGAATTTCGGGTCTACAACAGCGGAACTATTCCCCGACTCCACCATCTCTTGGCCTCTAATTTTCCACCGCAGCGGCACTGTTTTGATCAGCTTGATCAATCTTTGTCTGAAGCCGCATAATCCATCCCAGCCTCGCAACGTTCGTAGCGCCCGGTAATGGTTCGAGGAACTGCTGAGGGAGTTTATCCCCGGATCTCCCTCCCTCAATCGTACCGGGCCATCGACTATCAAGGGTCATCACCTACCAATCCGTTTGTAGCCCCTGCTCTCGCAGATACTCTTTCAACTCTGGCATATATCCCTGCTCCACAATGTCAGCCGGGTCTAGGTCGTCTGGGGCTTCGGTGGCCAGCCAAGCCGCGATCGCCCCCGATGCGCCACCAATGGCCCATTCCCCACTGTGGACCCGCGTTACCGCATTGACAATGTGAGTGACCGCCAACGCCTTCCCACCCACCAGCATATTATCTACCCCTTGGGGCACCAAGCTTTCAATCGGAATATGGATTGGGCGGACATTATTTTCGTGAGTCGGCGCACTCGCCGCTTCCCAGGGTTCCTCCCAGTTACGATAACGACAACCGTGGATATCCACATCGTAGTGGGCAACTGCCACCGACGTTTCTCTCATGTTCCGATAGCCCGAAAAGCCCCAACGAATATCGAACTCACTCACCATAAAATCGTCTTGGCCATAGGCCGATCGCCCCAAAATTCGTCGCCCTTCGCGGATATAGGGCACCATGCTCAACCCCGATTCTGTTCCCATTGGCGCATCTGCTCCGGTCCATAGACTCAAGGGTAAACCGGGTTGGCTCTGGGTTTCGATCAGCCAACGGGCAAATAAGAGGGCATGACTTTCCCCATGACGCAGAGCCGTCACTGAAACCCCTCCCATCCAGTTAGCGTATTGACGAGACGCTTGCAGTCGGTCTTCTGTCAGAATCAGGGGTGGATTCATCCAGTTCCAGTCATTGCCGGGATTCCAGTTGACCAAAGCCACATCCCCGGGAATGGGGGTTCCGTGAGTGGGACTATTTTTAATCGTGCTGATCATGCGGCGATAGTTGAAAAAGCTGCGCCCAGAGAACATGGGAAATTCTTTGAGGGAATATTCCCGAAAGTGTTCCCGCACATTGTATTCAGAATCCACCAACTTCAAGGTCTCCAGACTGGCTTGTTTGTCATCATGAATGGCCAGGGCAAAGGGGAAGGTGAACGCTTGAGTGCATTGGGGATTGCTTCTGGTGGGAGCATTGGGTTCCCCCGTGATCTGGCGGGATTCGGAGCCTTGGCGATGGGGAATTTTAGCCCAAGCGACCAGTTCTCCCGTGTCAGTTGCGTCGATGACCACCATGGATTTACCAGGGGGGGGCACCAGACGCAGAGGAATTTTCTCAAAATCGGCATTATCGGACCACGAGTACCAGACGGGTAATTCTTGCCAGAGATTCCCTTGAGGCACATAATCATCCCGTCTGGGGATGCGCCGAACGGCGTGGATAGCGGTAATTTCTTGCCCAGATGGGTCGAATTCTGCCCCCTTGAAGGCCGTTTTCGTAGCCCAGCGGCTGTCGGGGGAAGCGATCGCCGCTTCCTGTAACCGTTCTAACGCCACTTGAGCGCCCACTTGAGGGGGGAAACACAACTGACCCACCCAACAGCTATTGATGTCTTCAATCAAATGGGTCGAACCCCCAGCCCAATTGGGTAAGGTATATTCCATCTCACGGATGTGCTGGAGTAAATTGCCCCAACTGGGCGAGATATGGTTGGTATCGATCACCAGCCAGGACTCATCAATAGCGGAGACTCCTTGGGAACTGATTTGTCCCCCAAGCCAGGGTGTGACCTCAATCAGACAGGTTTGGGCACCGCCCTGCATAGCATGGCTGGCCGCCGCCAATCCACCAAGAGACCCACCCAACACGACCACTTCGCAGGTCCATTCCTCTGCTGAGTCTGGTTGAGGGAAAATGCGGGGGCGACCAGTAGGATGGGGAAGAGCCGTGGCGACAAAGTTGGGTAGGGAGGGG
>JBFRWC010000323.1:0-5674 GCA_051439365.1 Leptolyngbyaceae cyanobacterium
CCCCACAGCTACAAGCTCCGCCCCCAGTCTCCCCACCAGTCCCGGCCCCAGAGCCAGAACCCGAACCAGAGCCAGAGCCAGAGCCAGAGCTAGAGTTAGAACTTGAACCAGAGCCAGAACCCGAACTAGAGCCAGAACCCGAACCAGAGCTAGAGTTAGAGTTAGAACTTGAACCCGAACCAGAGCCGGAACCGTTCAATCCCTCGACCTTTCAATCCCAGGCAGCCAGCAATATTTCAAATTTGGGCAGCACCCAAGAAGCGCCTTTAGAGAAAAGTCAATGGTCGCGCCAGCATTACAGTAAATTTGTGATGGTAGATGCTGAGGGAGAACCACAACGGACTCCTGATCCAGATTATATTGTTCCGGCTGGACGGCCTGTGTTGCGGGAGGGAATTGTGCCGCCGATTAGCTGGCAGAACGACCTCCGCATTCAGAATCTTTACCCTGGGCGATCGATTACGGGGAGTCCGGTGGTCCCGCCGCTCCCTGGTCAGCCCATCACCGATAGTTAAGTTGTATTTGGGTTCCTTGTATGGGGATAACGTTGTTGTCACCCAGGTCGGCGAGTATGGCGGTGGTCCCGTGTTTCAAGTCGCCACTCTTGATGGAGATGTGATCGAATTTCTGAATCCGGTACCACCCCGCATCGCCACCGCTCCGTCATTTTATCTCGTGCGCTGGCGGTTTGACCCAAATTCCCCTCCCGCCGCACCTGCTACTTTAGCTACCCCTTAGGTCCAGCAGGATCAAGGCGTTCATTCAATCGGAAAGGTTGTTGGTTGATCATATCCCCCTTGAGCTTGATGGGCAGACTTATGGCTCCGCTTGCGGAACTGTTTAATCTGACGGGCACCCAAATCCGCCTCCAACGATTCTAGCGCCACCAAATCTAACTCCAGCACGGGAGAGGTCGGAGCCTCTCGCACAATAGACTTGGCGGTATACAGATAATCGTGGGCCATACTATAATCCTGCTGATCGGCAGCATACATGGCCTTCTGTTTGAATTGGGCACTGAGTAATAGCGCCACCTGTTGCTGCACTTCTGGATGATCAGGATATTGAGCATAATCAGCCGTTGCCACCACAGGTAATTGCAAGGTGGCCTTTTGCACCGGCTGGATCACGCCACTGGGAGATTGCCAAGTGAGGTGAAAGTTGCATAAATCGAGTTGCTTATCTGTTGACTCCGACTCGCTCGACCTCTCACTTGACCAATCAAGAGGAGGAATCTCTAGACGGACAACCACGGCAAAGGGATATCCCATGACCAAGTTTGGCAACTTAAATTGTCCATTTTGGGCAACCGGGAGATTGTTCAACACGGTATTGATGGTGGTATCACCTTGGGGGCGAATATCCAACATGACTTGCTGGCCCACCATCTGGGAGAGGCTTTGCATTTCTTGCTCAAAGGCTTGGGGCAGATGCTCAGCAGCACTGATGTAGTGATAGTTGCCATCTCCATTGGTGGCGATCGCCCCCAGCAAGTCCTCGTTATAGTCGTCCCCCACTCCAATTGCTGTCGTGCTGACTCCCGTTGCTGACAGCTTTTTAACATTGGTCACAATCATTGATGGTTTAGTAATCCCCACACTAGGCCAACCATCGCTCAGAAGCATAATCCGATTCACCGTATTCTCTCCTTGGTGCTGTCGGACTTGGTGCCCCCCTTCTTCCCAACCCCCATGCAGATTAGTCCATTTTCCTAGGGTGATAGCCTGGATTGCCTGAATCATCGCAGCCCGATCGCCCAAAACTTGGCTGGGCACCGGAACTTGCACATGGCGATCAAAGGTGACGATACTGAGGCGATCGCCCTCCTCCAACTGTTGCACCACATGCCGAGCCGCTGCCTTAGCATATTCCAAGCGTCGCTTCACTGACATCGAGCTAGAGCGATCGATGGCTAAACTCAGGTTAAGCCGAGGCCGACTCACCGTTGTCTGAGACTGGGGCGGCAAAATTTTAACTAACACATCCAACGTTGTTAATTGTTGGCTAGGAACGGCGGCAGTAAGAGGAAGAATCTGAATTTGAGGACTCTGCATGGATGGTGTCTCTGGTCAAGAACTTGAGCTAGGGTAAAGCAATCCTAACCTTACCCTCTATCATTACCCGGTAAATTCCGTTGCCTTTATAAAATCTTGACAAAATCTAGGATGGTGTGTGGTGGCAGTGGAGGACGGGTTATGTTGAGCGATCGCCCAGCATAACCCACCTCGACCTATTTGCTTGACTAATTCACCGTCACTTTACTCCCAAGACGAGCGATCACATTTTCCTCCACCATGGCCAAATCCTCATCGGTAGGAATGGCCAGCAACACGGACTTGCCCGACGCTGGGTATAGCTCTAGCGATGCCACCTGCCCCCCACCCGCTCGGTACTTGGATTGAAAGCCCCCTTCCCCCCGAACCAACTTAGCTTGAGTTACCTTAGCGAGGGGGAGACGAAATCCCTTCACTTTTCCTTTCGCAGCCTTGGGAGATGTCTCGATTGAAAAAAATCCAGCCATTAGAAAAACGCACCCTGAGACCAAGAGCATCAGCAGTATCGGAAAAACCATGAGGAATTGGCGGGTAAATCTAGCCCTGAGCAGACGGTTCGTACTAGCAGACTGAATATTCATCGCCATCAGAATCAGCAGCAGGACTGATCCAACAATGATTCCTACTCCAGTTAGAATTAAGGTTTGCCGTGATCCTTGGGCCAATTTTAGCAACGGATTGCGTATCCAATGCGGAAAAATCTTAGAAGCAGCCCCCTCTTTTAGTCCTTTAATTAGCCAGTTCCGATCAAACTGATTGCCCGTCAGTTGAAAATATAAACAGTCTCGCTGGAGCCGGACCCGGTACTGTTGATCAGGGGCCACCGTATACTGACGCACCGCATTGAAGACAATCTGATTGGATCTATTATCGGGCCTATTATTAAGCCGACTATTGGGATTGCGATTGGGATTGCGATTGGGATTGCGATCGCCAGACTCCGGCTCAACCATATTCCCCTCCGTTGTTGCCACCACATTGTATTAGCTATGTTTTGCGTATCCTTAACTGGACTAGGATCTGCAGAATTACCTCCAGCATAGCTTGCACTAGGTACACCCGATGAGGAACGATACGTTATCGTAGCAATATTTGGACCTAGTATGAATCAGCACCATACCGTACATCTCTGAAGATCACTTTTTGGGGGCAAGTGCTAGATATTTTTCCATATGGCCAACATCTCACCCCGCAATTAAACCACCAGGGAATTCAGGAAAACGGTTCCAATAGAAAGCCACCCCAGAATCCGCTGCCTTAATCTCAGAGGAGCATGAGGATACAATGTGATGAGCAGCCGTCAGCGAAAGAGTGGATCGGCGCTGCACCCATTGCACCCGTTGCACTCATTAACGGTCAATTCTAATCGCTGTATTCCCAGGTTGGTTGATTTGTATGCTCGACCTGGTTGACTGACGGAAATTGGAGCTTTGGCGCGGAAACCACCCCCCTAAAAGGGATTGGGACAATGTAGGGGTCAGGTCTCCTGACCCAAGGCAGGGGCTCGACAGTCGAAAAATCTACTCTGGTTAAAAATCCGATGCCAGCCGTTCATCCTGATCCTCCCGTACCAAAAATTCTGTGATTCCATCACGGTACGCTCCCCGGTAATCAGAAATCGAACTGCCCTTAACATCAAAACCAAAGTCCGTGACCTCGGATTGCATCACTTCAGCAACACTCTGATGAACTTCAGGATAGTAGTGACTCCCATCATAGGTATTGTCAATACGGGTGGTTATTTCTGACGGAATAGCAAAATCATAGAAGTGATCAAATCCATTGGCGACCTCATAAACAGATTCGATATAGCAATCGAGCCCGCCTGGAGTGTACATCTCATTGACGACATACCAACCAGAGTAAGGCGGAACATAACCAACGAAGGTTGCATTGGGAAAAACTTGACGCAACTCATCGTAGAGAGCTGCCTTTTCTGACTGACAACCATTACGGGGTGCCGTATCTGTAAACTCCGGTTGATAGCGAGGTGGGCTTTCAATGATGTCACTTTCAAAGTCTCGACGACTATCATAATATCGGGGATAGGGTGACTCCTCGAAAAGTGTTCGCAATGAGAACAGAAATACATCCCAAGAAAGATAAGCTTGGTGGATAGGTTGGGTATCAATCGGTGCCATCCCGGAGAACTCTGAGAGCGAAAGGCTGAAGTTAAACGGATCAATCCCGACGTAGACAATATCAGGTTCTATCCCCTGCTCTTTCGCATACTGTCCATATTCGACAAACTCTTCAACTCGACCGGCACTAAAAGCGTAATTGAAGCAATGATGTTGGGCAAATGATGATGGGCGTAAGAGTGTTGCAGTCGAGCTACCAAAAATCAGACAGTCATAGTTCTCTTCACTCTGAGTTTGAATAAAAAGATTCGTTTTAGAAACTCGTTCATTAAAGGCAAAATTTCTTGAGCTGAGTCGGTTACCGTCACCATACCAAAGTGGATCAACCAACCAGTTTAAAAAACCGATAACGCCAATGGCTGACACAGACAGACCTAGATATATCTTTAGATATGATTTCATTGCTCTTAGCCTCCCAACTATTAGAACTCAAAAGAAATGTATTGCACGAAGTAGAGCAGCTAAAATTCAAAGTAGAGAAACTCACTAACTTTAGTCATATTCACGACTGATATGATTGAGATAGTACTCATAAAAATTGCCCAGATTAGACTAGGTTGCCATCTCAACTGATGCCATATATCTCTAACAAGAGATGGCAGCTTAGCAGGCTTGGGTGGATTCAGCGCTGGGCTACTATCTGCCATCCACTCTTGGACATTGGGAGCGAAACAGACGATGAGCATCAGTGCTAAGATAACCGCTATAGACTCTCCTCTCGGTAGCGCAAGAGAGGGACTTAAACCATTAAATTGCACTCCAAGACCAGTCATAAAATCTAATTTTGATGCCAGTGCTCTTGGTAAGGCGACACCGTTCAGCCCCGCCATAGAAGCCAGTATGCTGAAGGCTGCTTGGAGGCTAGTGGCCCGGAATAGAACCCACGATATAACCACTGCAAGGAATGTGACCAGCCATCCAATCGCATGGCCAACTGGATGATACTGCTTGCGGTCATAATTGCTACGATCAAGAAACTTATGCCATCCGTGATTGACCACCAAGTAAAAGCCGTGTAATCCTCCCCACAGCACATAGGTCCATCCCGCACCATGCCACAGCCCACCTAGGAGCATAGTAACGACGAGGTTAAGGTATCGACGTGCGTCACCTTTCCGATTGCCACCCAAGGGAATATACAAGTAGTCCCTCAAAAAGTTAGATAGGGTAATGTGCCAACGTCGCCAGAAATCGCTGATGTTGATCGCTTTGTATGGTGAGTTGAAGTTAAGGGGTAACCGAATACCAAACAGATAGGCAATACCTATTGCCATATCTGAATAACCGGAGAAGTCGAAGTAAAGCTGCAAGGTGTAGGCTAAAGCGCCAACCCATGCCTCAAAAATGCTTGGAGCTATACCTTGAGCGGCAAGATCAAAAACAGGCGTGGCAAAAAGAGCTGCTGTATCAGCAAAGATCACTTTTGTAAACAGTCCTGCTGCACATACGGTTAACCCGATCGCTCCAGGTGCGTTCCGG
>JBFRWC010000324.1:0-5633 GCA_051439365.1 Leptolyngbyaceae cyanobacterium
AGAGGGCAGAAGGCAGAAGGCAGAAGGCAGAAGGCAGAAGGCAGAAGGCAGGAGATCCAGCTAAAATCCAAAATTCAAAATCCAAAATCCAAAATCCGTGTGCTGGCTGTGCCTCCAAAGTCAGTAAGTCGGTGCTTCAGCACGTTCTCACCCAACTCCAACCGTCCTCTGATTCAACGATGATTGGCCTGGATGCTGCCGATGATGCTGCCGTGATTCAAGTGCCGCCGGAGATGGTGTTAGTGCAAACGGTGGACTACTTTCGGGCCTTGTTAAATGACCCGTTTTTGGTGGGCCAAATTACCACCCAGCATTGTCTGAATGACCTGTACGCAATGGGAGCCACGCCTCATAGTGCATTGGCGATCGCCACTCTTCCCTACGCCATTTCCTCCAAACTGGAAAACGACCTGCACCTGCTGCTCTCTGGGGTCATCAAAGCCCTGTCAGCCGTGGGTGCAGAACTCATTGGAGGTCATACGGTGGAAGGCCAGGAGTTAGGCTTAGGTCTTTCTTGTAACGGGTTTGCCCATCCTGACAAATTGTGGCGCAAAGGGGGAATGCAATCGGGAGACCAGCTCATTTTGACTAAACCCTTGGGCATTGGTACTTTATTTGCGGCGGATATGCAATTACGGGCCAAGGGACGGTGGATTGACGGGGCGATCGCCACTATGCTTCAGTCCCACCACGCTGCTGCCGAATGTTTACGCCGCCACGGCACCACTGCTTGCACCGACATCACCGGCTTTGGCCTCGCCGGACATCTGCTGGAAATGGTGCAAGCGGCGAACCTCAGCGTAGAAGTGAATCTTGACGCACTGCCGATCTTACCAGGAGCTGCCACTACCCTAGACCAAGGATTTTTCAGTTCCCTGCATGATCCTAATCTTCAAGCGAGCCAAACGATGATCGCCAATCTGGATACCGCCTCCCAGTCCTTTCAGCAGATCCTGTTTGATCCACAAACCTCCGGGGGATTACTGGCCGCTGTGCCTCTGGCACAGAGTGGGGCTTGTCTGCAACAGTTGCGCCAGTTGGGATATGCTTCTAGCCAAATCATTGGGCAAGTTATCCTGCCTTCCACCCCGCAACCCCGGATTCATTTACGGCCCAAGTTGTCCTAATCACCGTTGAATCAACTATAAAGTGGGGCGATCGCCAACTCTTGGAACAATGGGTGAACGATGGGCTTCCGTAAGTTTAGGGATTTCCTCTCGTCGTTTCCAGTCCTATACTTAACGTTGGCCATGCTAAAGCCTATGCTGATATCTTTGAGATCCGTAGAAATACCTCCTGCAATGGCTGTAGCTTGACCGTCTAATTCTGCCCAGACATCATCTACCCAAATCCAATGCCATGGCCATTACCGTCACTCCGATTGCTGATCGAACAAGCACCCAGAATGCCGCAGACACGATCATCAACCTCTTCAATGCCTTTGATGACCCCAAAACGACTGGATTAGTCGCACAGTTTACTCTTGCCGATAATCTCGGTTCTACTTTTCTCGCAGAGGCTGTCACGAATGTTTTATTGTTTGACCAAACGGAGGGCGGAGCACCTGGCACGGTCCAGAATTTCCAAACCTATGTAGAGGACGGCGATTACACGAATTCTTTTATTCACCGTTCCGTTCCTGGATTTGTAGTTCAGGGCGGCGGATTTAGGGGCCAGGATTCTAGCTTAGGGGATGTGCCCACGGATAATCCAATTCAAAATGAGTTTAGTAGCGATCGCTCCAATCTACGGGGAACCATCGCGATGGCCAAATTAGGGAACAATCCGAATAGCGCCACTAGCCAGTGGTTCTTCAACTTGAGAGACAATTCGGGTAATTTAGATGGCCAAAATGGTGGATTTACTGTCTTTGGCCAGGTTTTATCCCAGACGGATCTGGATGTCATTGATGCGATCGCCGCATTGCCGATTGTTGATGCTTCCGAGCTTAACTCTGCTTTTGGCAACTTACCCTTTATTTCCGATGATAATACTCTCGATAAGCTCGATGAATTCGTCCGCTACAGCAACATCAGCATTACCCAACAAAATGAACTCAGCTTTGAAGTCGTCAGTAACTCTAACTCAACGGTCGTCAGTACTACGATATCAGCCGATGGCCAACTTGCCCTAGACTACCAGCAACCAGGTAGTGCCGAAATTGTTATTCGCGCTACCAATTTGTTGGGAGAAACCACAGAAGATACGTTCGTCATTACGGTCAATCCAGCCACCTCTGATCTCAACCCCGTTACTCCCAACCCCGTTACTCCCAACCCCGTTACTCCCAACCCCGTTACTCCCAACCCCGTTACTCCCAACCCTGACCCTATTGATCCAGCTCCTGTAGAACCTCCAGTTGATGTAACACCGGGCGATGGTAATAGTGGGGGGAGTGGTGAGCCAACAAACGGGGGGAATCCGATGCAGCCCCCAGATTCAGACGATTCTCCGAACTCCGACAATCCTGGTTCTAATCCGTCTGATTCTAATCCGTCTGATTCTAATCCGCCTGATTCTAATCCGCCTGCTTCTGAGCCACCGATTGAACCAGGGCCAGTTTTATTAATGGGTAATGACAATGCAGATATATTGTCTGGAGATGAGGGCGATAATATCATTGATGGCGGCGGCGGGAACGATCGCCTCCTAGGACTGGACGGCAACGATCAGCTAATCGGGGGAGGAGGCAGCGATCGCCTCGTTGGTGGCAACGGCAACGACGATCTTAATGGAGGTGGCGGCAAAGATAACCTGAATGGCGGCAACGGTAACGATGATCTCAACGGGGGTGGCGGGAACGACAAATTGAATGGCGGCAACGGCAACGATGACCTGATCGGCGGTGGCGGGAACGACACCCTCAGAGGTGGCAAGGGCAACGATACGCTGGATGGTGGGCCTGGGAGCGATCGCCTCATCGGGGGCAGCGGAAAAGACAGATTTGTCTTGCGAACCGGGAAAGGACAGGACCAAATCCGCGATTTTACCAATGGTCAGGACAAATTCCGCACCATTGGCTTTTCCTTTAACGACATTACCCTAACGCAACGAGGGCAAAACTCCCTTATTCGCGTCGGTAACAAAAATATTGCTCTCGTCCTCAAAACTGATATCACTGAGATTACGGCGGCTGATTTTACGGGCTGATTTTACGGGCTGATTTTAATGTGCTACGGCAGTCGTATCATCAGCACTCAGCCTGGATTATTCATAAGTGTGTCATGGAAGCCTACCGTCACGTTGCATGGAGCAGGCCGTTGGTCCCCTGATATGCAATAGGGGGCCAACGGACTACAAACAGGCCCAAAAACGACCATTTTCCCCGATCTAACGCTCACGGCACCCGGCGAATTGACAGATTATGAATTCCCTATGCCTAAGCGAATGGCTAGGCCGCCTCCAACCAATCGAATACCTGGTCCAGTTGATCGATGGTCAGCAACCCATACTGCCACAGCACCACGGGCAGCAGATTCGAGGGTTGCTCGGCCTGATACCTCATGGCTAGGGCGATCGCATCTGGCGAAATGGCCAAATCATCCTGTAGAAACTGAATCAGCTTGTTTTGCTCTGTCGTTGCCCCGCGCACCATTGTTAAATTTTCCTAAAGTAACTGGAATATAAACGTTTGTTAAGCTTTCTCATTTTACTACAGTGATGGGTGGAGGAGCTGGAAAGCCCGTTAACCCAAGGTAGAATCAGCCTCTTATTTCCAGAAATTCTAGCAGTCGATGGCCCATTTCCCTCATACTTCAAGAAACTTAAATGAAAAGAAAGGGAAATGGGTTTCTGCTTTACCTGTGCATCATAATTTGGGGGTCGCCCTAGGTTGCCCGGATTTGGGCGTTGGCCCCTCAGGGAGTCGTGTCTTCCCATTGTGAGAAGGGAGTTTTGGCTAAGTTGGAATTGAAGTAGCGAGGATCACCTGAGACTTCAAGGCCAAGCCATGGTGGGAAGTCAATAGCCTGATCGGGCTGTTCTAGCTCAACCTCGGCTAAGATGAGTCCTTGATTCTCACCGATAAATTCGTCAATTTCCCAGATGAGACCGTTGATCTCCAGCCGATAGCGATATTTTTCAATTAGGGGGCGATCGCACAATTCATCCAGTAATTGCTGGGCATCAGTCAGAGGTATCTCATATTCAAATTCCAGTCGGGACAAACCACTGGTCGGCCCCTTGAGGGTTAGGTACCCCGTTTCCCCGGCAATCCGTACTCGCACGGTGCTAGTTCCTTCAGTACGGATATAGCCTTGGCGATAGAGGGTGCCTGAGGTGGGCGATCGCCATGCTTGGCCCGTCACTAAAAATTTGCGTTCAATTTCAATCCCCATGTTTACTTCACACGTCCACATACAGTGATGATTTTGGACAAACTGGAAGATTTGGCCAAATGAGAGTGCAATTGTAACAGGTGGCTGACAAATTCTACTGACAAGGAACCCAGGCAATATCTAATTCGCGTTTTCCAATTTGTCCTAGAACAACAGGTATTGGATAATGCAGACAATCTTAGACGATAAATTTCGATAGGCGTTTCCATGTCCCGTTCCAAGGCTCTCTTTTACTATGTGCTGACCCGGTTAATGCTGGCCCCACTCATGTTGTGGACCATTGCCACCCTGGTCTTCTTGCTGATGCGGGTAATCCCCGGTGATCCCGTGGATGTGGCCTTGGGCGCAAGGGCACCCGAAGCGGCACGGGAGGCAATGCGGGAACGGTTGGACCTCAATCTCCCCCTGTGGCTGCAATACCTGAATTACCTCTGGGATTTACTCCGTTTCGATCTAGGCGTATCTCTAGACGATCGCCCCGTTACCGCAATTATTCATGTCCATTTTCCCGCCACCGTGGAATTGGCAGTGTGCAGTATGGCCGTGGCGGCGGGTGTGGGAATTGTGGTAGGGGCGATCGCCGCTTCTAAACCCAACACTTCCATTGATGTGGGAGGGCGCTTATTCGGTATCATTTCCTATGCTGTGCCCATGTACTGGTTTGGCATGATTTTGCAGCTTATTTTTGCGGTGCAACTGCGCTGGTTTCCCACGGGTGGCCGCTTTCCCCTCACCACCCCACGCCCCGACGGCCCCACTGGACTATACCTCGTCGATAGTTTGCTCCACGGCAATCTGGGACAATTTGCCATCACGGTTTATCATCTGGCCCTACCCAGCCTCACCTTAGGATTACTTCTCAGCGGCATTTTTGAGCGGATTGTGCGGGTGAATCTGAAGCAAACCCTGCGGTCTGAATATGTGGAAGCGGCTCGTGCTAGAGGAATTCCAGAACGAAACATTGTGGTGAGCCATGCCCTCAAAAATGCATTGATCCCCGTAGTGACCGTGTTGGGGTTGACCTTTGCTTCGCTGTTGGGCGGGGCGATTTTGACCGAAGTGACGTTTGATTGGCCGGGGTTAGCGGGACGCTTGTATGAGGCGCTCGCCAGTCGAGATTATGACCTAGTGCAGGGGATCGTAGTATTTTTTGCCCTGATTGTGGCGATCGCCAGCATCTTGATTGATATCCTCAATGCTTGGATTGATCCCCGGATTCGATATTAGGGATTTTGGGGTTAACAAAGAAACCAAAGCAGAGGGGCGATAGGCTGTGCCTATCGCCCCTCTGCTTTG
>JBFRWC010000325.1:0-2755 GCA_051439365.1 Leptolyngbyaceae cyanobacterium
GTCATGGTTTTAGACCTCATCGTGAAGTGAGTGTGCAATAAATTTCAAGGGATTACAGGCAATCAAGTATTGGGTTGATACGCAGTTTCATTGAGTAAGTGACTGACCAGGAGCTTGAGGAAAAACAGGGGTAAGAACCATTCCAAGCCGGGTGTCGGCACAAAGAGATAGCGATCGCCCAGCAGTGCCAACCCGTAAAGCCCCAAAGCGATCGGTCGTTGCAGGTAAAGTGGACTCGTTAAAATCAATCCCGCTGCAAGCAGTAGATAGCTAGAAACCCCCACAAAAAACAGCCCATCTCCCCCACGAAATAGCAGAGCTACCAGCCCAAGGTGAACAAGATGTACAACCACGAACGTCAAATGCTGCCGCCAGCCCTGACCCGGTCGGTGATACCAACGCTTGGCAGCGGCGGTGGCATTCGTCAAAACACCACCGATCAAGTCAAAGCCTAAGATGGCGATCGCCCCTAACTGCCAAGGAGTCCAGTCAATGGGAAGCGTCGCGGCATATATCGGAGCGGCGATCGCTGCCACAATGGATGGCGCTAACTGCAACACGATTTCTGCTGGAGTTGCCCCTGGACCAATAAATCGATCAAGCTGGCCTTTCCATCCTTTACGAGGAGCAGGAATCACGGGTTCACAAAGCATTTCAGACTGCATAGCCGAAACCTCATAACAGTTGTTATGCAATAAATATAACAACTGTTATGATAAATTGTCAATACGGCAGTATAGAATTTTGCAAATCCTCATGGCTCAAAGCGATCGACGACTCGAAGTTTCAGAAGCAGCTTGGCGGGTGATTGTCCGAGAAGGGCTAGACCGCACCAGTATGCGAGCTATTGCGCAAGAGATGAACTGCACAACTGGGGTGGTGACCCACTATTTCCGCAATAAGCAGGAGTTAATTTTATTTGCCCTACATCAGGTGGCAGAGCGATTACGGGGATTGATGGAACAGGCAGTGGTGAATCAGTCGGGGTGCGATCGCCTCATAGCTATGCTGTCATCCTTTTTGCCAATCGATCAAGAGCGGCAAGAGATTCTGCGGGTGTGGGTCGCGTTTTTGGGCTACGCTGTCGGGCGTGAGAGTCTGATGGCGGATCATCAGCAGAGTGCTGGAAAATTGCGGCAAGTGGTTATTCAAGAGTTGATAACACTGCAACAACAAAAGCTGATTCGGGCTGATATCAACCCAGAGGTTGAAGCAAACGTCCTGCTGGCACTGGTCAATGGCCTTAGCCTCGATACCCTCATCCAATCACAGCGAATGGGTGCAGAACAGCAAGCGATCGCCTTGCAGGATCATGTGAATGGTCTCCGACACAGTTGATCCGACACAGTTGAATAGTTTGCCAAGTCGTGTCTAAAGTCATTGAAGATCGATAAGGCGCTTGCACAGCCTTAGATTTGGGAAAACTAAAAGGACAACGCCCACGTTAACTGATATGAGTTATGGTTCGTCACCGCCGCAAGAAACCGTCATTTGACATAATTACCTTTCTATTTCAGCTCATCATTCGTGGGACGATGCTGGGTGTAGTTGGTGTCGTTCTACTGTTGTCCGGTATTCTCAACCCGCTGTTTGTTTGGCGAGATGAGCAATATTTGATGGAGAATGGTGCGCTTTGGGCGAGTCAAGTAATGCAACTCGATGTGTTGCAAACAGCAACTGTTGAATCTTCTGAAGTGACGATGATGGGGATGCAAGGAGATGGTTCTCGTGCGGTCAGGCTGAAACTCGATGCCCTACAATCTCAGCAGTTGATGGAGCAGATTGTCCACGATTCCCATTGGGAAAGCACCTTACCGCCATCTTGTACCAGCCCAGAAAATCCTGCGAGTTGTGAGAGGCGATCGCCAAGTTGCTACGTGTTGGACGATCGCCTAATGGAGGGTGATCCGGCACATGAGTCCAGACGGGCGACCTTTTGCCCCGATACAGATGAGTTCAGGCTTTTACTGGATTTCTTCTAGATTCAATAAGAAAACAGTACCCGTTTCACTATTCAGCACCACTCGATAGGTATCATCGCATCACTATCGGACACCAAAGATATAGGGGATTCTAATGGCGATCGCCCCAAACACTCCATCCTCATGCCACTTATAGCAGTACGGGGACAGATTAGGACATAATAAGAGGGTTGATAACCCATCCAATCTATGCCAGCACCCTACGATTATGATCTGCGCCGTAAAGCCGTCGATGCGGTTCACCGAGGCGAAAAGAAAAGCACAGTAAGCCGCATGTTCAAGATTAGTCGCAATACTTTGGATCTGTGGTTAAAGCGAACAGCGGCAACAGGCGACTGTCAGGCCAACAAACAGTATCAAAAGGGTTATGGGCATAAAATTACCGATTGGGACAAATTCCGTGCCTTTGCTGAGCAGCACGGCGATAAGACTCAAGCCCAAATGGCTCAGCTCTGGGGACATGGAATCTCTCAGCAAACGATCAGTGTGGCCTTAGCCAAAATCGGATTCAGTCGTAAAAAGAAAACATATGGGTACCGCGAACGAGATGAGGCCAAGCGGACAGAATTTCTCCAACGTCTCATGAGCAAATCGCCCAGCCAAATCAACTATGTAGATGAAGCGGGGACGGACAACCGAGATGAATATGGCTATGGGTACAATCCGATCGGTGAGCGATTCTATGCCCTCAAGAATGGAAAACGAACCGAGCGGGTGAGTTGGATTGCAGCACTTAAGCAAAAACGATTATTTGCCCCCCTGACCTTTGAGGG
>JBFRWC010000326.1:0-16970 GCA_051439365.1 Leptolyngbyaceae cyanobacterium
GGTGACGGTCACTGGAGCCGTTGGCACTGTATTCAACACAATGTCATATTGATCCATCCGACCCCCCTCCGAGACAAACGTAGTTCCATCAGTTTCCACAATAGAAACCCCTGGATCAATAATGTCAATCGTTAGCGGAGTCATTAATCCAATGTCGTTGTAGTCTGAATCTCCGCTCTCTCCACTCTCTCCAGGACTGCTAACAAAGTGATTAATCGCTGCCTCATGCGTTCCTTCGCCAAAGTCACTATCGGTTGAGGCCAACACGGTTACGACCCGCTCGAACGTAAAATCCTCAGCACTGGGGTCAAAAACTAGAGTGACCTGATTCGCTGGCCCCTCACCAATATCTACGTCCGTATCATCATCGGCGGTAATTGTGACGTTGACCGATGCAGTGGGTCTAGTTTGTAGCACCACCTTATAGTAGGCGACTGAACTCCCCTCAGCGATCGGGTCCGTGCTAATGGGGATGAGTTGCACACCTGGATCAAGAATGTTGGCGGTCACCTCCGGAACCATGATACTGGCGTAGGTTGAGTCGGCTGTGGCAACGCTGTGAGTGATGGTTGCTGTCGGACTGGTCGCATCCTCTGTGGCAGAAAGGTTCACCTCTTGGGTAAAGGTGGAGTCAGTTGGATTAAAAATAAAGTCTTTGGAATTACCGGCCCCATTGCCTACATCAATGCCGGTGGGCGGAGTCACGGTCACAGTGACGGTCTCGGTGGGGACAGTGGTTAGACTAATCTCATAGGTATCTTGGATGCCACCGCCCTGGGAAATCGTGGTATCGCTGCCCGACTCAGTAATCGTAATGTCAGCGGGGGGAATGAAGGTTTCTGGTGTCACGGTGGTGACACTGGTCGTGCCCACATTATTGGGATTGCTGATATTGATGATGAGGTTATTCGGATTAGTGCTGGAGTCGTAGCGGGCATCATTGCTAAGGGCGGTGTGAGTCATGAGGCGATCGCCATCGTTCCCAGAATCCCCATCATCCACCGCTGTCACCGTCACCTCTTGGGGCGTATTGTAGTTAGTCGAAGTAAAGGTGAGTAAGAGCGGTTGACCAGCCCCATTGCCCACATCGGTTTGAGCATCGGGTGTAATCGTGACAACCACTGTGTCCGTAGGGGCCACACTCAACACCACGTCATAAGTATCCGTTGAGGTTCCCCCTTCCCCAATCACCGTATCGCCGTCAGACTCAAGCAGATAAATGGTGGGGACGGGAAATGGAGTCGGGGCTATAGCATTGTTGTCTTGATCTTCTAAGGCATTAGGGCCAGGAATGATCCAATCTGCCTCAGTAAAGGTACCTGGACTCGTTGGCAGCGTCATTGTGCTGCGGTAGGCCCAGCTATCAGCATACTCCCAAGCATCGATATTGGCTGCTCCCGGCACTCCATAGATATCAATCAAGGTGCCAGTGGCAGCACTACCGTCATACAACATCACCGCATCATCCCCATTGATGCCTGCCAGGAAATCATCAGTGAAATCTGGTCTGAAACCAAAGAAGAAGCTAAAACCATCTGGTTCAGAGGCGACATAGATTTTTTGGCCGACCGTCGCAGTGCCTGAAGGCGAAAAGGCCGACTCTGTATTCGGGGTTCCGTCAAGGTTGGCTAGGGCCAAGGAGTAATTACTTAGATCTAGACTTTCCCCTTCGTTGCCAATGACCGTGAGTTCGATCGCCTTGGGGGTCCCCCCCAAATCGCCGTCAATGATGCCTGTGATGATTAAATTAGCCATGCTACCCTCAGTGTGTTGTTATGTACGGTTCGGTTGATAAGTGTGTTTGTATGATGTTTCTACGTGATTGGCGATCGCTTTCCCTTCGCCGGTTTCAGCTTGCCCCAGCCTTTCAAACAATCGTTGAGCCTCCTGGCCCCACAAGCAAGGACATGACGCAACTGTAATTTTGCCCGATCATGCCGAATTCTCCCAATTACCCAGATTAAAAAATTCAGGTTTTGTTTCCGCTCCAGTTCCTTCAGCTAAGAAAGACCAAAAGCGCGATCGCCCTCTCAAGTTTGGCCTCGCCAGTATACGGGCTACTGATCTCACCTTGCTAGTGTTCAATTTTACAATACTTTGCTAAGATATATCGGTAATTACTTAAGTGGTATAGAGAGGAACCTTTTGAAGGCGATCGCGTCCACTACAACACTACCCCTCCATCCGGAGGATTTACGCAAAATTTTAGTAAACAAATGACTAAGCTTAAAACAAGTTCAGTAAAAACTCAGTAGAATAAGTTATGATTTTCACGGGTGCTTTTTTGCTTAGACTGTGTTAAGGCATTTGATCTTTGGCATTGTTGTATTGCTACCTCCGTTCATTTGGACCAGAACAAGCGGGATAGACGGGCACTACAGCCAAGGAAGACATTCAAGCACACTGTTAGTAGCTATTGCTAGCAGCCATGACTACTAACCACCAGTGAAATAGGGTATAGCCTTGAATGTAGTAATTAACACATCGTTTGTGCGATATACTGATTTTCAGTGGCCTATCCGTAGAAGTACGAGGCATCACTGGAGCTACTACGGAACGACTCGTTTTCGTAGTCTTAGGCGGGTTAAATTTTTGAAGCATTTATAGAGGCAAACCCTCGATCTAGCCATGTCAACTCATCGAAACAATCAAGCGGTGCCAAAGCTACCACAGCGGATCTTACTATCTACCTTTCACTTCTGCCGTCGGGGGGTGAGTACATTGATTGCCCGTCTTCTCCAGGGCTTATTTTGGCTTGGGATGCAGCGTCGTCAATCAGCGGCGACCCCACAAGGATTTGTGCTCCCTACCTCCATCTTGTTGCTGCTTGTAGTTTCTCTGACTGTTGGCTCTATTGGTTTACGGACCCTATCTAGAACCCAGCAAACCATAGGACAGCGAGAACAACAGATTATCTATAATGCCGCTACCCCTGCTATTGACCGGGCCAGGGCTAAACTGGAGTATCTATTTACCCAAGACCCACGCCTCCCTAATGGTGTTCCGGGAGAAGATGACTTACTAGCGATGATGCTGAATGATGGACAGCCGCACAACGGTGTTACCTATCAGGCGTACAATCCATCGAACAACGATGGAGATGCAGTAGATCCCTACACCTTTCCGGATGAGGACGGGAATCGGTTCGATCTGGATGGTGACGATATTGACGACAACGCTTGGTACTTTGATGTAGATTTGCCTGACGGCAGTGGTGTTGGCAAGACTGCACGGGTGATCTATTCCATTATTTTTGCTACCCCATCCACTGATGAATCCACTAATGAGCCAGAATTATCACTAAATGACACCCGGGTTGGTGGAGTCGAGGCGCGGTCAGCTCAGCTCATGGTGCGGAACGGGCCATTGAGTTTAGCCAACCTTGGTGCCACCTGTCTGACTCAACAAGTTGATCCAGAAGGGGGTTGGTTTGGCATCACAGATACGTCTGAATTACGTAAAAACTTTCAGGTGAGTGCCGTTGTGATCCCTGGAACCGGTGAAGGTGACGATTTTGTCCCAGATGAGGCAGGGACTATTGCCACATTGGAGTTGCAACAGGATCGAAAGGTTGATAAGGGCAATAAGTGGGGAGCTTGGTTCCAGAATGATTTAGAGATCTTTCCAGGGGAAGCCTTCCCTTGGAATGGGGCCATCTACACCAACGGCAACCTAGTGGTTGGCAAAAGTGAATTCAAAGCTTATCTGATTAGTTCAACGGCTTCCTGTCTTAATACCAGTAAAGAAGATTCTGAAATCGTTGTCGGCAAAGAGGGTGAGGTCGTCGTTGGGCGCTTTGATAGTGAAAATCCACGGTTTTATAAAGCTAGAATTGACATCTTTCAAGAGGGCAATGTTGAGGAAGATAAGCTCTTAAGACAGGCCAACGATTCAGTCACCCGCGATGGTGATTTATCGGAGGAGTTGGGGGAGTCGTTGGGCGTTGATCCGGCCAAGTTAATGATCGAGAGTAAACTGGTCCACCGGAATGAAGCAACCGCTGACACGTTGGGTGTGGCAACGTGGGCACCAGGAGATAACATTGACCAACGAATCAGACTGGAGGACGATAGCGACACATCTCAATTGGCACTAGATGATGTTTACCGGGCGGATGACCGGGCAGGGCCAATGCCTAGTTATGTGATGCAGGATGACGCTAAAACGTTAACAGACTTGGGTAAGTCATTGGGGGAAAGCCTTAAAACAGGCTTAAGTGCAGAAGATGAAGAGGCATTGACCAAGTTAGGCGATCCTAACACCCCAGAAGATGTTGGAGCGGATGGGTATTGGGAACGGCGTGCTCGTAATCAAGGCATGCGCCTGATTGTGGGTCAGCGGCTGGAACTCGGGAATGCTATGGGTTGGGGTGGCCTAGACCCTACTGGAAATTTCAAGGCTCTGAATCAACAGAATCTCACAGGCAACCCAGGCAGATTTTACCTTGATGACTCCTATGATGATGCAGGAGAGGATGGCTACAAACCGGGTTTCTATGATGATCCGTTGATGCCCTGGGACACTTGCCATCCAGACACTGACCCTAATGATGGCACGCCCAATCCAAGCACTAACAATGATGATCGCTGTCATGAGGCACGGCAGCGGCGCTCATTGCGCGATAACCTCGCTGCCGTCCAAGCCACGGCCATCTATCATGCCAACTCGGCTGTCACCCCAAATGTGAGTGATGGGGATACTCCTCTGGCCTGTCTAGCGACGACCGTTCATCCCGGCACTGCCGAAACCTTGAGGCGATCGGCCACCTTTGAGGATTTGACCGCAGAAGCCATGTTGACTACCTCTGCTATGACCAATACCCTGCTGCCGTTGCCAAATAAAGGCTATTCCTTAATTCTGAGCGACTTCTTTGCAGGGCGAGGCACCAATGGGTGGGAATTCAATCCTCCGGCTGCGACAGTGAATGCAGATATGGAGCAAGCCTTGTGGAATTTAGCCCACTACGCAGGTGACCCGAACGGAGGAGCACCTTCATTCCCAGTCACTCAGGAGACTGGCGATGATGCAGTTGTCCACCCCTATCCTTATATGTCGATGTGGGGAGATTTCGCCATACTCCGGCGCATTCTGGAAGAAGAAGGCACTGCTCCTACTAGCCCAGCGGATAAGACGACTTTGCACACTGCAGAGTGCCTGCTGGGGATGTTGGCCTACAACGTTGACTATTTGGCTAAATTCGACATTAATGAGGTTGATACAGCTGCAAATGGCATTAGCGTGAATACGCTTAGGGCTGCTTTAGACACAATTGATGCTGTCCTTAATTCAGCAGCGGGTACAGCCGTCAACTATGGCGGCGTTGCCCTCTCCGGCGACGTTATCACAGCGATTGAAAGGACCGTTGAATTGGTGACCGCCAATCCCGCAAACGCTTACAATAGGGGGCGACCGCCCAGTCTGTACATCGCGGCTTTAGAAAACTGGATTAATGAAGATTGGCAACCATTTGCTAATGAGCTTCAGGCGCGACAGGTGTTGGCTCTTGCTCGGTTGTATATGCAGAAGAAGCAGGTAGAGCGCGATCGCCTGCATGGGTTTGAAGCAACAACGACAGGTGTCACCTGTCATCCCGATCTCACTCGATTATGTACGGACCAACCCAAGTATCCTATCCTTTACTCTCTCTTCCCTGGAGATTTAAATAACAATGGTGGGATTGATGGAACTGACCAGCATGGAGAACGAAGAGGCACCAATGCTGACCGGACCCCGGCTTCAGAGTTCAATACCCGTGGCTTTGATCCAGAAAACAATCCTCCTTTTTCCGCCAAACCCGGAACGACCGACTTAACTGACGCAACCTTCAACGGCAATGACGGTGATTTGTACCAAGGAGTCGAGGTGGCTAACGTCGCTATTAGACCCCGTGCCCTGGATGAGTGGGTCTTGCCCTACGATGATAGTTTCCCCCGTAACGTTGGCACCGGGATAGCAGTCTCCCAAGAAACACCCCACATTGTCTGTGTGGGTAAACCTTGTAAAGATGGGACCGATGTCACCAGGGGGATGACTATTGAAGTGGGCCTCAAAGATGCTGCACTTTTCGATGGTCGCCAACTGCTCAATACCCGTGTCTTGGATTTAGATCTAAAGTTGCTGCGCACCAACAAAGTAGAGGGCACCCAGGACTACTGGCTCCCCCTCAGCGGCATCATCTACGGCTTCAGAGAAGATACCATCCGGGAAGACATGATTGTGCGGCCCCCAACCGTCGCCGATGAAACCTGTGAAACTGCGGCTGACCTTGCAACAGACGACTGTTTGATGAAAGCTGCTGAACTTCCTGGCGGTAATATCGATCGTGATGCCTTGACCTCTACCGATCCGGCCATTTCCAATGAGCAAAATATTACTCCCAAACCGGTTGACTACACCCCCGATCCAGACCGTCGTGCCCATGGATTTAGACTCCGTAACGGTGAAACGGTCAAACGTGCTGGAGACAATGGTAAAGGGCTATCATTTATCTCGGATGCTCCGGTTTATATCCTGGGTGACTTCAACTGGCACCGAGAACGAGATTTGAATATCCAGCGTCCTGACCAGCAGCTTCAAGAATTTACCCTGAAGCTGGCATATGGTGCTGATGACTTTTACAGCAACTTCTACGATCGCGAAGAAGTCGATCCTCGCTTTGCCTCTAGCACAGAAGACGATTGGCGACCTGTAGAAATTATCTCTGATGCCGTTAGCATTCTCTCAGGCAACTTCTGTGATGGTTCGGTCTGGGATGTCTTCGATTGGAGAGACGATAGAAGCCTAGACGATGCCAACTACGGCTGTCAGCAAGAAGAACAGACCTCCTATTTGAACTGGCCTTTGCCTAGTAGAGATGAAGATTGGGTCCGAGAAAATCCCTTTGACTCGCAATCCCCTGTCATTTTTACGAGAAATGGAAATCCTCTGATCAAAGATGGAACAACCGAGTACAAAGACTACGACAAAGGATATTTGGCGCTTGGATTTCGCCGTGATAGCGACAACTTAGGGACACTCATCCCCGCAGAAGACACGACCGTTAACGCCAGTTTGATTAGTCGCATTGTGCCATCTCGGCAGTACCAATCCTATGGTGGCTTCCATAACTTCCCTCGGTTGTTGGAAAACTGGAACGTCAATAATGATGCCACCTTAACGATCTCCGGTGCTTTTTTCCAGCTAGATTTTAGTCGGTCTGCGACCGCCCCCTATGACCAAGTACAGTGGGAGCCAGCCGTCGCTGTCGCGGCTGAATCCAGAGATATTGCTGTGCATCGCTACTACACTCCCGCAATTCGACGCTGGGGGTATGATGTTGCCTTGCGTTATGCTCCAGCCGCTCCCATTTCCAGCCGTTTTGTGACCGTGAATGCTGCCCGCGACGAGTTTTACAGCGAGCCACCTGCTGAAGATCCGTACATTGTTCGATTATGTGAATCTGCATTGCCAAATTGCCCTATCGGGTGACTCTGATTGTTGAATTTCTGGCCGCATGTGGGATGTGGCTTTCATCTGGAGTCCACATCCCTAACAACATTTACCAAACCTTAACCGCTAACCTATATTCTCCATCCAGCCTAACCACCATGAAATTACTTGAAAGACTTGAAAAACAACACTTACTCCGCCTACGGTTGTTACTCCACAGCACGACTCGTTCTCAGAATCTGGTTGGTTCCACATCCCCGTTGGAGCAGGGATTAACGTTAATTGAGTCCCTTGTTGCAGTTGTCATGATTGGGGTGGCTATATCGGCGACTCTTCCCCCTCTGTTCGTTGCGACAGCGACTCGTGTGCAGAATCGTAGAGTCGAGCAAGCAATGCAGTTAGCCCAAGGAGAAGTGGACCGAGTCCGGACCTTGGTGGAACAAACGCAAGAAACCAACGTAGATTTATTGCCTCAAAACGCTGCAACGTTGAATGACGGTGATCCGGCCCAGGACTATGAAGCCGCCATTAATGTTGCCACGGATCGGCTGATTTCTCCCAACCCTTCAACCCAATGCTACAAACCTTATATGGTGAAGGTAGACCCATTCAATCCGAATTCAGCCGAAGTTCCAGCTTTCCCCGCAGCGGATACCCTGATTCCCGTAGATATTGATGGTCAAACAGACGACAACGGTGCTTGTGACGCCGAGTTTTTGATGCAGGTTTTTCGGGTCGATGCTCCCAATACTCAGCCAGGGACTTATTTTGAACTTGGGGTGCGGGTCTACGCGATTAGTGCGGAGAACTATATGAACGACTTAGAGACTCAGGAGGCTTCCCTGAAGTTCACAACGGCGACTGGAGCGCAAAACATTCGCCCTCTGGCCACTTTATACACTAATGTCACCAAGGCCGATCGGCAAAATAATTCACTTTGCCCCTTCCACGACCTTGTTGGATGTCCTTAGCCAGATCATTGGTTTAGTTTTGATTCGTTTCGTCCAAATTTTTTACACCAAGAATTCCTTGTGTTGACTCAATCGCTAGCCATGACCTTATCTTCTTTCTTATACAAGCTCAGTTGCCACCGTCAGCGACAGTTTTCGCAGACAAAACCCTGTGGATTTACCCTACTAGAACTGCTAGTGGCCATGTTTCTGGCCAGTGGCATTGTTACAGCGCTATTGTTAATGACTAACCAACTCTTGGCTTCGGACCAACGAGAATCGGTTCGGACTGAAGCTCAGCGGAATATGCAAACGGCTCTTGACTATATCAAAGCTGAGTTACAACAAGCTGTTTATGTATATGACCAAAACTGCTTGGATGGGACTGATAATGTATGTCCAGGCTTTTTCGGGACTAATGCAGACATTAATGCGCTGTTGCCCCCTTTAGAAGGCTATGAGACTGCTACTCGACAACCTATTTTGACTTTTTGGAAACAGCAACCACTCCCGGACGATATCAAAGATTTGTGTGCGGATCTCGCTCCAGATGTAAATGGTCAAGCTAGTCTTGAACTGCTGGACACTAACAACATATCCTGTTCTACAGGCTATGGTTACACATTGGTGGTCTATGCCTACAGCGAAAATGGTGATGGTGGTGGGGCTGCTCCTTGGGACGGCACTGGCGGGATTCTCCGATATGAGATGGCGTTGTCTACGGATGCGGATATTCTCGATAACTACGTTTCACCGATTGATGGTACTGGCGTTAAGTTTAGAGAGTGGCCGAGTGGCGGTACCCCAACACTCGCTGCTCCGGAAATGTTAGTCGATTTTGTCGATGATTTTGCAGAGTCTAACTTTACTAGCAACTGTGAGGAGCGATTAGGTACAACTTACTTAAATACCAGTGCGGTTAACCCTGAGGGCGAAATCCCGAAAGCAGGCTTTTTTGCTTGTGTGAATACGGCAGCTACGACAGAGACCCGATTTGGAAATCAGGATGTGGTGATCTATCTGCGTGGTCATGCTAGGGGCACAGCATCCCTGCCCACTCTGCAAACTCAAGTTTTTCTCCGAAGTGTTGTCGGACGTACTCCTAATTAGAAAATATTTTGATACTTAAAGGTAGGAATAGTGTTATGTACAGATCTAGATTTTCGAACCCAAAGCGTTCAACCTCAGGCATGACCATCTTAGAGGTCATGGTCGTGATAGCGATTATTGGTATTTTGTCGGCGATCGCCGCTCCGGGGTGGGTGTCCTTCGCCAACCGCCAACGGGCCAATCGGGCCACGGATCAAATCCTACAAGCCATTCGCTCAGCCCAGGCTGATGCCAGACGCACCCGCCGCAGCCGGGAGGTTACGTTTGAGATGGTTCCGACGGCGGCTGACCCAGATACGCTGATTCCTGCCGTCAACGGTATCCGCTTGGGAGAGGGCGATTTGAAAGCTGTGGCATTGGAAGTCCTAGACGAAGACGGGACAGTCATTCTCAATACCGAAAATGACACAGACATTACCAATGTCCAGTCTGTGACGTTTGAATCGACGGGTGGATTGGATGACAACTTGGACTTGCCAGTCTATATCACGGTGGGGGTGCCCGATCTGGATGGAGCGAAAAAGTGCGTGATCATTCGGTCCCTATTGGGAGCGACCCAAACGGCTCGTGATGGGGAATGTACTCCCCCGACCGCCCCAACTTCGTAAGCTGTCTTTTCGGTTCTAAACTCTGGTAGAGTATCACTACGGTTTGGGGGTGGGGACTGAAAAAATGATGACACAACCAGATAATCCTGTGATGAGTGGGTCTAGCCCCAGTCATCGTGCGTTGCAGATTGGATTGCTCTTCGGTGGACAATCCGGTGAACATGCGGTGTCGATTCGGTCGGCCCAGGCGATCGCCCAAGCCCTCGACGCTGAGACGAATCGCGATCGCTACCAAGTCCAGCCCTTTTACATTCAGCCCAACGGTCTTTGGCAATCTGGTGAGGTGGCTCAGTCGGTGCTTACCACTGGAGCTAGCCTTGATCCGACTAGTGAAGCCGCCGAGAAAGGAGGAGGGCCGACGGTGAATCGCTGGCAGTTTCCTCGCGGGGCAGAAACCGTGGACGTGTGGGTGCCCGTGTTGCATGGCCCCAATGGTGAAGACGGGTCCATGCAAGGATTGTTCCAACTGATGGGGGTGCCCTATGTGGGGTCTGGGATCTTGGCTTCATCGGTGGGCATGGATAAGTTGGCGATGAAAGCGGCCTTTGCCCAAGCGGGATTGCCCCAAGTGAAGTATGCCGAAGTCACCCGTGCGGAAGTGTGGTCTAATCCTTGTGTCTTTCCGGCAGTATGCGATCGCCTTGAAACGGACATTGGCTATCCCTGCTTTATCAAGCCTGCCAACCTGGGATCATCGGTGGGCGTGTTTAAGGTGCGATCGCGGGATGAGCTAGAAAAAGCCCTGGATGAAGCGGCAGGGTACGATCGCCGCCTGATTGTGGAAGCAGGGGTTGATGCCAGGGAAGTGGAATGTGCGGTACTGGGCAACGATCAGCCCAAAGCCTCGGTGATTGGTGAAATTACCTTTGAGAGTGATTTTTACGACTACGAAACCAAGTACACTGACGGGATGGCCCAGCTTCACATCCCGGCTCCGGTGCCAGAAGCGATCGCCACCACCCTCCAAGAACGGGCCATCCAAGCCTTCAAAGCACTAGACTGTGCTGGACTCAGCCGCGTTGATTTCTTCTATGTGGAAGCCACCGGGGAGGTGCTAATTAACGAGATCAACACCTTCCCAGGGTTTACGGCCACGAGTATGTATCCGATGTTGTGGGAAGCCACAGGCATTGCCTTTCCCAAACTGGTGGACCGATTAATTCAGCTTGCCCTAGAGCGGCACCAAGAACGAGTGCCGTAGGGCCATCCGGTGCTATGGATGTAGAGCCTGGGCTAGAGAAATGCAGTTGCGACCATTGAGCTTCGAGTGGTAGAGGGCTTTATCTGCCGCTTGATAGAGGTCATCAAGGGTATGGCCATCCAGCGGATATTCGGCAATGCCCACACTGCAGGTCAGGGTCAGGGGAAAAGGGGCTTGGGTGCTAATCGTCGTATGCTGGAGGGCTTGCATCAGTTGGGTGATGCGGTTGGCTGTTTGTTCTGCACTGGAATCGAACAGGCCCAAGACAAATTCATCGCCGCCCCACCGAGCAATCACGTCCATGCGGCGGAAGGTTTGTTGCAGGGCATAGGCGGCATGTCGTAAGGCTTGGTCGCCCACAAGATGGCCATGCTGATCGTTGATTTGCTTAAACCGATCCAAATCAAAGATGACAAAGGACATCGGCTTTTGCTGCCGTTCGGCCAAGTAGAGTAAGCGTTTGATATCGGCGGTGGCTTTGCAGCGGTTTGTCAACCCTGTGAGACTATCCGTGTAGGCTAGGGTATTGAGTAGACGCGATCGCTCCAATCGATTGGACACCCGCGCCATCAACTCCGATCCACAAATTGGTTTTTGCACATAATCATCCGCCCCCGCAGCAAACACTTCTTGGACCATGCGGCGATCGGTTTGTTCTGCCAACAGAATAATGGGTAAATCACTCCAGCGGATATCATTTCGCACCACCCGACAGAGTTCTAACCCATTCATTCGCTTAGAGTTAACATCTAAAATCAACAAATCAGGGGCGACATTCTCCAAAACGGTCCAAAATTGATCGGGATCACGATGCAAGGTCGGCGAAAAACCATAGGTAGTGAGCAACTGATCGAGATGGGCCATCACCCCTTCATCATCTACCATCACCAATAGATTGGAATCGTAGGCTTGATGTTGTTGCAGCACTCGTGTCAGCACATCAAAGACTCCATTGGCAGAGATCGGCTTTTGCAGAAAGCCTTTAGCTCCGAGACGGGCGGCATTCAGCCGATCGGTCAATCCCTGTTGCGACGTAAACACAATTACCGGAATCGAGGTATCAATTTGGGTTAACTCTGCCAAAAAACTGAGACCATCTTCCGCCGTGTTGGGAAAGCAGAGATCGAGCAACACAATGTCGGGACGATAATATTGGACGAGCGATCGCGCATCACTCAACGTCGTCGCCAGCCGCGTATGGATATTTCTCACCGCTGCCAGAGTCCGAATTTCCTCAGACAAGGCCACATCATCATCTACAATCAACAACTGCACCGAATCAAGTGGCATTGGGCGTGGCGCAAACCCGTTATTGTCGCTGGAATGATCATGGCTGGAATGATTCTGCTGATAATCCTGAATCACCTGAGTTGAAGCCGTCTGAACCAGATGAGTTGAGCAAATCGACGGACTTTCCAAGCTATGACGCAAGGCTTGAATGGCCTGAGATAACTGCTGAATTTGTGCGGCATTCAACTGCGTGAACATTTTGAACAGAGCTGTAATTTGCTCCGCAAACTGAGCCGCATATTCCAGACCCAAATTAGCCAGGGTTCCAGCAAGGGTATGGGCTTCACGAATCGCTCGGTGTTGCAAAGGCATAGAGCAGGTACCCGTTTGGAGTGTGTCCAAAATAGATTCTAAAATCTGGATACGCTGATAGGCCGTTTGTCGGTATGACATCGAGGAGGGACTAGACCCGCTGGCTCCCGTGGATGCAACAATCTCGTCCGATAGCAACGATGGTGACGAGAGCAATGGTAATGGTGACGGTGACAGGGACACTGAGGGGGCTGGTGGGACTGAGGAACCTGAGGGAACGAAGGAACAACTGCCCGTTAAATCTGCCGAGGCTTTCACCGCTGCTTCCATACGGGCAATCAGCTCATCTGAGGTAAACGGTTTCAGGACATAATCATCCTTTTCAGGATTGAGTCCCAAAGTATGGGGATTAGGGCAAGCCCGATCAGTGAGCAGGACAACGGGCGGGAGTTGCTGAGTCTGCAACTCGAGGACATCCGAATCCTCACCTTCTGTGGACTCTTGGTTGAGTGGCCAAACAATTTCATCAACTACCACAACATCTGCCCCCCATTCTACAATTTTGCTTGTGTCTATTGTATCCACTGCTACAACTGTCAAGGAGTAACATTTGGTTAACTCCTGTTGTAAAGATCGGGTGACATCAGCCGTTGCAACAACCAGAACCTTCACATCTTTGCCCCCATTCCTGACTTGAGTGGATTAACCCTTTGCTGCTGAAAAACATTTCGTATCAAAAAAACATGCTCTCAACTATTTCTAATATGCCCAAAATAGTGGACATTATTGGACTTGGAGAATTTGAGTTTCACTACAACATTATTATGAAGTATATTGGATTGATAATAATTATGACTACTGCTGTAATGATGCTCAGGGTTATTCCACCTCTAACATAGGCAGGGACTGGAGTAGGGCGGGTGAAGTGTCCCTTACACCAGGCCCTTAACCAATGTAACCATTTCGCTAAACCCGTGGAAATACGGTTTTTTTAATCTTAGGAGATGTATCAAGAATAACGACTGATAGCCCGTCCCTCATTTTGTCAGAGGGGCACACTCTGGTTTGTTGCACTAGAAGGCAGTCCATTCCAGGGACAGATGGATGCCCATTTCCTGCAAGGAGTCATTCCGTGTTAACGGTGGAGTCAAAGGCATCGAGTCCAATGGAAAGTTGCGATCGCGCTGCAAACACGTCTCGCGATCGCCGCCGATTCCATTCCTGAAAAAACGCAGGGGCGACACCCGTACAATCTCATCCTCATCTGCTCCAAAAATGGTAAACGGCTTTGATCCGCTTGTTGCTAGTAGGAATACCAAGACAATCTAGTTGGCGCAAGTGCTCAACCCTAGAAAAACTCTATGATACGAATGTAGATTCACACACACAGACACGAACGATATAGGGGGGCATCTCGGTTTTACGTGAAGTCACCGTGAACCCCTACTCAAGTTCAATAAAGCTGTTGTCAACAACTATGAATTTTCTTGTGTGGGCTTCATAAACTACCTAGACTGCAAATATACTTAGAACGATCTAAGTATCCAGAGAATTAGCACACAGAAATCTTACTGATCCTGTCCGCTTGGCTCTGGTTTGTGTGTTTAAGTGTGTTTTCCCAGAGGTGTTTTAGATGGTAGCCTCTTCCCTGTCTGTGAATAGTTCAAGTATGAGTGCGAGCGCGCCTCCCCTTTTTCCTGATATTGCGGATCAACAAGCCCGTTGGGTGTTAAGCCAAATTCAAAATGGCCACCTATTGACGGTTGACAGTAAGCGACGCAATGGGTTGATTATTTGCAAGCCTTTCCATGCTGAATTTGCAGGACCAGGCGCAACGATTGGCGGTAGTCTAGATTTGGATTGCCGGGAAATCGTGGCGATTGGCCAACTCTCGGTGCAATTTCCTCGGTCCTACGAGGAGAGCCACAAGGCGTATTGTGTTCGGCAAGCGTGGAACCGCCTAATCCATAGTTTTACCCAGCTTGAGTCGTCCAGCCATCGAGCCAAGAAGGTTCTAACCCAGTTTGAACTTTACTTTGGTAAGGAGACGGTTATCAAGATTCCCGATCAGGTTTTGGCACTATTGGCTAGAGTATCGCCTCAAACCATCCTATCGAAACGGCTGTAGCGCAGTACAGTTGCTTTGACTTGGAGCGAGATCCCCGGATTCTTAAAGAATCCGGGGATCTTTAACGGGATCTCTAACTGTTGATTAAATGCGATCTAGGATGGGAATGCCCAGCAGAGATAAGCCCAGCTTAATGGTTTGGGCGGTCAAGTCACACAGGAGAATCCGGGAAGTACGGATAGGTTCCTCGGCTTTAAGGACGGGACAGTTTTCGTAAAACTGGTTAAATTTTTGGCTGAGTTCAAATAAATACTGGCAGAGGCGATTGGGCAACAGGTCTTTGTCGATTTCTGCCAGGATTTCGTCTAGTTGCAAAATATGCTTGGCCAGGGTGAATTCCCAGTCTTGCTGTAATTGAATCGTTTGGTCATCGCCAAGGGATTCAAAATCAATGTCGCCTTTGCGACCGATGCCGCGCACGCGCACATAGGCGTTGATCATATAGGGGGCGGTGTTGCCTTGGAGGGCCAGCATTTTGTCGTAACTGAAAATATAGTTACTGGTGCGGTTTTGGCTGAGGTCGGCGTATTTGATGGCGCTAATGCCAATCACGCGGGAGACTTCGTCAATAAATTCGTCTGACTCATCCCGGTTGTCGGTTTGGAGGCGGGTGGTCAAGTCAGTCCGAGCGTGGGCGATCGCCTCCTCCAACATTTCCTCTAATTTCAGCGCATCCCCAGAACGACTTTTGAGTTTCTTGCCATCCTCTCCCAGCACATTACCAAAGGGCGCATGGATAAACTCCACCTCATCCGTAATCCATCCCGCCCGTCGGCCCACCTGAAAGACCTGGGCAAAATGGTTGGTCTGCTCTGCCCCCACCGGATAAATCACCCGCTGTACCTTATCTTCATCCAAACGGTAGCGAATGGCCGCCAGGTCAGTAGTCGCATAATTGAAGCCGCCGTCGGACTTTTGCACAATCAACGGCAACGGATTGCCATCCATATTGGTGAAGCCTTCCAAGAACACACACTTGGCTCCCTGATCCTCGACCAACAACCCGGCTTCCGCCAACGCCGTGACCACATCGGGCAAATAGGGATTGTAAAAGGACTCGCCGCGAATCGTCAGGTCCGACAAGCCCATCAGGTCAAAGATTTTTTGGTTGGTGCGATTGGACAAATCACACACCAGTTTCCAGGCTTTCAGGGTCGCCTCATCCCCCGCTTGCAGTTCCACCACCGACTGCCGCGCCAGTTGTTGAAACGCTTCATCCTCATCGAAGCGCTTTTTGGCGTTGCGATAAAAACTGGCCAAGTTACCTAAATCAATATCGCTGTCATCGTTGAGGGCATCGGGGTAGGCTTCCCGCACGTAAGCAATCAACATGCCAAAGGGAGTCCCCCAATCCCCCACATGACTAAGTCGGAGGACATCATAACCCAGAAATTCCAGAATCCGGGAGAGACAATCCCCAATCACCGACGGGCGCAAGTGACCGACGTGCATTTCTTTAGCGATATTGGGGCTGGGATAGTCCACAATCACCCGCGTGGGCGGATCGACTTTGGCGACTCCCAAGCGGGAATCGGTGCGAACGGCTTGGAGTTGCTGTTCTAGATAGGTGGTGCTGAGACGGAGGTTGATAAAGCCGGGTCCGGCGATTTCGGGAGACTCGCACAAATCCGCGACCTCTAAGTTCGCCACAATGGATTCAGCGATCGCCCTCGGTTTCATTTTCAGGGGCTTGGCCAGGGACATGGCCACATTAGCCTGGTAGTCGCCAAACTTAGGATTGCTGGTGGGCACGAGGATGGGATCGGTGGTGGCCCAGTCCTCGCCAAAGGCGGCGACCAATGCCTGTTGCAAGCGGGTTTTGAGTAGGGCGATCGTGGATAGCATAAGGATAGAGAGAGTAATGAGGAGAAAACCTACTGTAAGGATAAGAACTCGGCCTGGGCCGCCTGGGTGCCCGCCGCGGGCAGAGCGAGGGGGGGCGGCGGGCGCGCGGGGACGGGCCGGAGGCTGCGGTGGGGCGCGGGGGGGGGGGGGGGGGGGGG
>JBFRWC010000327.1:0-8536 GCA_051439365.1 Leptolyngbyaceae cyanobacterium
TATGCGTCGTTGAGTTAGTCAAAATTCAGAATAAGCAATCTGGACTCAAGGGATTGTCCGGGGTGTCCAATGATATGCGGTTGTTGCTGATGTAGATCGCTCAAGGCAACGCCCAAGCGAAACTGGCCTTCGAGGTTTACATTCATCGGATTCGCACCAGCATCGGGGCCATGCTCGCTAGCCTCGGTCGCTTAGATGCGTTGGTGTTTACGGCTGGCATTGGTGAACATAGCGAAGACGTGCGATCGCGAGTTTGTGAGGGCTTTGATTGTCTGGGGATGGCGATCGATGACACCCTGAATCAGCAGCACCCCAAAGATACTGATATCGCTACCCCAGGTTCTGCTGTGCGGGTCTTGGTGATTCATACGCAAGAAGACTGGCAAATTGCTCGGACCTGCTGGACCAAGATGCAATAATTGCTTTCTTTCCCGATTTCATCAAAGCGATCACCCCCACAACTACCAGCGATCGCCTTTCCAACTCAAATAGCGATCGCCCCTTGCTCCAGCACATATCATTGTGCTTTATTATTTCCGGTTCCAAAATCTGAACCGTTTCTTCTGAACGGTCTGTGCAGCATCTTGGACAGCTTCGGAGTCGCTTTGGCTCAAAAGTTTAGCCGCAATTTGCTCTAGAATCCGTGACTCTTCCTCAGTCACAACGTTATCGGCTTCAGCGATCGCCTGACACTGTGTCAGGAGAGATACCGCAAATTCTGGATTGACTTGTGCTAGTAACTTATCTAGAGAAGTTGGATTCTGAATCGTTTTTTGAATGATGGCTAGTGATGCAGCACTCAAGTTCATAGTTTTTAGCGTTGACAGAATATTCTCATGGCTTTGATCCTTTGGCGATAATACCTTTGGGTTGCAACTTACGATTTAGAAGTGTTGCGATCGCCTCTGGCTGTCCCTGCTTTGCCAAGTCAACGAGGCTCAGTTGAGTAGTAACCATAGTATCTCCTTGGAGAAAATCGTATGCGGTAATGTTCTTAGCATTCCCTAAATCAGCAAACGATAACATCTAGTTGACTTTAACTGTAGGACGATCGCCTTTACTAACAAAACTGTTGGCGATCGAATACTCCCCATTAGCGTGCTTGCTGCAATATACACTCCGTCGTGCTAGCAAACTCGTCAGGTGAGTGATCGCAATCCCATACACCTGCTGAGTGACGATATGGTCCACCCGCTCCTCCATGTCTGGGATTTCCGTTTCCAGCCCCTTCGTCAGACGGCGGGTAATTTCCCGCAGAAACACTCCCGATTTGGTGAACGGGTCAAGAAACTTGACATTTTTGTCCGCCCAAAGGTTGGCCCCGCCATAATTCGCGGCCCATGCCTCCGTCACCGTATCCAGCATCCGGTTCGCAAACTCCGGCGGCGTAAACACCTCATCATTGGAAAGATTAGCAATGCAGGTCAGCACATCTGGATTGCGCCCCCGCAGAGCAAAACTAGCCTGAGCATTCATGGGTTAGCTCCATTCGCACATCATAGCGACCATTATTGGTCGTAGAACATTCATTCTGAAAACATAGCAGGAGTCCAGAGCAGCCGTTCTATATCTTCTCCAAGACGCTTAAAATCTTTCAAGTTGAAGGTGAGAAGTTGATCCGCCCCTTGCCGTAAGGCAACCTCAGCTAGCAACGCATCAAACACAATGCCACCTGGCAAGTCTCGATCGCTTAGTCGGGCGATCGCTCTCTGATAATCTTCCATTTGTAACGTTTGAACATCCAATCGATAGAGATTTTGCTCAACTAGCTGTTTGGCCTGGTTCGGTAAAATTTTGGGCTTTAGCGGTAGGCGCGTCAGGACAGAGTAGAACTCTGCAAGACACTGGGCTGAAATCATGCCATGAATCTTTTGGGTTAATGCAGCCTGTAACCAACTCACCGCAACGGCATAGGATTCGTGATCCGGCAGCACCGCTGCTACCAAAAGGGACGTATCAAAAAAGCACTTCATAACCCGTTCGATCGCTCCTCGCGTGCTGCCTGTACTGCTGCCACTAGATCGAGAGTGCTGCCAACCTTACCCCGGTAAACCAGCACACTCTCCTCCCAATCCAACATTGGATCAGTTTCGGGGGAGAGGCGTGGAACAGAATAGGATTCCCGATAGGATTCCCCAAGTGATTCGAGTAAGCGGATGGCCACTTGTAGGCGTTCTGCCTGGGATAACTGGTTTGCCGCTGCTAATACATCCTGAATCGTCATAGTTCTCTCCTAAACGGATCGCTTTACACCCTAGCTTAATCCAGGTTTGTAAACCCTGTCAGGGCAGATTAACGGCGATCGCATCAGCCAGATCTTTTACGGTCATCGGCGGGTAAGTCCGTGTTGGCGTAAAAATTTCATGCTTACCCAAATGGGCAAAAAGAGACCCCTCTTCGCTAAACGTGGATGAAAGCGTGAGGGTATCGAAACGGAAATCGCGTCGCTGAAACTTGCCCTTACCCAGATAACCCCATTCGGCAAAGGTAATGGCTTGATCATCATGGGTTCGCATTGTCAGAGCATCACCGTGGACCAAGTTCTGGGACAACACATAGGACGCAGCCCGATAGAAATCCTCCGATCCATCTAAAACCAAATACTCAGCAAACACCTTCAGCACATTCGCTTGGCACTCAACAATGTTGTCTGCCAGCAGTTCAATCCCGTAAATACACATCAGTGCCAGCAGCGCATAATGTTGTCGCTCAAAGTCAGATTTGCCATACTTCAGTTCCACTGCAGCCAGCTTGCGCTGTACAACCTGCACCAAAAAATTGCCACTGCCACAGGCTGGTTCGAGGAACCGAGAGTCAATGCGATCCGTTTCGCCTTTCACTAGGTCCAGCATCACCTCAACCATCCACGCTGGAGTAAATACTTCTCCGTGGTCAGCAACGCGCTGTTTAGACTTGACGTAATTAGTGGGCTGATGCATTTTAATCAGTGCTTTTTCCTTGTAATCAATACAGACTAACTCTATATCTAGTCTATATTTCTCCTATCATGGGCTTTGCTTGCCACTGGGCGATCGCCAACCAGAAACTTAATCATTGTGGATCATTGTGGCGATCGCATTTGACTCCACCGAGCCAGAAAGCATTCACGGGGTCCCTCTGGGTTAAAACGTTGTTCAACTTCCTGCTGAATAGCAGCTGCCTGACGTTGCCGTGCAGCCAAGTAAGCATTGACCTCCTCCCGATGTCTCAGGGTGACGCGGGTATTAGCAACTCGGACAACACCGTGGGCATCCGTCTTGATCGGTGGTGGTTCAAGGGCAATGGTTAAGGGCTATTAGCTTCATCGAATTTAACCACTCTACGGTGTTATTACACCATTTCAATCGAAAATTTACGACAACTCCGTTTCCGATAAGTGACCTTCAAGCGGTTCATACTCATCTTCCAGCAACCAAAGCTGGGCTTGGTTATAACTGTCACATTGTTTAATCAACTTATACTGCTCAGCAGGATCAAAAATCTGACAACAACCCGACTCATCACCCAAGAGCATCAGGAGGTACGGCGGCAACTGCATCGGATCAACCCAAACTTCCAAAAAATTCCATTTATTCTTCGCTGGGTCGAGTGCGGGGGATGGGGTGGTATTTGTCGTCTGCATCAATCTTTACCTGGTTTCCGTGACTGTTCGGATTCTATGATGTCATAACCACTCACTGATGCCTTCCTTTCGCTACAGTAAGATACAGACCCAGACAATGATTCTCGCCATGACCCAAGCGATCGCCCTACCCGTCCCGCCACATCCCATGTCCCTAGAAACCTTCCTCGCCTGGGATATGGGCAACGGCGATCGCCTCTATGAACTGATTGAGGGTGAACCTGTGCCCATGAGTGACCCCACCGCCAACCATGAAGACGTGGCGGATGATCTGTGTGACCAGATTAAACATCATTGCCAACAACGCAACCTCTCTTTAGTGCCCAAACGCTCCAAATTGATTGCGATCGCCTCCCGCAATGGTCGTGATACGGCTAGACGAGGGGATATCGTCGTGTTTGAGCAAACGGAATGGGAACGGATGAAAGGACTATCCAGTTCAGCAATGGCCTACGTTGCTCCACCACTGGTGATCGAAATCGTGTCAACCAACTGGCGTGATGATTATTTGACGAAGCTGGCTGAATATGAGTCCATTGGGGTGCAAGAATATTGGATTGTGGATTACGCAGCCCTGGGAGGAATGCGCTACATCGGTCGTCCGAAACAACCCACAGTGTCAATTTACAACATGGATAGGGCGCAAGGTGAATTTAGCACTCCCAAGCAGTTTCAAGGGAATGATGAGATCAAATCTGTCATTTTGCCGGAGTTGGGCCTTGCTGCTAGCGCGTTATGGAGAGCAGCTTAGGAGGAGATTCGTCGTGTTTGGGCAAGCAAAATGGCAACGAATGAAAGGGTTATCCAGCTCAGCAATGGCCAGCGTTGTTTGACCTCCTATTCCAGTTGCCAGGGGAACCAGTCTTCATCTAGGGCTTGCTCCAGAGTAAAGTCCGGCTTTATGGGAATGCCATCAGGCGGTATATCTATCGCTTTCAGGATATTTTTTCTGGCTTTTTGATAGGACGATAAAAACGCCTCGCTCAAAAAAGGCTTCAGGCTAGGGCTATCTTTAAGAAGTAATTCAATTTCTGCACGAAAATTGTTAATTTCTAAGATCCATCCTCGGAAACAGCGTTCCCGTTCAGATTCCCAATAGTTGAGTTTGAGCAAATGTTCACAGAGTCGCAGCAGATAGCTCGATAGTGCCCGCTTATCACTTCTCCCCAAACTTTCAATCTCCTCAATTAAATTCTCTAAGTCAAGATCGCTGAAATTTCGTGCCTTCAACTGAGCCACGGTATCTTCCAACCAAAGCTGGTAGTCTGTGTTGTACAGTAGCGTCGGCTTTGGTTTCACTTGAGGGTCCATCACTCATTGCCTCCATTGTTTTTTATTGTGTTGGGATGCAGACTCAAATCTTGAATCATGTTCTCAATCTTTTTCATTGGGGGAGCGATCAGGGCAAAGGACAGACAAGCCAACGCCACTATACAATTTCACAATACTAGGCATCCCAGTGAAAGCTTAACTCATTCATCGAATTTAACCACTCTACGATCAATGATTCCCGCCATGACCCAACCGATCGCCCTACCCGTCCCGCCACACCCCATGTCCCTAGAAACCTTCCTCGCCTGGGATATGGGCAACGGCGATCGCCTCTATGAACTGATTGAGGCTGAACCTGTGCCCATGAATGACCCCACCCTCTGAAGATGTGGCGGATGATCTTTGTGGCCAAATCAAGCGCCATGATCCCTTTCTCTGTTCCGTCGTTGATGAAGACGATAGTGATCATCCTGGTAAATTTCTTCAAATCCGGGGCAGGGTTGCGGCCCTTGAGCCGCCGGAAAAATCACATGAGTCACCCCATAGTCTTTTACCAATGTCTGTTTGAGCAGGCGACATTGCTGCCGACGGGGCTGAGTATGGTAAAAGCGCTGGGCCAGGGTGAGGCGATCGCGCCATTCAATCACTTCGGTGTCAATATAGGGGTGGGATTTGCGATTACTAAAAATGGCAGCTCCCGTATACAGCCGAAATTTGCGCCACTGTTTCACATCGGGGGGAATGAGATATAGATCCCCGGATCGGGCCGTTTGCTTCACCACGGCCATAATCGGGAGGGTTTCATCTTGAACCCGAAATTTAGCCACCTGTTCACTGCCACCACCGATGACCACCGCTGTGATCATGACCAGGCTAAAGCCGATCGCCCATCTGGTGGCGGTTCGGGTTGAAGGAATAATACGAGCAAGAGCGATCGCACTCCAGCCCAGTAAAATACTCGTCCCAATCGGCACCAAAAACACCGACATCCGCCAAGGAGCCACAAAGGCGAGGGTTTCGCTTCCCGATTGTATTTGCACCCAGGTCAATCCTGTGGCAAGGACCAGGGGAACGGCTAGAATCCAGGCTAGGAAGGATTTACGAGTCAGCCAGATGGCGATCGCCACAATCCCCATTTGGACATAAGCCTCTCCATCTTCCAGCCACACCACCGGAATAGAGTGATGGGGAATCCGTTCGTTCACAATAATGTCCTTGGCCCGTTGAGCCAGTTCTGGGGTGGTGTCCGGGAATCCCAAGGTCATGTAGAGAAACACAGGTAACATTAAAACTAGCGCCAGGAGACCCAATAACAAGGGCTGACGCAAGGGCTGGGAAGCACGGCGGTGATGCCACCATTGGGCCACCATGTACACTCCAGTGAGAGTGGCAACGCTGGGAAAGTAGGCGGGATGAAACGTGACAGCGATCGCCAACATTCCTACAGCCCAAAAAGGACGCTGGCGCAAGAACAGAAGAATCGAGAGGAGGATAAACGTCCCAAAGTTGGCCGGTTGGAACACTGGTCCCAGGATGTACTGCATGGCCACTCCCGCATGAAGATCCCAGCCCGTGTCAATCTCAAAAATCTGGATGTGGACAATGTGGATAAAAAAGAACAAGGCCAGAAATAAGAAGGATGCAACTTTAAGTGAAGGGTTAAACGTTGATGTGGTGGGGCGATGATTGCGAGCTGGACTGAGGGATAATGGTGGCAATTTCAGTGGATAAATAGTAGCCACAATACCCATGAGGCTGTAGATATACAGGGCAAAAATTAGGACATAGTAGAGGTAAAAAACATATTCCTGGTGCAAAAAGCTGTAGGTAAACTGCACGAGGGCGGTGAAGGCGGGGAGAGGATCACGGGTGGTCGCGAGCCAGTCTTCTGATAAAAATCCATGTCCTGCATGAGCGAAGGCATGGAAGTATTTGGTGTTTTGGTTTTCGGGGGAGTTGTAGATGGGATCTTGGGTGTAACCAATGGCAAAGATCAGGCCAAGGAAAAGGAATTGGGCGATCGCCCCAAGGAATCTACGCCACACTTGATGCATGGCCCTATACGGTTTATCCTCATTGCCTTGCACCGCGTCATCGTCAGGTTGATCCACGTTTATCGGTTTAACCACTGCCACACCACAATCTCTAGGATTTTGCCGTACCACAGAAAATGGAGCGATCGCTTGTTGCGATCGCTCCATCCAGATTACCTGGGCGACATTCCCCTGTCTATTGCCACATGGCATGATGTAGCGGAATGAAACTGCCAGATAGGCCCACTTACAAAATGGGTTCGATGATAAAGTCGGTGGTTTGTAGATTGAGAGAAAGATCCACAATGGCAAATTGTGAACCGTTATAGTACAACTTGTCTCCATCGGTGGGGTCAAAGACTAGGATACGCTCATCCGTATCCGCTACTCCCAAATCACCACTTGCATCCACCACACCGTAGTTAGCATTAGGACCAGTAATCGTCAATTCCACATTTCTGAGAGATTCAAACACCGAAGTGGATAAGACAATTTTGTCCTCTCCCTGACTGAAATCCTAAAACGTGTCCACAGAACTGATATCAGTGAATTGGAACTTATCCTCCCCATTTCCCCCAGTGAGAGTATCAGCATCTTCTCCCCCTCTAAGAATGTCATCTCCCCCTCCTCCTTGGAGTGTGTCCTCACCCGCACCGCCTAACAGTTCATCATCGCCACCGTTACCAATGAGGTTGTCATCCCCGCCCCCCCCCATGATGTCATTGGCAAAACCGTTCCCCGTGATAATGTTATTCTCGTTATCCCCTTGACCATTAAGACCTTCGAGGCCATCCTCTAGGGTCAGATTCTCAATCCCCGTAAACGCAGGTAAACTCAAATTGATGCTGGTCTCTGCAATCACCGTGTCGTTATCACCACCATCATCAAACACTTCATCATCATCACCCACATTCTTGTAAGTGTCATTCCCAAGACCGCCTCGTAAGACATCAGCACCACCCTTACCATCTAGCTCGTTAGCATCACCGTTGCCTGTGATTTCATTATCGAGGTCATTACCGATAGCATTTGCATCTCCTGCGGCTGCCTCCAACACGAGATATTCAATGTAGCCGTAGAGGAGGTTGCCTTGGGTATCCGTGGCACTCAAGCTAAACGTTGTCGTGACTTTGATCGTATCGGTTCCGCTATTCTCATTCTCCCCCTTGCTCTCCTCCACGATGATGTCTTGCAAGTCATTCGCATCGAGGATATACGTATCATCACCATCTCCCCCAATCAAGGTGTCGATACCGCCATTCCCAGTGAGTTCATTATTACCACTATTTCCAGTGATAATGTTGGCTCTATCATCCCCGATTCCATTAATATTTTCAGCCAGTTCGGAGAGGGTTAGATTTTCAATGACCCCTTGTTCGACCTTTTCGTCATCGTTGAGATCATAGCTAATCGTCGTGATAATCTCATCTGCCGTTCCTCCACCGTCGATATTGTCACCATCAGAACTTTCGCGCACTACGTCTCCCTCTTGGTCCACGTAGTAGGTGTCATTGCCCTGCCCCCCGACCATGAGGTCGCTATTCCCCCCGCCCCTGAGAATGTTTGCTTGCGCATTTCCCAGCAATTCGTTCGCTTGGTTATTCCCAGT
>JBFRWC010000328.1:0-10412 GCA_051439365.1 Leptolyngbyaceae cyanobacterium
GCTGAACCCCGCCGCTGGCGGGGTTCAGCCACCAAAATACGCAAGCTAAAATAGTTTTAGCTTATCAAATTCTCTACAGTAGAACTACCAACTAACCTTTCTCAATTCCAGAAACCACAGTATGGAAAAATCTAAATATGTGTAATTAGGTTTGAAACAACTCATCTTCCCAAAAAGGATAGAGAAGTTCCTGGACCTGATAAACTGTGTCATGGGTTGTCAGCCTCCGGATAAGACGATGTACCTTGATCAATACGATATTCTCCAGAAGAATATGCACAGATATTTGGGGACAGTTGCAAAACTGGGACATAGACTGTCGACCATTCAAGAGTCTGGCGACTACAACGGCTGGCTCCAGCGATGAAGGCACATCGAAAGCCGCGATCGCCTCCTAGTGGAACGCGATCGCGGCTTTAATGTCAGACTCTAAAACAATGGTGGTCAGATGCTGGTTGACTGACAAAAATTGGGGCTTGGGCGCGGAAACCGCACCCCTACAAGGAATTGGGACAAGGTAGGGGTGCGGATGAGGGGATCATCCCGCCCATCAGGGTTGGTCGGACAACGGGTCGGGCAACGCACAATTCTGAGTTTGGGCGATCGCCAGCACCACCTGATCAATCGCATCGACCATCACTCTGCCAGACTGTCCGGGTTGATTGACGATAATGCTAAACACCAAAGGGCCTTCATTGGGATGATCCACGTAGCCCGATAGGGCACGGACCCCCCGCAAGGTACCCGTTTTAGCTCGCACAATCCCTTGAGCCGCCGTCTCTTTGAACCGATTCCGGAGCGTGCCACTGTGGCCAGCGACCGGGAGTGATTGGGAAAAGACTCTCTCGTGAGGACTATTGGTCATGGCAAGCAGGACTTCAATGAAGACCGTGGGCTTCGCCATATTGTAGCGAGATAGTCCTGACCCATCCACCTGCCGATAGTGATAGGGATTCACCCCCAAGGGTTCTAAGGTAGATTTGAGGGTGTCTGATCCGCCAAGCCGCCGCAATAAGGCTTCAGCATAGTGATTATTGCTATCACGGTTAGTCACACCCACCCAATCATAAAATAGAGCTAGGAGATCTGCTGTCAGAGAGTCCAGGCTAACCAACGCCGCTGCCGTGGTGAGTAACTTCATGTTGGAGGCTGGGATAAAGTAATGATCCGTATTGTGCTGGTAGAGCCATTCCCCCGTCTCGACTGAGGTAATCCCAATCCCCCACTGAGCACCGTCAAACGTGGGTTGGTCAATGATGGGGGCGATCGCTGTGGTGAGGGGCATCGTGCAAGAGTGAGGGTCCATCCCTGGTGTCTCATCCCAGAGGGTAGGGGTATGATTCAATGGGGCTTCCCCATGGTTCTCCCCATGATTCAAGGAGGCTTCCGTGGTTGCATGAGCTGTCATTGGCATGAGGACACTGACAACACAGGCGACCATCATCAGCGGGGACCGTAACCATCGCGGCCCATCTACCTTCTTGCTACGAATGCTCTGCCCTTGCTTTTCTTCAACCTCAACGTGCCCAACCACAGACGTTGAGGGAAATCGCGGCGATCGCCTTTCCCAGCCTTTCCCAATCGAGATCATATCCTGCTTTCTC
Source organism: Leptolyngbyaceae cyanobacterium (assembly GCA_051439365.1). Classification (GTDB taxonomy): domain Bacteria; phylum Cyanobacteriota; class Cyanobacteriia; order CAKZMO01; family CAKZMO01; genus JAAHGY01. The sequence continues at coordinate 1,605 of JBFRWC010000328.1, forward strand.
CTCATGCAATATTAGCAACCCAAATCCATGCTGTATTAAAGAATCTCATTTGTTCTCTAACAAAGCAATCCATTCATCCTAATCCTCCTCCGGAATCCCCCTATCCAGCGATACTGAACCGACATCGATAAGCTAAAGCTGTTTGATAAAGAAATCTAAACGAGGGCGATCGCCCATTGCAGGGCTAGCTATACTGAGCTATTCATCGCCAATCACTCTCCGTACCAAATCATCCTATTCGCATGGCTGGGCGTTTTTACTTAAAACCATATTCCTACTACAACCACCATGCCAAGAAGTGGTTGGAAGACTTGCTGGTGATTGAGGCTGACTCTGAGACCATCGTGGGGTTCTTTATTGAACCGCGCCCCGGTGAGGTGTACAACCAAACCTATGACCCAGAGGAGATTCAAAATCTCGATCAGTTTCCCCAGTACCGCCAGATTCGCTTCTTTGAGATTTATCATCATGGCATTGGCCCAGAATGGCAAGACTTGGGATTTACGATTGAAACAGCGCTGCCCCGGAAAGGAACGGCCCAATTGAAACCTAATGTGGCCCTAGCATGGCACCAAGCCGGATTTGCGCCCCATGAAGTGAGGGCTTGGCAAAGAAGCCGGAATGGCACCCAGGATGCGGCGATCGCCCGTCAACTGGTGGATGCAGGCATTCAAGCTGAAGACCTAAAACAATGGCCCATTCAACCTGACCAGATTGTGGCGTGGGTGGCCCAGGGATTTGATGCTCAGGCTATGGCCCCCTGGCAACCGTTCAGAGAAGCTGACCCCGCGATCGCCCGTCGATTGCTGGATCAAGGCCATACCCCCAACGAACTGGTTCGATGCAACCTCAAACGCCTATCCCTCCAGGAGATTTGGGAGTGGCTGGAACAAGGGTTCGAGCTTGGCCATATCCGCGTCTGGCAACAGTACGACATAAATCCATTGGAAGCATTGGGCTGGCAACAATTGGGCATCAAACCAGAGGAGGCAAACCAACAACGGCAGCGGGGGATTACCCTGGCCCGCTTGCAGACTTTAGAAGCCCAAGGACAACGGCTCGATGCCTTCACCGTTTCCCCTGAATCTGAAAATGTCAGCATTCTCTTTTGGGGATTTGATTTTCCTGAGCAGCCAGATGCTCCCCCGGTGGACGAGTCACTGGTGGGTCAGGTGGGGGATTCTGGCTGTAAAGTTGATTTCTACGGTAAACCTGCCAATATTCGCTTCTTCTATGTCACCGTCGTTGCTGCCGAATGTCAACTGCTCTGGAGCAATCAGCCGCCTTGGGGCAATGGCATTGAACGCTTGGGGCACCCGTCCGTCCAACCGGATTGGGCCGATCGTCTAGCGGCATTTTGCGCAACCCATGACATTCCCTGGCGGCAACCAACCTGGCATGTTGCCACCCGTTGGCAATCATCATGAGGGCATTAGGACGACATCTAGGAAGGTACTAAGAGGGCACTAGGAGGGCACTAACATTATGGGATTCGATTTTGATGCTTTAGTCTTCTATGGATTTGTTGTCACTACTGCCCACTCTGAGTCCGATCTCTGGCAAGCGGGGAGTGATGTGGTTGTGGGCGAGGGGGTTATCGAACGGTTTCAGCGGCGGTTAGGAGCGATCGCCCCCAATTCATCTGCCCCCAATTCATCTGCCCCCAATTCAGCCACTTTAGCCATCCATGAAGTTGGGATTGGTCTACGCTGTGACGAAGGACTTCCCACCGGACCCGTTTACGTCTACGTGCGTGAGTCGGTGACCATGGGATCAATGGGTAGAGCAGGCACTCTTGATTTTGAAGTTTCCTCCTCTTGGCCGGAAAAAGTCAGGCAGTTTTGTGTCCTCATGGAAATTCCCTGGCAAGAACCTGCATGGCACTGGTTTGGAACTGCATCGTAACACCGCGTCGCCACACCAAATGAAGATCTTGAATGAAAATCTTGAAGGATTGTGTGCTTTATTCTCGTATTCGGCAATTTCATGCATGATCGATCATATAGCATTGAAAATTTTGGTGGAGGTGTGGGGTCATCTTGACTCTCAAGACCACAACAATTTTTTCAGTGACCTGGGGTACGGTGATGTCGAACATGAATAGAGCCTAGATATAGCTGTGGATACTTGCAGAAGTATCGCTATATTTTCGATCAAAATTTTCGATCAAAAAAACTGAGATTTGATTGAATCCTTGATCTTTAAAGACAGAGGGTAACCCTGAAATGTGCCCACTGGTGACTCCATTTTTAGGATCGCAGACCTGACTTCACACCGATTATCCCCAGGAGTATGATCCCTTGTGTGTTCCTTCAGCCCTCAGTTTTTGAGTGGCGGCTCGTCTTGGAGAACTAGTGCAATGCCTAATCACGAAACATCGCCTAATCACGAAACATCGCCTAACCACGAAACATCGCAACGCAGCTTAGTCAATGCGATCGCTGCCATCATCCACGAACATGACGATATCGAGTACATCCTACACCTTGTTGCACAGAGAGTCCGAGAATTTTTAGCGGTCGATCGGATCAAGATCTATCAATTCGCCACTGATGAGAGTGGCCAAGTGGTAGCTGAGTCGATCTTGGACGACAACTTACCCACGCTAAAAGGTCTCCACTTTCCCGCCAGCGACATCCCCCCAGCCAATCGGCAGCAGTTAACTGAAACCATTGAAAGTGTAGTCATTGACGTTTCCACGAAACATAAGTCCCTGCGACAGGTACCACCCCCCAGAGCCAAAACCAGCATCGGCCAAGCGATCCGGGAAAGTTATGAGATTGCAGACCCCTGCCACTTGCAATACTTACTGAACATGGGAGTTCTTGCCTCGTTGTGTACTCCCATTCTCCATCGCAACCTCTTGTGGGGCTTACTGGTGGCTCACCATAGCCAACCCAGACGGTTCACCCAACAAGAACGCCAAACGATTGAACTGGTCACGAAAGAAGTTTCTCTGGGGATCGCGCAAAAGGAACTGTTTTTGCAAGTGAAGCGACATCAGCAAGTAGAAGCGTTTTTGCAACGGCTGGGCCAATTAATTGAGCAGGACTTTAGAGACAGTACCCTCAACACTATCTTGGCTGAAATGGCCATCATCTTTGCGGCTGATGGCACCTATCTTTACATCATGCCCGGTTTACTGGAAGGACTACCGAAAAGCTATGCCTGGGGGGTGCCAACTTCCATCAACCATTTGGACTGCCATGTCCCATGGCAGGAGCTTTTACAGGGGAAGGAGAGCGGCAGCACCGACCTCCCCACTGTCGCTCCACAGGTTTATTCAAGAGCCGAACTCGCCCATGATTGCACCATCTATCAGGCATTGGCTGCTAATCAGACGGGTTCCCTACTGGTCATCCCCATTCGATCCCAACATCAGTGGTTAGGCAGCCTAGTCCTCTTGCGCCGGGAGCAAGATTTGGAGACGATCTGGGCTGGACGTGGTCATGCAGATGAGCGCAATACCATGCCACGCCAGTCGTGTGCGGCCTGGTGCGAACTCACACAACACACCCCAGATTGGCAACCGGAGGAAATTCAGCTAGGCCGTAAGATGGGGGCCATGCTTTGCACGGCTCTAGTCCATCAGTTTTTAACCCACTTAATTGACTATCAGGCGTGCCACGATACCCTGACTCAACTGCCCAAGGCCGAATTTTTCCAGGGGCAACTGGTGTTGGCCCTGGAGCGGCTGGTGGAACAAGGGGAGGTCTTGGCGGTGATCATGCTGGATCTCGATCGGTTCAAACGGTTCAATGATGCCTTAGGGGTAGGGACAGGCGATCGCCTCTTGGAGGAAGTGGCGAGACGCTTACGGGACCGGGTCACCACCGATGCCGATGACCGTAGCTATGGCCGTAACGTGTTGGCTCGCTGGCATGGGGATTGTTTTATTGTCCTGCTCTCCAATTTAACCTATGCCGATGAAGCCGTTCGCATCTGTCGTCATCTCCTAGACTGCTTCCAAACCCCGTTCCGAATTCGCCAAGAACTGCTAACCTTGAGTGCCAGTGCAGGGATTGCCTTTGCCCCCTACAACGGCAATACCGATGAGGTGCTGATTCACCATGCAGAAATTGCCCTCCATGAAGCCAAAAAACGAGGACGGGCGGCCTATGTGGCCTATCAACCTGGCATGGGTCGAGAGGCTCCGAATCGCATTGGCTTAGAAAATGCCCTGGCCAATGCCCTAGCCCAACAAGAGTTTAATTTGGTTTATCAGCCCCAAGTTGAGGTGGTAACCGGACAAATTGTAGGGGTGGAAGCTTTGTTACGCTGGAGTTCTCCCAGTCAGGGCAATATTTCTCCCGGTGTGTTTATCCCAATTGCCGAGGAACTAGGTCTGATCCGAACCATTGGCGCATGGGTATTTCAAACTGCCTGTGAGCAGGTGCAGGAATGGAAGGTCATGGGACTGCCTCTGGGCCGCATCAGTGTGAATCTATCTCCCTACCAGCTTAACGATCCAGAGATCGTGTCACGCTTTCAAACGATTCTGGCCACAACGGGAGCGGACCCCCAGGATCTGGGCCTAGAGATTACGGAAAGTGCCCTGATGGAGAATGTTGAGGCAGCGAATCAGGTGCTAGGCGCGTTTCAGACAATGGGGTTCAAAATCGCCCTGGATGACTTTGGCACGGGCTACTCTTCTCTCAGCGTGTTGCGAGATTTTTCAATTGATGTGTTGAAAATTTCTCGGCCTTTTTTGCGGCACATTAGCTCCGATCCCAAAGAGGTTGCCTTGTACCGGGCCATGGTGGCCTTGGGTCACGCTTTGAATTTAGTGGTCATTGCTGAAGGGGTGGAAACGGAGTCTGAATGGGACTTTATCCAGAGTACGGGTTGCCACATTGTTCAGGGCTATTGGACGAGTAGACCGTTAGCAGCAGATGCCGTCACCAGCTTTGTGCTGCGCCAGGAGCGACGGCAACAATTGACCCAAGACCCTGATACTGTCACACCTTCGGGTGGCTTTCCTACTGTCAACATCCCTGGAGAATCCTCAGAAGCCGCCCTCCCGGTAGAAGCATATTCTCTGGTGACAACATTAACGGAGGCGAGTACCCCTGCAGCGATTGATCAAGCCATTGAGGCGGGTTTGGTGGAATATTCCCAGCTTAAAAGCCAGATGAAGCAGCAAACGGCCCGTGAGCGCATTGTGATGGAGATTGCCAGTAAAGTCCGTGAATCGTTGTATCTGTCAGATATCCTTGAAACCGTGGTGACGGAAGTGCGACAGCTACTCCAATCCGATCGGTTGTTTTTGTTCAAATTTGATGAGAATTGGGTGGGCGAGGTCGTTGTAGAGTCGGTGTCTCAGCCAGAGTTTTCGATTATTGGTGAGCACATTGATGAACCGTGCTTCCGGAATGACTACGTCAAGTTTTATCGTCAGGGACGGGTGCGGGCGATTGATGATATTACCCAGGTGGGGCTAGCCTCTTGCCATCTGGAACTGTTGCAAGGGTATCAAGTGAAGGCAAATTTGGTGTTGCCGATTGTCTATCAAGATGAACTATGGGGCTTGATGATTGCCCATCAATGTACCCAACCCCGGCATTGGCGACAGTCAGAGGTAACCTTGCTGGGGGAAATTGCCACCCATGCGGCGATCGCCATCCACCAGGGAGAAATGTTCGAGGAGCTAGAGTCGATCAACTTAGAGTTGCAACGTCAGGTAGCATTGGATGGGTTGACCAAAATTGCAAATCGCCATCATTTTGATTTTTATATCGAAAAGGAATGGCAACGACTCAAGCGATCGCGCCAATCTCTGTCCCTGATTCTCTGTGATGTGGATCACTTTAAGTGGTACAACGACACCTATGGACACCAAGCTGGAGATGAGTGCTTACGGCAGGTGGCCAAAACGCTGGACTCGGTGGTCAACCGCCCATCGGATTTGGTGGCTCGCTACGGTGGTGAGGAATTTGTAGCCGTATTGCCCGATACCTCAACCGAGGGGGCACTCCACGTGGCCGACAAGATCCGGACCCATATCAAAGCCTTGAAAATTCCCCATGAGAAGTCAAGCCATGAATTTGTCACCTTGAGTGTGGGGGTGGCGACGGTTGTTCCCACGACCGCTAAGTCTCCTCAAATGCTGATCGAGGCCGCAGACCAAGCCCTTTATCAAGCCAAACACCGGGGGCGCGATCGCTGTTGTGTGGCTCAGGTTCCCACCAGCTTATAAATACTTATTGATGGAATTAGGGTTGAACGGGTGTTGAACTAAAATAGGGCGCATTCCCCCATCCTCTTTAAGGTGGGGGTAAGCCCGTTCAGAATGGCCCAGGCTCTACGCCTTATTGCAATCAGAGTAAGGGAAGATCGTCCATGTAGCGCGATCGCCGTATAAAATCTCAAGAAAACCTTTTGCTGATTGACTATGTCCACGCCCAACCCCTCTGAACCAGCCCCATTACAATACATTCACTCCACCAGCTTCGTGGACTTACTCGCCACCTTGGGCATCTCCCTGTTTGTGTCCACCTATCAGGCGGGACGGTTGATGGTGGTTCAAGCTGAGGGCGATCGGCTGTCAACCCTGCTACGCAATTTTGTCCAAATTATGGGAGTCGCTCTCACTCCCCATCGTCTTGCCCTAGGCACCCGGAACCAGATCCACTTTTTTCGCAATATTCCCAGTGCCATTCGTTACCTTAATCTTGAGCAGCTTGAGAACAATCCTGAGAATGATACTAAAAATAGCCCTAAAAATAGCCCTGAAAATAATCCTGAAAATAACGCCGATGCTTGTTACATTCCTCGCCATTCAATCGTAACTGGGGATATTCGCGTCCACGAATTAGCCTGGGTTAGCGATCAGCTTTGGGTGGTCAATACCCAGTTTTCCTGTCTGTGTACCCTGCATCCTGATTACAGTTTTGTTCCCCAATGGCGACCCCCTTTTATCAGCCAAATTGCCACGGGCGATCGCTGCCACCTCAATGGGTTTGCGATCGTGAATGGTCAACCGAAATACGCCACTGTTTTTGCTCGAACTGATAGCCCTCAAGGATGGCGATCGCATAAAGTAGACGGGGGCTGCATTCTTGATATCCCCACAGGCGAAGTCATCTGCCACGGTCTTTCCATGCCCCACTCGCCTCGGTTCTATGATGGCAAATTGTGGGTGCTGGATTCAGGCCGAGGTCGCCTAGTGACGGTTGATGTGGAGACGGGGACATGCACCACCGTCGCCGAATTTCCTGGCTTTACCCGAGGGCTGGCCTTCTACGGACGCTATGGGTTGATTGGCCTCTCCCAAATTCGCGAAAAAGAAACCTTTGGTGGTTTGCCTCTGGAAACCAGAAACGATGACCTGAAATGTGGGGTATGGGCCATCGATATTATCACAGGGGAGACCGTGGCCTTTTTAGAGTTCCAGGAGGGCTGTAGCGAACTGTTTGATTTACAAGTCCTGGCAACGGCCCAGCACCCAATGGTTTTGGGATTTCAGCGACAGGATATTAATCACCTCTTCATTTGGCAATGATAGAATTCGTGGGAATAGACTTCGTGGCCTGGGAAGTGACAATATATCAACCTTCCCACGTAGGGCAATCAGGTCTAAATTTAGAGTCCTTCAACATTAGCAAGGGCAATACCTTAATTATGGTGCCTCGATCTCCTTAATTAAACCTAACTATCCATAAGTTGAACCTGCGATACTCGTGTCACAGGTTCAAAGAACGGTTGCTTGCACAGTCCTCAGAACCTACGACCGGGTTCAATGTTAATTTACGCTTACGGAGACAACTCACATGGGAACACCCAACATTGCAGATAACCTTGCCGCTCAATCCATTCACGGGATTGAGAATGAGGCAATAGCCGCAACTCTCGCTGATGCTCTGTTCCAGATGTGGGATGCCCTAGAGGGGTTCTCTGGCCAAGCCAATGTGGTTGACCAGATGGCCATTGCCTTTGGCCCCGACCTCGATGCTGATGCGGTGTATCAGGTTCTAGACAGCCTCCATCCATCCACGTTGCCGATCATTGAAATCCGCAATGCGGCTGAGATTAATGGTGCCCAAGGCGCTTTTGCCGCTGCGACGAATACTATCTATCTGTCCCAAGAATTTTTAGTGGCCCAACAGGAGAATCCAGCCGCCATTACAAGTGTTCTCCTTGAAGAGGTGGGCCATTTGATTGACAGCCAACTTAACGCCACTGATAGCCCCGGAGATGAAGGGGCTATTTTTAGTGCCTTGGTTCAAGGTAAGAGCCTCACTGCAACTGACCTGAATACTCTCTACCAAGAAAATGATGGAGTCACAGTTGAGTTGAATGGAGTTGCTACTTACTTGGAGCAAAATAATAACCCCGCGTTTGCGTTGATTGACTTGTACAAGATGCGGGATGACGAGCGCTTTAAAGATATTGATGGTGTGGGGCCTGATGACAAACGACTTGTCGTTGCTGTTTTGGATGGCAAGGTTGACACGTCTCACTCTAAGTTGAAAGACAACATCATTAGCCTAACAAACCCACCAGATGGATCAGACTCACCAGGCAGTCATGGCACCCATGTAGCTGGCACAGTAGCATCTAGTGATTCTGAGATTGGTGTAGCCCCCAAAGCAGGTTTAATTGCTCTGGATGTCTTTAAAGATCAGCGGAATTTTAATTCTACAGATGCATTGGAGTGGCTATCCGAGAACCAGAAACAGCTAGAAACGGAAGGCGGTTACAACATTGTTGCTGTCAATATGTCTCTTGGCAGCAATAATTTCTTCACGACTGAGGAAGAAGGTAAAGCGTTTGATCCTGAAGATTCTAATGCAGTTCAAAAGCTTGAGC
>JBFRWC010000329.1:0-8967 GCA_051439365.1 Leptolyngbyaceae cyanobacterium
CCGGAATCCTCTGAGGATTCCGTGTCCCTATTTGATCAGTTTGAACAAGTTGCGCAAACTGAAGACTCGGCAACCAACCTATTCGGCGAGTCTTTAGATACCGGGTCACTGGACACCGGATCGCCGAACACTGGATCGCTGGACGGATTACAAGATGATATTGGTGAATTGGGGTCTGCATTCCTTTCAGAATCCTCTAACTTAGAATCCTCTAGCTCAGAATCCTCTAACTCTGTGCCATCGATCTCGGATTTGTCAGCCGATTTGGAAGATTCCACCTCTCTTTTTGATCAGTTTGATCAACCTACGACGGGCGATACGGATACTTCCCCCTTTGACGAATCTTCCGAGACCGAATCCCTGGATATCCTACCAGATGGCATGGGTGGACTGGATTCGCTGATCTCGGAGTCTTCAACTGATTCAAGTTCTCTCTTTGAGTTTGGTCCGTCTAGCAAGGGGGATGACTCCACCCAATCTCTATTTGAAGAATCACTTGCGGAATCTTCGGATATTGGATCGTTGAACAACAACATTCTGCAAGATGACAACGATGAACAAACAGGCGAGAATACTGGACTGACCAACCTGTTAGAGGAGCTACGGCAAGATGGCTCATCCACGTCAGGAGCATTGTCGGATGCAGAGGAAGCCAAAACCTTAGCGGATTTGTTACGGGGCCAAAGTGCTTATCTTGGACGACAGCCTGCTAAGACTGAACCGGAAGAAGAGTCTAGGGCGGTTCCCCCGCCTGTTCCGTCTGATTCTGACCCGTTTTCCAATTGGTTTGGAGCGGAGAGTGAGGAAATAGAGGGCACAGAGGACACAGGGGGGGCGCAAAAAAAAAATAACCCATAAGATGGCGCGTGAGATAGCCCATGAGGTGGTGCCTTCTGCGCCGTTTCAGGCACCACATGAGATAGCGCACGAGGGGGGTGAGCAGCGATCGCGCAACGTTCAGTTGAATTCGGACTCAAATCCGGATTCAACCCCTGTCCCTGCCTCTAGCCCATCTTTACTGCTCAAGCCGCCTTCGCCCCCGCCCTCCATCGAAGATGTCGCTGCAAGCGAACCATGGTCGATTGAGACGGTATATCGCAATGCTAGCCCTCCACCGGGCTATCGTCTCTCCATGCCTCCTCCTGTGCGACCCAACCCCGATGACGAGCGCTGGTATTTGGGCATTGATATTGGTAGCACCGGGTTGTGTGCCGTATTGCTAGATCAACAGAATCACTGTTTGTATCCCATTTCTTGGGACCATCGAGAACAACCTAATTCTATGGCAGACCGGGCCGCACCCTGTTTTCGCCTCCCGGCCCAGATGCTGTTGGTTCCCAACCAGATCGGGAATGGGTTGAATATGGTTCCAGCATGGGGGGCCGATCATTCACCGACACAAGATGTTCTGACAGATGCGCCATCCCAAACAATTGTGTTGGATCGATATAAGCAGTGGTTAAATTTGGCGATTCCCCATTACTCGTCTCATCTGCGGCGGTGGGAACCAATGATCCAGGCAGGTGGGTACAACCGCCATCGGGACTGTGCTCATGAGACTCCGCTCAGTTGGTTTTATCAATCCTTGAAAAGCCTATTGTCCAGTCTTTCGCCAACGTCGCATTCGCTGGCGATCGCCTCGGAACTCCCCTCAAGCCAGTATCAGAAACTCACCCATCAGGTGTGGGGGTTATCGGAACAGAAGGCCACAGCCGTCTTGCAAACCCTGGCGGGAGTCATTGTCGGGTATCCGGCCTCCTGGTCGGCGGCTTATCGATTTAATGTGAGAGAAGCGGTCCTGGGAGCACGGTTGGTGCCCCGTGCGGCCCAGGTCTTGATGGTGAATGATGCGATCGCCACTCTCCTTTCCGTTCTCCCCAGCGCAGTAGGTCGTCCGGTGACGCTACCAGACGTATTCCAGGCCCCACCGTTGCAAACCCAAACCGATTTCTACGGGCCAACCTTGGTGGTGAATGGGGGAGCAGCCACAACGGAACTCGCGATCGCCAATGTAGTCCCCGGAGTTCCTGCCCCCTTCCCTGGTGCGACAGATCGTTTGCGATTGACCCATCTGGCTGGTCGCAGTCTAGCCTATGGTGGCGATGCCCTCGATCAAGATATTATCGGCCAACTGTTCTACTCCCGGCTGACCCAAGCAGCCATGGTCAAAGGTCAACCTGAACCCCCAGACCCTTCTGGTTCCCTTCCTGATCGAGGAACTGAAGCGGGAGCCCCCTCTTGTGCAATCGATGCCCTCTCTCTGCCGTCTGCGGGAGAACCTGATGTTCATCATCGCCAGAAGATGCATCAGCGCCTTTGCCAATCGTCTGCGGGGGCCGATTTATTGCAAGCGGCTCGCCAACTCAAGTTACTCCTGCAAACCCAGGATTCCGCAACGGTGACGCTGGCCGAACAGTCCTGGCGAATTGATCAAGATGAGTTGAGCGATCGCGTCCTCACCCCTTACCTCCAGCGACTCCAGCGGGAAATCAATGCTCTGTTGGATGAAACGGGGTTCCAACCTGATGAGATTAAGCACATTGTCTGTTCGGGGGGAACAGCCTCGCTTCAGGCGATCGCCACTTGGCTCCAGCAAACCTTCATTCAGGCCACGATTTCCCAAGATGTTTATCCCAATGATCCGGCATCTGTCCTCTCATACAATACCGTCCCAGGCTGTAGCCGCGTCGCCTATGGGCTAGCGGCGATGCCCTTACATCCCACCGTAGTGGATTGGGCCAACCGCCAGCCCTGTGACTACGATATTTTGATGGAGTTAGCTCGGATTTTACCCGATCGCCCCCTACGCCTCCGAGAAATTTTAGAACTTTTAGACCAGCGAGGCATCAGTTCCCCCACCAGCCGGACTCTACTGAGTTCACTCCTAGAGGGTCAGTTACCTCCGGCCTTAGTCCCCCAGGACATCACCGCTGAACAACTGACCCCTGATTCCAATGAAAACCCTGCTTATCAAGAGTTGCGAAATCTCTCACTGTTTATCCCGGTTGGCCCCGGTACCTACGTTGCTAATCGCCCTCAGTGGATGCAACTGCAACGTTACCTCAGCACCTTAATGGTTGGCACCCGCCAAACCTCCTTTCAGCCCCAAGTGGGGATGCAAGTCCACTGACTGAACCACAAGGGGACCGCGCAAGGGCGAGCAAAACCAGACTCGTCAGACCAGACTCGTCAGACCAGACTCGTTAGACCAGACTCACAATACGATACCTATAATAAGGGAATAAGCTGATTGCCATTTAATTTGCGTGGCTGAACCCCGCCAGCGGCGGGGTTCAGCCACCAAAATACGCAAACTAAAATAGTTTTAGCTTATAACGATATATTTTTTAGGTGTGAAAAGGAGTAGGTAAACATGATCGCGATCGCCTTTTTTATCGGGGCTTTCATCTTTGCCAGTTTTGTCGAGTATTGGATGCATCGCTTGATGCACAAGTCCCCCAAAGTGGGGCAACGTCATCGGGACCACCACAAGCGCAATGAAGGCCAGGGAGTCGTCTGGGAATTTTTTGATTACGTGAAAGGGAGTGCGATCGCCATGATCATTCCCCTATTCTTTTCCCTAGAAGCAGGGCTGGGGTGGATTGCTGGAGCGTTGGCCTTTGCGTTGTTTTCTGCCTACGCTCACCAGTTGCAGCACGAAAATCCTGCCAGAGTCTTTTGGATGAAGATGCCCGTCCACTATGTCCACCACAAATACAACATGTGGTACAAAAACTTTGGCCTAGCTGTGGATTGGTGGGATCACGTTTTTGGGACTTATGAAGCCGTTGAATGGTTAACGGAGGAAGAACAGCAGATGAGTGAACGTGGCTACCTGCAACTCCGTTGGTGGTAGAAGCAACAAGCAGTAGAAAGAAGGGGCCAACTGCTTGAAAAAGCTCAAGCGGCTCTTTTTGCTTGGCCTATGGCTTTTGCAACCCAATATACTAAATTGGTAACGAGCATCGTGTGGTGACGAGTTAGAGGCAACGGGCTAAAACCGCGTCATCATCCCTTCGCTCACACTGTACTGATGGTTGTCAGAGAACATGGTCAAGTTGTGGAGGATAAAAGTGTGGAACGGATAGTACGGGCCATCCGAGGTGCAACAACTGCATCCGCCAATACGCGAGAGGCCATTGAAGAGGCCGTTGTTGAGTTGTTGGATGTGCTGGAAAGCAAAAATCCGCTAAATCCCGGCTACATCATCAGTGTGACCTTTTCGGTAACTCCGGATTTAGACGCGATTTTTCCAGCTGCGATCGCCCGTCAACGCTCCTCTCTTCAATCCGTTCCCCTCTTGGATGTGCAGCAAATGATGGTTAAAGGAAGTCTGTCTAAATGTATCCGTTTGTTGATGACCATCAATGCCCTGGACTCTGATCCTCCCGTTCATCATGTTTATCTGAGACAAGCGAAAAACCTCCGACCCGATTTGGAATCGTAATTTGGGAGCACAATTTGGGAGCGGCATTTGGGAGCGGCATTTGGGAGCGTCGCTCCAGTTCCCATCCCCATCCACCCATTTGTGGGATAATTACACTCAAGCATGACCTGACTTAACGTGCTGATCCCACTGCTGTGCAAGACCTTGAGCTAGGACCACCCAAACTATGGCCACGAAGGAACGTAGACCAATGCTGCTTGATTTTGAAAAACCTCTAGCAGAGTTGGAAAAGCGAATTCTCCAAATTCATGCCCTTGCCAAAGAAAATGATGTTGATGTATCGGATCAAATTCATCAACTCGAAGCAAGGGCGACCCAATTACGCCAGGAAATTTTTGGCAGTTTAACCCCTGCACAGCGGTTACAGGTTGCTCGTCATCCCCGTCGCCCCAGCACCTTAGACTACATTCAAGCGGTCAGTGATGAATGGATTGAACTTCACGGCGATCGCGGCACAGGCACGGATGACCCTGCATTGGTAGGGGGGATTGCCCGGTTAGGGGGGCAACCCGTGATGATCTTGGGCCACCAAAAAGGACGGGATACCAAAGATAATGTGTTGCGTAACTTTGGCATGGCTTCCCCCGGTGGCTATCGGAAAGCCATGCGGTTGATGAACCATGCCAATCGGTTTGGGATGCCCATTATCAGCTTGATTGACACTCCAGGAGCTTGGGCGGGCTTGGAAGCGGAACGATTGGGCCAAGGGGAAGCGATCGCCTACAATCTGCGGGAAATGTTCCGACTCGATGTACCGATTATTTGCACCGTCATTGGGGAAGGTGGCTCTGGCGGAGCACTGGGCATTGGAGTGGGCGATCGCCTGATGATGTTCGAGCACTCAGTCTACACCGTTGCCAGCCCTGAAGCCTGTGCCGCTATCCTTTGGAAAGACGCGGGTAAGGCCGCAGATGCCGCAGAAGCTCTCCGGATCACAGCTCCCGATTTGTTGGAATTGGGCATTCTCGATCAGATTCTCCCAGAACCAATTGGTGGCGCTCATTCCGCCCCGATCCAAACTGCCCAAACCTTAAAACAAGCCTTATTAGATAATCTTTATGAGTTAAATCAAATGACCAACGCCCAACGACGCGACCACCGTTATCAAAAATTTCGTAAGATTGGCCAGTTTGTGGAAGTCCCTGCTTAGGTGATTTCCAAGAAAAAATATACCGCTGTAGGGTGCTGTTAGCGACAGCGTAACGCACCGCAGTTGGTAATTTTTTTACAAGAAATGGCCTTAATCAAACCTGTCACCAGTAGCCAAATGACGAGACTGTGGACAAGGCTCCACCTGGCTCTAGGGCACCAGCTAGGTGGCCATAGTCAAATCACCACCTCTGAGTTATCTTAAGATCTGTCGAGTATTTGACATAGATATTTACATTTCCTACACTGGCTAACGAGAGGTGTAATATGGCTCTGTTGTGAGCAAGAAAGGTTTAAATCCAGCTAGTTGTTATCGCAAGACGTTAGAGGGCAGATAATCTAGTAAACTCGCGCTAACAAGGTTAAGCCAGAGCGAAGCGGCCATTGGTGTCGTTCTCATTGTAACTTTCAAAGATTCGTGTGGGATGGCGACCTGTCCGCGACATCACTTACAATCGTGGACTTGCTGTAAGAACATGCAACAATGCTGCTAGGCTGGAGTAGATTGTATATGCCAACACTGAAACGGTGTTACACTTCTTGGGCTAGCATTCGATACCTTCACTATGGTGCCAAAGATTAGCTCCTCATTTACTGTCACACGATATTCACCATGACTATTTCTTCTTCCGATAGTTCACTCAACAGTTCCTCAAATGGGACATCGTTCAATGGAACAAGTACGACATTTGATGATTCCGACTCTGTTCAGGCTGGTAGTCAGGTGTTATCACGCCCCGATCGCAACACCATCAACGGTCATATTGCCAATCCAGTACAGCCCCCTGATGAAAGCAAAGAGCAAATGATGACTGCGGTTCGTGAGTTGCTATTGGGCGTAGGAGAAGATCCAGAGCGAGAAGGGCTACTCAAAACCCCAAAGCGCGTGGCAGAGGCGATGCGATTCCTCACCAGTGGCTATAACCAATCCCTGGAAGAATTGATTAATGGAGCCATTTTTGATGAAGGGCATGACGAAATGGTGTTGGTGCGGGACATCAACTTTTTCAGCCTGTGCGAACATCATATGTTGCCGTTCATGGGGCGCGCCCACGTGGCCTACATTCCAACCCAGAAAGTCGTAGGGTTGAGCAAATTGGCCCGGATTGTCGAGATGTATGCTCGTCGGCTTCAGGTGCAAGAACGGCTAACGCGCCAGATTGCTGAAGCTCTGCAAGAGGTGCTCGAACCCAGAGGTGTGGCTGTTGTCATGGAAGCAACTCATATGTGTATGGTGATGCGCGGGGTACAGAAGCCCGGTTCTTGGACGGTAACAAGTTCCATGATGGGCGTTTTCCAAGATGAGCAGAAGACACGGGAAGAGTTTCTCAATCTCATCCGTCATCAGCCCAACTTCTTCTAAATCCTGGGCTGGTCGTCCGGATCTGAGTCGTTCGGATCTGATCCTTAGAAAAGGAATTGGCCCATAAAGCAAGCAACCAAGGTTGAGTAGCAGTAGGCTGAGTCCACTGCCACTCAACTGGTTTCTTGTGTTGTGGCAAGGAGTGTTCTGATACAGCCCCCATACGAGCTGCTGTGCGGCAATTGTATTCATCACCAAAGGTTCATCATGCCACCTGTTGTTGCCATACTACCACCTTGGATCGTGTTGGACCCCTGGCTGGACCAATGGTTACGGGAAGATATTGGTCGGGGCGATCGCAGCACCCAAGGTCTGTTTGGCAGTTCTGCCCTCGCTGCACCAGTTCCCCAAGGAACAGCTCACTGGGTCGCGAAGCAACCGGGAGTGATGGCAGGGTTGCCGATCGCCGCCCGCATCTTCCATCGCCTTGATCCAACATTGAAGTTCTCTGCAACCCTGTCCGATGGAGAAATCTGTCAGTTGGGGCAAGTAGTGGCTAAGCTGCAAGGAGCAATGGATGGGCTATTGTCGGGAGAACGAGTCGCACTCAATTTGACGATGCGACTCAGCGGTATTGCCACGGCAACGAGAGATTATGTGGAAGCGATCGCGTCCTATCCCGCCCAGTTTGTGGATACCCGTAAAACCACACCCGGATTGAGGTTACTGGAAAAATATGCGACTCAGGTGGGGGGAGCCGTGAATCATCGACTGGGTTTAGATGACGCGGTAATGCTCAAGGAGAACCATATCGCAGCAGCAGGAGGCATTACGGTGGCCCTGCGTCAGGTGCGCGATCGCATTCCCTATCCCCTCACTATTGAAGTTGAAACCGAGACCTTGGAACAGGTCCAGGAAGCAGCGGAGCAGGGGGCTGACATTATCATGTTAGATAATATGGCACCGGATCAAATGGTAACAGCAGTGTCGATGATTCGGGCGGTGAACGATCGGATCAAAATTGAAGCCTCCGGCAATATTACTCTAGAAACCATCCAAACGGTTGCCGAAACGGGGGTGGATTATATTTCCAGCAGTGCCCCCATGACGCGATCGCCCTGGTTAGATCTCAGCATGCGGATGCAAACCGTCACTAACCAATCACCATCTTGAAAACTTGAGACCAGAGTGGGAATAACCTTGTTATCCTAGTAGATAGACAGTCCACAAAGGGACCGTGTTTTCATCAGCAGTTCCTCATGTGATGTTCAATTTTTACCGTTCGACACTCTTGCAGTTCGACACTCTTGTAATTCAACATTAGCCGACTTGGTAGCAACACCCATGACTCAGCTTGAAACCCAAACACCGCCTCGTATCTGCGTCCTGGGTGGTGGATTTGGTGGCCTTTACACCGCTTTGAATCTCACCCAGTTTCCCTGGGATACAACTCCAAAGCCTGAAATTGTGCTAGTTGACCAGCACGATCGCTTCGTTTTTCTTCCTCTCCTTTACGAGTTGTTGACCGGGGAATTAGAAACCTGGGAAATTGCGCCACCATTTACCGAATTGTTGGGTGATACGGGGATTCAGTTTCACCAGCAAGCCGTAAGCCATATTGATGTCGAGACTAAAACGGTGCATTTCGCCTCAACCGATCCTCTGTCTTCTGACTCTTTGGCCTTTGATTATTTGGATTTAGCGCTAGGGGGAGAAACCCCAATAGATCTCGTACCGGGAGCAGCAGACCATGCTATTCCCTTCCGTACGATTGCCAATGCTTACCAAGTTGAGGAACGGTTGCGATCGCTGGAGCAGATGGACCAGGAAAAAATTCGGGTGGCGGTTGTTGGCGGGGGCTACAGCGGGGTGGAACTGGCTTGCAAGCTGGCAGAACGGTTGGGCGATCGGGGACGCTTGCGAATTGTAGAAATGGGAGACCAGATTTTACGCACCTCAACGGAGTTCAACCGAGAGGCCGCCAGAAAGGCCCTGAGCGATCGCCAAGTTTGGCTGGACCTGGAAACCCGCGTGACCAACATTGGATCTGATACCATCACCCTAGCCT
>JBFRWC010000330.1:0-28279 GCA_051439365.1 Leptolyngbyaceae cyanobacterium
GGGGGGTCCGCCCACCAAAATACGCAAACTAAAATAGTTTTAGCTTATTGACTTGATATTGAGCTGTTTCGCAAGGTGCTCACTGTGACTGAGGGTTAGAGGTTCGCCCACCTCCAACGACAGTCCCACCTGATTCCGTTAGATTTCCTGTGCCGATTGTGGGGGCTAGCTGTAGGGATAGGCGGTCTGAAGTGCCCACAACACTAAAAATGCAATACTACCGATGATCAATGTTCCGGAGATTAAAACATTGAGTGGAGAATCAGCATTACCCATGGTTAATAAGTCCTCAATGGTTAGTGAATACGAGTTGGCCGTTTGAGCGACCACCCTAGCGTGCCAGAAGCAATGATATGCAGACGCTTGATTATCCTTGTTTTAAGGAATTTGTGGTCTGTTTAAGATTTTAGACCAGAACTCGGCACTCGGCAGCGATCGCCTTGCCTGTCCGGTTAAGCTTAGGTTAAGATCAGGGAGTAGATAAAGTTGCTCCACAATGCTACAGACCGTTTAGCTGGCCCCACGTTGACCTTAACCGTTATTGAAGTTGACCATTTATTCCTATTGAACTTTTGTAAAAACCAGGGTTAATATAATGAATCGACAAATGCAACAGTTTTTACATCCCACCGCACCCTTTCACGGCCGCTTTAGTATGGACGCATTAATGTTTGACGCAAACTTACAAGAATTTGCCCAACGAGTGGGGTATATCAGTAATCTGCATACCGGGGGAAAACTCTCCTCCGATGAGGCGTTTGAACAAATCCGGCAACTGTGGCACGACTTGAACAACAGCCAGTCATCACTGGCCAGCTAACCCCGATCACCCAAAGTGGTAAGCCTATGAGGATTTTGGGGCATAACGCATGAGAGAGGGGGATCGTGTTTACTTCAATCAACCATTTCAACCCGACCCCACTGTCGCCACAACCTATCGTTGTGGGATTGTTGCTGCAATCGTCAAGGATGAGACCACCGCAATGATCACTGATGTTTTGGTACAGCTTTACGATCTGGATCAAGATGCGGTGTATGTGGATGAATTTGGGGCTGAGGTGCTTCATCGCTTTTTGGGCGATGAACTGAATCTCCAGGCTGACTGAGCTCAGATTTGATTGACTGGAAAAAGATGATGCACGAGGGGGAATGGCTGCGATCGCCCTTCTGTAAAGTGATCCCAAGATATCTAGCTCAAGAAGCTGGGGTCAAGAAATTTGGGGGCGATCGCTTCCCACAGAGATAATCGGTCGTTGCCAGCGCAAATCAGATTGTCCCGCCGCCGTGACGAGCTGGCCAATGGGGTGCCCTTGGTCAGAAATGGTCACACCCCTCACAACTCAGAGTTTTCTCATCCCCCTGCCAGATTGTTGGTCTATCCTGTAGCCTAAGGATAAAGGGTGTAGTTTGTGTTATGTGAATGGCTCATCGATTGACGAATGGATAGTCATTCGGCGGTGTTGATCGTTCTAAATCTGGCTAAATCTGGTCGCATCTTACCGTTCACTTCCATTGCCAATCCTCTCGTCTTGCCCTAGGAACACCCTATGACATCCTCTCCCCACCATCGGGCAGCCAATATGTTGGCCACACTGACCAACGCCAATCCTAACAATACCTTGACCCATCGTGTCAAGGACTTACCCGTTCCTAAATTTATTGGATTGTTGGATCAAATTACTGGAGAATTTCAGCACTATCTTCAAGTCCTGGATCTGATCAAAAACGACTCAATGGAGGGGGTGCTAGAGCAAATCTTAGAGGCGTTTACCTTCAAAATTGGCCAAGTACTACAAGCCGATCGCACCACTATTTTTTTAATTGATGAAGACAAAGATGAGTTGTGGGCCAAGGTAGCCCAAGGGGAGGGGGAAACCCGTCTGACCCAGGAAATTCGGATGCCTAAAGAGACGGGAATCGCAGGTCATGTGGCCATTACCGGACAGCCCCTCAATATCCCAGATGCCTACAATCATCCTCTCTTTAACCATCGGATTGATCAAAAAACAGGCTACCATACCCGCAACATTCTGTGTATGCCTGTCTTTAGCAATTCCGATAACCGGGTGGTGGCAGTAGTGCAGTTGTTGAATAAAGCAGGCGATCGCCCCTTTGACGAGACGGATGAGGCCCAGTTTCGGACCTTTGCGGATTCCATTGGGATTATTTTAGAAAGTTGTACGTCGTTTTATGTTGCCGCCCGCAATCAACGGGGGGTCCATTCCCTATTACGAGCCACCGCTTGCTTGGCCCAAAGCTTGGACCTCAACGACACCTTGCAATCGGTAATGGATGAAGCCCGAAAACTCATGCAGGCCGATCGCAGCACCTTGTTTTTACTGGACCAGGAACGAGAAGAATTATGGACGACTGTGGCCGATGCCAATGGGGTTGATATGATCGATATTCGGCTCCCTTGGAATCGAGGTATTGCTGGATATGTCGCCTCTACGCACCAAGTTCTGAATATTCCCAATGCCTACGAAGACCCGCGATTTGACCCAGCAACAGATCGGCGCACAGGCTACCATACTCGCAATATTTTGTGTATGCCTGTCTTTGATTCTGCCGGAAAGTTGATTGGTGTCACCCAATTGATTAATAAGAAGCAGGGTAACTTTAACTATTCCGATGAGGAATTTATGGAGGCGTTTAATGTTCAAGCCGGAATTGCGTTAGAAAATGCTCAATTATTTGAGCGAGTGCTTCAGGAAGAGCAATATCAGAGAGATATTCTATCCAGTCTTTCCGATGCGGTGATTTCGACCAATTTGCAAGGGGAGATCGTCACTATTAATGATGCCGCGCTGGAACTATTGGGATGTCCGGTAGAAGCAAATGGTGTGGGACCGCCAATCTTATCTAGCCCCACACCGACGGGAGTGCCCAACCCGGCTGCTGGTCGCCCCTGGAATCAAACTCAACAACAATTTTGGCGGGAAAAACTTTTAGGCCAGCTCGTATGGGATTGCATTCCGTTGGATAGCCTCCAATTTCGCTTGGGAGATAGTTTAGAAACCGCAGCCCGTCACTATGTCCCAGAACAGATCTTGCTCCTCAATCTCCAACGCTCAGCGGCAGGCTTGACCTCTGTATCTCACCCCGACGGGGAGGATGTGATGGCAACGGCCTTGGCCATCCCCGATGGGGAAAACCGAGAAACGTTCTGGGTGTGGGGCGATCGCACGGTGCCACCATTGACCCTCGGCAGCGAGAGTTTGACCCAACTGGAGCGCAATATTAACCTGACCGTGAACCCACTAACCAATCCGGATGGTGAGGTGCGGGGGGGATTGGTGGTGCTGGAGGATATTAGTCAAGAAAAGCGGATGAAGGCGACCATGTATCGCTACATGAACCCCAAAGTGGCAGAACAGGCGATGAGTTTGGGGGATGATGCCCTCCAGGTGAGTGAGCGGAAGCCTGTCTCCATCCTGTTTTCCGATATTCGGGGCTACACTGCCTTGACGGAGGGTTTGGACGCGCCGGAGGTGGTGGCGTTGTTGAATGAGTATTTTGGCACCATGGTGGAGGCGGTCTTTAACCACGAAGGGACGCTGGATAAATTTATTGGGGATGCCTTGATGGCGGTGTTTGGTGCGCCGTTGCCGTTGGCCGACCATGCATGGATGACAATTTTGACAGCCTTGGAGATGCGACAACGGTTGGCGGTGTTTAATGCCTGCCGCAGTGAGGAGATGAAAATCAAAATTGGCATTGGCATTAGCTCTGGAGAGGTGGTATCAGGGAACATTGGCTCCCAAAAGCGCATGGATTACACCGTGATTGGCAATGCGGTAGATATTAGTTCCCGGCTGGAAGGATTGACCAAGTATTACGGCAGCGGCGATCGCCACGGTTGTGACATTATCTTCAGCGAAGATACCCTGCAGTTGTTGGACTCTGACCATCGAGATCTGCTCTACTTCCGCGAATTGGATCGGATTCGGGTCAAAGGCAAGCAGTGCCCCGTGACTATCTATGAATTGTTGGGCGATCGCACCACCCCCCTCGATGCCACCACCAATGAGTTCCTGGGGTGGTACGGTCAGGGTCGCACCGCCTACAACCAAGGGCAATTTGCCACAGCCCTGACCGCCTTTGAGCAAGCCCACCAGTTGCGCCCCAAAGACCAAGCCACTCTCATCCATATTGAACGCATCCAAGGCTATCTCCTCAGCCCTCCCCCTCAGCCCTGGGACGGGGTTCATACCATGACGACCAAGTAAGCCTTCAAGAACGATTGCTAGCGAACAGTGGGCAAACGGTGAGCTGACTAAACCCGCTCATTACATTCCTAAATGGGATGAGTCTTTACTTTTTTTTAAGGATATGGATATGATCACTGTATAGACTATTCCTACTTGAAAAAAGTGGATTAATAGATTTCCATCTATGACGGAGTTGGGCTACGCTAGTGGGCTTTATCCCGCGTTGCACCTATGATGTAACGCCGCCTCTGCCAAGCTCATCTCGATCGCTCATCTGGGCCGTCCATCGAGTTCGTCTAGACATTTCGTAGAAAATAGATGTTTGCCACGGAAGGTATGCGATCGCCATGATTCAATTGCTTGCTGAAACAGCTTGGTTAATTCCCTTCTACTCCATTGTGGGGATGGTGCTGTCGTTATTCTGGTCCCCTGGCCTGATCCGTTGGACTGGTCCCCGACCCGCAGGCTACATCAATGTGCTGACGACAGCGCTGAGCGTGCTCCATGCAGTCTTAGCCTTTCCCGCTGTCTGGCAGCAGGAACCCATCTACCTCTCCTTTCCCTGGTTGGATGTGGCCGGACTGACACTCACGATTCCGGTGGAAGTGTCGGCCCTGACCATTGGAGCCACGATTGTCATCACGGGACTCAACCTCTTGGCCCAGATCTACGCCATCGGCTATCTGGAAATGGATTGGGGTTGGGCCAGATTTTTCGCCTTCCTAGCCCTGTTCGAGGCGGGAATGTGTGCCTTGGTGCTATGCAATTCCCTCTTCTTTAGCTACATCTTGTTGGAAATTCTCACTTTGGGCACATACCTGCTGGTAGGATTTTGGCTGAATCAGTCCCTAGTGGTGACGGGAGCGCGAGATGCGTTTCTGACTAAGCGGGTCGGGGATCTGTTTTTGCTGATGGGAGTATTAGCGCTTTATCCGTTGGCTGGCACTTGGGATTTTGGTCAGTTAGGGGAGTGGGCGGCAACTGCAGAGGTGGCTCCAGCAACGGCTACCCTATTAGGACTAGCGTTAGTTGCGGGACCAATGGGCAAGTGTGCCCAGTTTCCCTTGCACCTGTGGCTAGATGAAGCGATGGAAGGGCCAGTGCCCAGTACGATTCTGCGAAACTCGGTGGTGGTTGCCACGGGAGCTTGGATTTTGATTCGGCTGGAGCCAGTGTTGGCTTTGTCCCCGGTGGCCTTGACGGCGATGGTGGCGATCGGGTCGATCACGGCCATTGGTGGCACCCTGATTTCCATTGCCCAAATTGATGTGAAGCGATCGCTCTCCTACACCGTCAGTGCCTACATGGGCTTGATTTTCATCGCCGTGGGCACGCAACACATTACGGCGGCCCTGCTGCTAATCCTCAGTCATGCCCTGGCTCAATCCCTGCTGACCATGAGCGCTGGATCGATTATTCTCAACACGATTACCCAAGATCTGACCCAGATGGGAGGGCTTTGGAGTCGTCGCCCCATCTCTGGACTGAGCTTTTTAGTGGGCGTAGCCGGACTGCTGGGGTTACCCCCGCTGGGGGGCTTCTGGGCCTTGCTGAAACTGGCCGATGGTCTTTGGGAAAGCCACCCTTGGTTACTGGTCGTCCTGTTGGTGGTAAACGGCTTAACCGCCTTTAGCATGATGCGAGAATTTGGCCTGATTTTTGCCGGACAAATCACCCCGATGACCGTGCGATCGCCTGAAAATATCTGGTTGATCACACTGCCGATGACCGTGCTAATGGGCTTGACCCTACACTTGCCCCTAATCCTGGAAGTCGCCGGACTCCTGCCCAGTTGGGCCAGCCTGGATAAAAATGTAGCGCTGTTGCTGTTATCCTCCAGTAGCATGGGTTGTCTGGCGGGAGCCTTAGTGTATATCGCCCAACTGGTGCCTCAGCCCGTGAAGCTGCCGATTCCAGCGATTCAGAACTTGTTTGCCAACGATGTATACACTCAGAAACTGTATCGAACCACCATCGTTTTTGGGGTGGATACCCTATCTCGCCTTGCCAACTGGTTCGATCGCTTTGTCGTTGATGGATTCGTCAATTTGGTCGGATTTGCCTCCCTAGTCAGCGGGGAAGCGCTCCGTTACAGCAACAGTGGGCAAGGGCAGTTCTATCTGTTTACCATCATCTTTGCCAGTATTGCGATCGCCCTAATCACTGGATGGACCCTGATTTCCCAATCTTTGCCGCTATCCTAGTTTAGGGTTTGTGGTTCGGCTTGTACTGTTTGGGGTTTCCTTAGTTTTCTTGTCCACATTAACCTGATTGATTTAAGAGGTATCACGTCGTCCTATGCTCAGCTTACTCATTTGGGTGCCCGTAGCGGGAGCGATCGCCGTTGGCTTTGCCCCCCTGCCACCGCGCTTGCTAAAAATCACCTCCCTGATGATCAGTGGAGTCACCTTCCTCTGGACCCTATGGCTGGCAGGGCAATTTGACCCCAGCAACCCAGGGTTTCAATTTCAGGAATATCTCACCTGGCTTCCCGATCTGGGACTCAATTATGATCTAGCTGTCGATGGTCTTTCTCTGCCAATGGTGCTCCTGAATGGGTTCCTCACCTGGATTGCCATCTACGCCAGCAATGAGCAGACCGAGCGTCCCCGCCTGTTCTATGCCCTGATGTTGCTCGTGGGAGGTGGCGTGGCTGGGGCATTTTTGGCGCATAACCTCCTCTTGTTCTTCCTGTTCTACGAGGCAGAACTAATTCCCTTCTACTTGCTCATTTCCATTTGGGGCGGCAAGAATCGGGGCTATGCCGCCACTAAGTTTTTGCTCTACACCGCCCTCTCCGGTGCCCTGATTGTGCTGGCCTTTATCGGACTGTTCTGGTTCACCGATGCCTCTAGCTTTACCTACGAGTCCCTCGCTGGCCAATCCCTCTCCCTCAGTCTGCAACTGCTATTGCTCATCTCTCTACTCATTGGTTTTGGCATCAAGGTGCCGTTGTTTCCCCTTCATACCTGGTTACCGGACACCTATGTAGCGGCCTCCACTCCCGTCGCCATGTTATTGGGTGGGGTGTTAGCTAAATTGGGCGCTTACGGATTGCTGCGATTTGGCCTAGGCTTGTTCCCCGATGCCTGGACGTTTTTGGCTCCGGGGTTAGCCACCTGGGGGACAATCAGTGTGCTGTATGGAGCGATTGTGGCGATCGCCCAAAAAGACATCAAGCGCATGGTGGCCTACAGTTCCATCGGTCACATGGGTTATATTCTTCTCGGTGCTGCCTCTCTCACCGCCCTCAGTACCGTGGGCGCAGTCTCCCAGATGGTAGCCCACGGTTTGATCCTAGCGATTTTATTCCACCTGGTTGGCATCATCGAAACCAAGGTCGGCACCCGCGAACTAGATGTCCTCAACGGTCTCATGAACCCCATCCGAGGCTTGCCCCTCATCAGCGCTCTCTTAGTCCTTGGCGGCATGGCCAGCGCCGGAATCCCAGGACTAGTGGGCTTTATCGCCGAATTTATGGTGTTCCAAGGGAGCTACAGCGTTTTTCCTTGGCAAACCCTGTTCTGTGTCGTCGGCAGTGGCTTAACCGCTGTGTATTTCGTGATTTTGCTGAACCGCACTTGCTTTGGCAGATTGGATAACGCGATCGCCTACTTTCCCAAAGTCGAATGGCGCGAACGAGTCCCTGCCCTCATGCTCGTAATCAGCATCGTCTTTCTGGGTCTCCAACCCACCTGGCTCGTGCGCTGGAGCGAAGCCACCACCACCCAAATGGTCGCCGCTATCCCCGAAACCAGCCAACCCTTCGCCCTCCAAACCCTCACCCAAGAGATCAAAGAAATCAAACTGTAAACCCTAGCTCAGATCCCCGGTTTCTCAAAGAAGCCGGGGATCTAGGGACTACCCACTCACTCACCCACCCACCCACCCATGACTGCCACCCTATCAAACCCACCCACGAAACTCCCGCCCTCCACCCACGAATTCGCCGACGTGATTCATCGGTTGGAAGCTGGCGGCTCCATGCTGCCTGACACCCCCGAAAACCTGATGCAAATTATCGGCATCTACAAAGCCTACGCGGTGCCGATGGATTTCTACTGGCGCGATCTGCTGTACATTGCCGAACGAGTATTCCTCAATCCCCTCCCTGCTTTCAAGTATTTCTTACCCCAAGAATATCTGGATTTGCCCAACCACTATGCTGGCGATACAGCAGATCTACGGATTTGGCGAGGGCAGGCCACAGCCCATCCCGAACTCATCGAGTTTATGCAAAAAGGGGAAACGAATAGCTCCATGCCGAAACTGCTGCATCACCTGTGGCACGATCGCGTCAACATGGAATTTGCTGAAGCCTGTATGCGAGCCATGCTGTGGCATCAGCAAATGTACACCCCGGTGAATCGGTTTTATGATTACCTCGAAACCGACGAATATGTGGCCAACGCCGATCGCGCCATCCGGGCTTACTTCAAGGGCAATCCCCTGATGCAGGGACTATACAAGCTCTTCCCCGATATGTTTATGGAGCAAGTCCGGCAGCTATCCTACTATTCCAACCTGGGCTTGTTCTGGGAAGTGATGGCCCCTGTGTTCTTTGAAATGTCCGACCTCTACGACGAGGGCAAAATGACCACGGTGCCGGAAGCAATGGAGTTTTTGATCAACGGGATTTTTGCGATCGCCGGACGACCCATCTATCACCACGCCTACATCGATGGCGAATGCTACGAAATCATCCCCAAATCCAAAGGCTTTACCTGGCTCTATGAAGCCGCCCTACCCTACGTAGAATCAGTCTTCTACCGCACCGCCCCCTTCCGAGGCACCAAATCCTACAACGCCCAAGCCGGACAGGTTCCCCTCGATCAAGCCGACTTCCACTACGGCATCCTCTACGCCGATGTTTTTCCCGTCGGCACCGCTGGCATCCCCCCCACACTGCTGATGCAGGATATGCTGCACTTCCTGCCGCCTTACCTGTTGGAGTATTATCAACAGCACTGTCGCGGCGAAGAAGATATGCTGATCCAGCTAGGCATCACCTTCCAGCGCTCCATGTATAACGTCACCTCCGCCGTCATCCAAGCCCTCCGAACCGCCCTGCTCTATCCCCTCGATGACCCCAACCCCGGCCATCTTGAAGCCAACCGCGCCTTCTTCGAGTCCCAACTCGATCGATTCAAGCGCCCCGAAGCTCGACTCCGGGACATCCAGAGCCAAGACTACCGCTAATACATCTCTTCCCCTAGTTCCCAGCCTCCGGCTGGGAACCCGCTCGGAGTCTCTGGCTCTAACATCAGCACGAGGCAGAGCCTCTACTTTTGGTCCCCAGTGAGACATTGGGAACCAGAACCCAAAATCCAAAATCTAAACTCCAAAATCCCAAAATGCCAGACATCGTAGACATCGCCGTTAGCAACGATAGCTTTACCACCCTGGTTACAGCAGTCAAAGCCGCCGATTTAGTGGACACCCTCAAAAGTCCGGGACCGTTCACCGTGTTTGCGCCCACCGACGAGGCGTTCGCCAAACTACCACCGGGCACCATTCAAACCTTGGTGCAAAATATTCCCCAACTCAGCCGGATTTTGACCTACCATGTGGCGGCAGGGAAATACACCCAAGCGGATCTGGAAAAATTGGGAGAAGTTGCCTCGGTGGAAGGATCGACAATTCCCATTCGTTCCACCCCCAGTTCTGAGAGTTTTGAAGTGAAAAATGCCACGGTGGTTATGGCAGACATTGAGGCAGATAATGGCATCATTCACGTATTGGATACCGTTATTTTGATGGGGTGAGAAGGTGTTACACTTGGCCGAGGGTAATCGTTGGGAAATGCGATGGAGTGATTGTTGTGAGGAGGCGATCGCCATTCTGCAACAGTTCATCCCACCCAGCAGAATTAATGCTTTCCAAGTGTTCTAGTTGTAACCGATGCTGATCAAAGATCCAATATTTCAGACTAGGGACAAGATAGCGGATAAGTGCCAGCCATTCTGCATAGTTAATCGCCAACGGATTGCCCTGCATTAATGTTATTTTCCCCGCATTTCCTAAAGTTGCAATTCCATGCGCTATCAGTAGCATCATTCGATATTTAGGATGGGAAGCCAAGTCAAATTTGGTTTCTCCATGTTCAGAATAATGCCGCAGCATCATGTAGGTCCGCAGCATAATTTCAATCACTGCTGGAGTCATTCCAGATACTAGAAAATGCCTGAAATCATATCCATTTAGGTACATCCATCGGGCCACTTCACCAACGGTACGGTTTTTCTCGCCGAAGCTACCTGCATTAATTCCCTGAATTAACGTCATAAAAGGTGCAGGCAGTCCCATTGGCGTGGCCACATCAGAGATCAGATGGCCAAACTGTTTGAGAAATGCTGAGATCAGATCAATATCGGAGTTAGCCACAACTTGTTGACTGGTCCATGTGTGACTATGAGCTAACTTATCGTAAGAAAAACCCGTGATGCTTCCCCGCATAATATCTAATATGCCAAACACAAAACCCAACACTGGATCATGACCAAATGATTGCAATCGATGGGTTCTGCCTGTCATACCAGCAAATTTCAGTTGGTCATAGGGAACCTTACAAGTATCTTCAAGAGTTCTAGCCCATTGAGCAAACCAATCATCTGATTTATGGATGTTGTAATTTTTGAGCCATGTTGTTAAAGGGCTTCCGGTTTGGCCTGCGAATTCACCTGTTTTCAGGGTGGCTGGAATTTTGACTAACAGATAATCTGTTAGTGCGGCCAGAACTCCACTTGCGCCCACAAATATATAATCCCACTTGTCCCACTTATATTGGGCTTTGTAGGATTCCCCTTCTGTTTTCAGTTGCTTCAGATCGGCCTCACTTAATAAACTTTCGTAGGGTGCGAGGGGATCAATCCCCTGAGATAAGGCATGGGTTTTACATTGCCAAACAAAACTATCCCAATCTTTAAAACCTATTTTGGTGAGGTCTTGAAAAACAGACTGTTGACGATTTTGATACAAGCTCAAAACTTGATCAGGATCAAAATCGCCAACGTCACCTGTTTCCACCCATTCCTGATCGGCTTCTAGTTCAGCCATTAAACGCTCAAGCTCTTGAATTTGAGCATTCATTTCACCTGTATTTGCTAATTTTTGCTCAGCATCAGTGAGGGCAACATTGAGTTCGCCCGTGGCTGCTTTTAGCTGGTTAAGCAAATGGTTCTGGGTTTGAACAACAGTACCAATCTCAATCAAGAATTGTTCAGTTACCATGACTAAGCCACTCCACCCGCTTGCTTCCTCTTAGTCACAGATTGCTTCATAAACCGAAGCCGCTCCGTTAATTGACGAATGGCTTCTCGGCTGGCTTCAGCATCAGCTGCTGCTGAACTAAGGGATACTGATTTCTCTTGAAGTTCACCAATTTCATCAACTAGCTGGTTGATGGAGCCTTGCATATTTTTAATTACAAGTTGGGCTTTACGCTCTTGCTCGGCTTTAAAGTTTGCTTTTTTGGTCTTGTCGCCAGTATCAAGGAAAGCATTGACACCCATAAAAATCCCAGCTCCAACTAAAACCGCAACCCCAATTCCAGGCACCATACCCAAACCTAGCCCCAGTGCAGCCAATCCGGATGTAATTCCCGCAGCACTCAAACCAATCACAGAACCTGACAAGTATACCGCCGCGATCGGGACACCTACGGCAGAAAGTCCAGCAGCAGCAGTTTTAATAGCATCAGCCGCTTGATTATCGTCTAATCCACGTTCCCGAATTTTTCTCACTTCCCGAACAAAGTTGACAATCGCATTAAATTGCTTGATAGATATTTGTAGGTTTTCTCTTGCTAATAAAGCAGCCTTTTTCTCGGCAGAATCTAACTCATCATTGGCATAAACGACTTCAATCAGATTGACCATTAAACCGTAGCGGAGTCTTTCATCCGCATACGCTAGTTCCCTCGTACAAACATCAAGTGATGGTGGTTCAACAATATAGGATTGGACGTTACGTTTTCCAGCTTCGGACATCTCATCTAAGTCCATAATCCCAAAGATGAATTCCATTTCGTCTTTGTCAATTTGACCATCAGCAAAGGCGATCGCAAACAACGCCCCATAAAAGGCAAGGCGATCGCGCTCAGTAACTTGGGCTAGGTCAAGTGGTTTAGTCATTGCAGCGCATCCTCAAATGTAGAGTAGATGTTGTTGATGTGCTTAGTGTGCCCACTCAGCTAAAAAATTTACGGTTTTCTGCGAAATTTCTGATTTACTTACAAATCACAGGCTAGATTGAAGCCTGAAACCCAGAAATAGCAAGCTTTGTCATTCTCTAACCCATCATGGCAACGGATGGGGGCGATCGCTCAACAGTAATCTAGCCGGAACGCAATGTTGGCAGCGGTAGAATGAATGGTGTTGGTGAACAGGAATATCAGCAATGGAACAATCAAGTGTTTCTCAGATCTATCGTCCAGATGTAAAACCAGAGAATGAAGTGCGATCGCGTTTTCGGGCAGGATATTTTTTGCCGTGGTGCATCACCTTTCTGTCTTTAGAAACGAATTTATTTTCCTACGCATCTAAAATCTGTTCAACTGTTAGGTTCAGTTCAGAAAAAGTTGGTGAAATAATGCGATCGCCCTCTCGGAATAAGCTGACCTGGTATTCACCATTTGTGTTCAGCCAATGAACAAATACAGTGGGTTGTTTGGGTTTACCTAGATAGCGAATTTCCCCCAGTGCGAGATAATCAACAATCCAATATTCAAAGATTCCTAAGCGCTGATATTCGTCAAATTTATCAATATAATCATCCTCCCAATTAGTGGATACAACCTCTACTGCGAGTTGAATCGGATCACACAAAGCGGCATAGTCCGTACGATTTGATCGCCATAGGGTTTTATCAATGACACTGACATCAGGAATACGCCCCTGTTCAACCTTCTTTTTAGTTCGCGTCTGGATGGGAATTCCTTGCTTAATCACATCGTTAAGGTCAAGGCGAGGACTTCTTGATAAAAGTGCCGATCAAGAAATTCGGCAATGTCATCGTGGCGGCGGGTGGCAGGCATTTCGATAATTTCTCCATCCACAAGCTCGAAGCGACCGTTATTCTCTGGGTATTGCTCTAAAAAGTCGTTGAATGTTAGTTTAGCGGTAGTTAGGACCATGTGGGCATCAATAAAACTGATGAAAACGCAACCAGGATAAATGCAGCAGGATTAGAGTCTCAACCCTGGTTGGCTGACAAAAAACGAGCATTGGGCGCGGAAACCGCCCCCCTACAAGGGATTGGGACAATGTAGGGGTTAGGTCTCCTAACCCAAGGCAGGGTAAAGGTTTTAGGCAGTTTTGTCAGGCACTCAGATCTCAACCTTGCCATTTTTTGCGATAGCGCGAATGCCCCTACCCTAACAGAAAAAATAGGGATAATAATAAGTGGCATCGTTGCAAGCAGTGTGAGGCGTAACTTATGGCGGACTATCAGGTACAGGCTCCCTTTGAACCCACGGGCGATCAACCGAGGGCGATCGCTCAACTTACCGATTCTCTCCAGTCTGGCCACCGTTTTCAAACTTTGCTGGGGGCGACGGGAACCGGGAAAACTCACACGGTAGCGCGGGTGATTGCGAATGTGGGCAAGCCGACGCTGGTGTTGGCTCACAATAAAACCCTAGCGGCGCAGTTGTGCAATGAGCTGCGGGAGTTTTTCCCTGACAATGCGGTTGAGTATTTCATTAGTTATTACGATTATTACCAACCGGAAGCCTATATTCCGGTTACGGATACCTATATTGCCAAGACGGCCTCGATTAATGACGAAATCGATATGTTGCGCCATTCGGCAACGCGATCGCTCTTTGAACGCAAAGATGTGATTGTGGTGGCTTCCATTAGTTGCATTTACGGCTTGGGAATTCCGTCGGAGTACCTGAAAGCGTCGATTCCTCTGCAAGTGGGGATGGAAGTAGACCCCCGGCAGATTTTGCGGGATTTGGCTTCGGTTCAGTATGAACGAAACGATCTGGAACTAGGGCGGGGCCGATTTCGAGTCAAGGGCGATGTGCTGGAGATTGGTCCGGCCTATGAAGATCGAGTGATTCGGGTCGAGTTTTTTGGGGATGAAATCGATGCCATTCGCTACGTTGATCCCCTGACAGGCAATACGCTGCAAAGTATGGAAGCGTTGAATGTCTATCCGGCTCGTCACTTTGTTACCCCGGAGGAACGGTTGGAATCGGCCTGTGATGCGATTCAGGAGGAAATGCAGGCCCAGATTGAGTTTCTGGAAAAAGAGAACAAGCTGCTGGAAGCACAACGAATTGAGCAGCGTACCCGTTACGATCTGGAAATGTTGCGGCAGTTGGGCTACTGCAATGGCGTGGAAAACTATGCGCGACATTTGGCGGGACGGCAGGCGGGATCGCCGCCGGAATGTTTAGTGGACTATTTTCCCAAAGATTGGCTATTAGTAATTGATGAATCCCATGTGACGGTGCCCCAAATTCGGGGGATGTACAATGGCGATCGCGCTCGCAAGATGACGTTGATTGATCATGGCTTCCGTCTCCCCAGCGCTGCCGATAACCGTCCCCTGAAAGCGGAGGAATTTTGGGACAAAGTGCAGCAGTGTATTTTTGTGTCGGCCACACCGGGAGACTGGGAACTGGATCAATCCAACGCTGACTTTGAAATTGAAACGAACGGGAAGAAGGATCACAAGCGTTACAAAAATGGTACTGGGCAAGTTGTGGAGCAGGTCATTCGACCCACGGGTGTACTTGATCCCGAAATTTTTGTCCGTCCCACCACGGGACAAATCGATGATTTGCTGGGGGAAATTAATGAGCGGGTGAAGAAGTCAGAGCGGACTTTGGTGACAACTCTGACGAAGCGGATGGCCGAGGATTTGACCGAATATTTGCAGGAACATAGCGTGCGGGTGCGCTATCTCCATTCAGAAATTAATTCGATTGAACGGATTGAGATTATTCAAGGTCTACGGGATGGGGAATTTGATGTTTTAGTGGGGGTGAACTTACTGCGGGAAGGATTGGATTTACCGGAAGTCTCTCTGGTGGCGATTTTGGATGCGGATAAAGAAGGATTTCTGAGGGCGGAGCGATCGCTGATCCAAACCATTGGTCGAGCCGCCCGTCACATTCACGGTCAGGCTATCCTCTACGCCGATAACATGACCGATAGCATGGAGTACGCCATCAGCGAAACCCAGCGCCGCCGAGCGATTCAACAAGCCGACAACGAAAAACATGGCATTATCCCTAAGCCGATTGTGAAAAAATCCAACAATTCAATTTTGGCCTTTTTGGAAGTCTCCCGTCGGGTGAATGCTCAGGAATTGGAACAGATTTACGAACAGTCTGACGATTTGCCTTTGGAAAATATTCCCGATCTCATTGTCAAATTGGAAGCCCAAATGAAGGAAGCGGCGAAAAAATTGGAGTTTGAAGAAGCGGCAGAATTGCGCGATCGCATCAAACATTTACGAGATAAATTGGTTGGCAAAAAATAGTCACCATCTTGGCCGACACACTGGACCGTTGACCCACGCAACACCAACTCCGGAAAGGGAGCGATCGCCCAATCCGACCAGATTACAAAGGTCATACCTATGGGAAGAGGCGCGATCGCCCTGCTCTTCACATGATGGATCAATACCGATACCGATATAGGGAACGGTATGATGTTCTAAACCACTACCCATCATTTTCCCTATGCCTGTACAATTGCTGGAACAGACTCAGCCATCGCATGAACTCGAATCAGACTTTCCGCTCATGCAAAATATTCCACAGATCTCACGGATAACTCGGACTCAAGCGATGGTGGTGCAGGTAGGGTGGGCGATCGCTGCGGGTTTTCTGGCAAGCTGGCTTCAGGTTCCTGTGGGTTGGTTATTGGGGCCAATGATTGCTGGCGTGGTTTACATCTCAATTCGGCAGAAGGCTAAACCATTGCCGCCTTTTTTTATGACTAGTGCCAAGGCGTTGTTGGGGGTAGTCACGGCTGCGCGGTTTTCCCCCGAAACTTTGACCTTTGCCATGTCCTACGCCACCCCCGTGGTGGTGTGTATTATTATCACTGCAAGCCTAAGCCTGTTCTATGGTTACTTGCTCTCTCGTTGGGCCAATGTGGATCGAACCACAGGATTACTATCCTTTATTCCAGGGATGGCCTCAACCATTGTAGTTTTGGGTGAAGAAATGGGAGCGGACGCGGTGTCGATTGCGTTACTCCAATACATTCGCGTAATATTGGTGGTGTTAATTATCCCGAATTTAGCCAAATTTTTACTGGCTGACAACACTGTTATTCTAGACTCTAATTTAAATACCTTGTCCTCCAATAGCAGTAGTATGAGTGTCGAAACCTCATTTATCGCGATCGCATTGAATCTGGTCATTGTGCTTGGGTGTGGTCTCATTGGCACTTGGGCAGGGCGCAAACTACGGCTACCTGCATCAGGATATCTCGGTCCTTTTCTCTTAGGCTTAGGGGTATTTTGGCTTTCTCCGGCTACTCCTTATGTCCCCCAATGGCTTTTTACAACCGCGCTCTTATTTGTAGGTCTATCCATTGGCTTAAAGTTTGACTGGACAACAGCCCGAAAGCTCTGGAAGGCGGTGCTAATTGACATTGTTCTGGTGATCGTTCTGAGTTTGATGTGCTTGGGTATTGGCTATGAGTTCCACGTTATCACTCAGGTAGATACTGTCACCTCGGTGTTAGGGTTCACCCCCGGAGGGATTGAGGCCATGATTGCCACGGTAATGGAGTTGGGTGGTAACACCGGATTAGTCTTGGCAATGCAGTTAACCCGGATGTTGCTCATCCTCCTCCTTGGCCCTGGCTTAATTGCCTTTTTTACCCGAAAAAGCAATCAGGCTAACCCGGAAGAATTACCAGGGTAGGGCATTGGTCCAGGGAGATTTATAAATCACAAATTCGCAAGGAATCAATGTTTGAATATCTGGTTGGCTTGCACCATCGTGGACTTGCCGCTGCACAACCAACCAAATACAAAGATAGAAAACGAGGGGTTCATCTTCCTTGGCCCCAGCAATGGGAACAATTACTCCCTCTGTTTCAAAGGGATCAGCCGTTGAGGAACGGGTAAGGACATCTTCAGCCGTGATCACCTCTTGCAGAACTTGCCCTGATGGAATGATACTCCACACTTGAGCCTGGTTCAGATCTGGGGCTTTATCCGGAGTGAGGCGAATGACGCGGCGCGATCGCCCCTTTAGATCGGTTAAAGCACTCTGGTCCCAATTGACGTACATTGTGTAGTCAGAAGTGTTCGCAATGATAATTGCGAGTACCTTAAGCGTACTGGACAAAGAGTAAGGATTGTCAAACCCGAACTCAAGCTGAACCATGCCCTCTAATCCACGGCTCGCCAAGTCTTCCTCCAATCTGGCCTGATTTAAGGAAACGGTTGCTAATTTAGCTAACCGTTCAACGGCATTCATCAATACCCAGTAAACAATAAGAGCATAGGCGACCAGTAGAAAAACATCCCACCACACGATGCCTCAGTCAGCCGCAGTGGGATCGAAGGCCGAAAATTGAGGACCACTCCAGGCTGCAAACGTCGTTTGACCATAGGTAATCGCCTGATCCGAGGTAGCAATCGTGTTGTCTCCGGTTTCACCCACTGTCACCAGCGGCCAAGTTTCATCCCCCAGATTACCGACCCGGAATAGAATCCGCCTGGGTTGATTTTGGCTCCATCCCAACAAAATTGCGTTGCTGAATTGGGCGTTGGTGGGGATAACGGCTTCCGCTTGGTTAGAAGCTTGGTGCCAAATAATTGCGTAATCTGCCGCAAGATCAGTGTTGAAGATTGCCTCAAAAGCCCGGACCAAAACGCGATCGCCGTTCTCTGCCCAAGAAATGGGCATCAGCATGGAAAGCATCCCCGGTTGCTGACTATCAATGCCATGAATCAACGCATGTTGCATGTCTGGGGATGACGCAGTCAGAAACTGGATATCACCCGTCTCTAGATTTTCCAAAAATAAAATACTGCTTACTTGACTTTGACTCGCCTCTGTTACCCGCCTGATTTGCATTCGACTGTAGGCAGCATGGGTTCCATTGGGCGACATCAGCGCAGGGCTACGATAGTAGAACAATTGGGGTAAGGGGGAATTAATATCAATCCCCTGAACATCCGTCACCCAACTCCAAGGCAACGGATGGGGACTGCCAATCGGATCAACGTTGAGGCTAGGACTGGTGTGAGGGCTAGAATCAACGAAATTAGGTTGGCTCGATGCGGCCTGGGACGCTCCTTGGACCTCAATCCCAGAACTAGGAAGTGGAGTGAACGCCTCAGACGATTGATCCTCAACCGACTGCCACCCTGGGGAGGGTGGAGTGGATGCCAAGGCTGCTGGGACACAACACAACATGCCACCGGCTATAGCCACAGTAGACGATAAAGCCGAAAAAGTACGAGTACAGTAGAACGACAAAAACTGCCCCTTACGGACAGTAGATTTTACGAGACCAAGGAAGGGGGAAGTAAACATGTTGTGAATATGCAAATAGTCGCAGCTAGTTAGGCGATCGCACCAATAAAAACCAGACTCAAGATAGTCCGGCCAGACACCTCACCCGCTTTGCAGCTAGACGCATGGCGCTTCTTGGATTGTTCTTTACCTTCTTCATTACTTATAAATTAGCGTGTAAACCACCCCCCCCGGACACGAGTTGACACAATCTGTCACAGGGAATGCACCATACCCCCCTGAGTACAACATCGCGCAATCTTAATCTAATGCCCTTGAGTTGTTATATCAAACCCGCTTCAACGAGGGGGCACAACACTCAGGCATGGTGCATGCTCACGAAACCAGAACAAAAGTGGTGACGTGCAAAGCACCCTGCTATTTTACAGTCTAGGGATTAAGTAAAAAAGAAGCCTAGTATTACACATTAATGTCAGGCATCAGGATAAAAACCAGCTTCAAAATCAGGAAAGAGTAATGGCACTCATTCCAAATCAAGGCTAACAGGCGTTCCTTTCGCGGAATGAGAGGCTAGAGCATTCAGTGCCCTGGAATCCCTCCAGTGCCCTCCCCAATATTCAGTTAAGCCCTGTTGACAGTACTTCCAGATATCATACTAGTGTAAAGTATGGGAGAGCTGTGATTTTTTTATTCCCTTGTAGAGATATGAGATCCCCTTCTAAGATGCAGTACAGCAGATACCATTTCATGCAGGAAAGAAGGCAAGGCCGACTTCCTCGTTTCCGTAGCTTCTTATACATTTTTGCCTTAACCATTGCCCTCATTTTTCTTTCAACCAATGTTGTGCTGGCCCAGGACTCTTCGGCACCATTAATGGATACTGACTTAAAGCAAGTCTTGGATACTGGATGGCTTGTGTTAACTGGAACCTTAGTCTTCTTTATGAATGCTGGCTTTTGTATGCTGGAGACAGGCTTTTGCCGCAAGCAAAATGCAGTTAATATCTTGGCTAAAAATTTAGTCGTCTTTAGTATTGCGGTCATGTCATTCTGGTTAGTCGGGGCTGGAATAATGTTTGGAGAAGGAGCGTGGATCGGCACAAATGGATTCTTGTACAATGGCACTGAAATCCTTCAACCTTCAGAAGATGGAAGTGGTTCTCTCGCCGCAAGTCAAGCTCAATTCTTCTTCCAGGTTGTGTTCGCGGGCACGGCTGCAACCATCGTATCTGGGGCCGTCGCAGAAAGGATGAAATTTGTCAGTTTCCTGGTCTTTAGCTGCCTTCTAGTTGGCATTTTTTATCCCATCACAGGGCACTGGATTTGGTCAGATGATGGCTGGCTAACTGATATTACCTTTGGCCAGCAAAGCTTGGGGTTCTGGGATTTTGCCGGATCAACAGTTGTTCATATGGTTGGAGGATCGGCAGGATTAATGGGAGCCATTGCTCTAGGACCACGCATCGAGAAATATATCAAGGTTGTTCCATACGAGTTCAATGCTCTTTCTCCAAGAGATCGAACAAAATTCGGTCGAAAAGTAGAGTCTCTGGACGGTCATGACATTACCCTGGCTACATTAGGCTGCTTTATTTTGTGGCTGGGTTGGTTTGGATTTAACCCTGGCTCTACGCTAGAGGCGACCGTTCCTGCAACGATTTCTCATGTTTTCTTGACCACTAATATTGCAGCTGCAGCCGGTGGAATCGGTTCGATCGTCTTCTGCTTTGTCAAAAATGGAAAGCCTAGTCTTGCCTTTATCATCAACGGTATTTTGGGCGGATTGGTTAGTATCACAGCCCCTTGTGCTTTCGTCAGCTTGCCAGATGCGGTATTGATTGGAGCCTTAGGGGGCGGGGTCGTCGTGCCCCTACTAACGCGACTTCTCGATTGGTGGGAAATTGATGATCCAGTGGGAGCCGTCCCGGTTCATCTGGGGTGCGGAATATGGGGCACCCTAGCGGTGGGTCTCTTTAGCATCGGGCCTGATAGTGGTTATGATTGGGCGTATACGTCGGGAGGTGGCCCTGATATTGGGTTACTCAGCGGAGGTGATCCTAGACAGCTCATCATTCAGTTTTTGGGTGTTGTCACCGTCTTTTTATTTATTTCCTTGTTTAGTGGGATTGCTTTTTACGTTCTAAATCTCATGGCTGACGGAATTAGGGTGTCCGATGCTGAGGAGCTAGATGGTTTAGATAAATTTACCTTTGAAGACAGAGTACAGGATGTCTATCAAGATCAAATTGATAGTCTGAAAAAAGAAATTATAAGACTCAACAACAAGCTTTAGAGGAGTCTACTTATCTTGGACCAACACTAGCAGTAGTGTGAATAGGAAGTATCACTTGAGATTGTTCTATCGCTGGTCCAAGCTTTAGATATATCGGGAGAATAGCGACTCAGCAACAATTGTCAAAAAGGATTTCTTCAAAGACTCAGTAATGGACTACCAACAAGGACTTCTCCTGAAAGACGGCGAGTATAAAATAGTTGCCAAACAAGGCGAAGATAGATTTTCTGCAACCTACCAAGCTATTTCCTTTGCCACTGATAGAAATGAAATTGTCACTATTAAAATCGGCAAATATGAATTGTCTGAAATTGAAGACGTTGACGAGGATGAATTATTCAAAGAACGGGAAGATCGGAGAGTCGTTATAGATTTTGAGAGGGAAGCAGATGAGCTGGCCGAGTTTAGCCATGATCTGAGTCAAGAATATGTTGTTAGATTTATAGAGTATTTCTTTGATTCTGGGATACAGCGACCTTGTACTGTACTGGAGTATGTGGATGGGGAAACCCTGAGTGATGTTGTAAATCGGGATGGTGTTTTTTCCAACATGAGGGCTGTAAATTATGTCTATCAAGTGGCTCTTGTGCTACTGGAAATGCATGAAGTCAGGTTAAATCACAGGGCGATCGCCCCTCATAATATCGTGAGGAAAAATGAGAAGACAGCAGTTCTCACGGATTTTGGCTTTTCCCTTGAATATCTCACCGATAGGACCGTGAATGAAACGCGGTGTTGGTCTGAGTATGCTCCTCCAGAACAGCAGGAGCCGACTTACATGAGGACAGGGCCACGCCTGGATGTCTATGCGTTATCGGCAACACTCTACTTCTTACTCACAGGCATTGAACCAGAGACAAGCGAAAATAGAAAAAGAGCAATTTTTGAAAACCATCCTGACCCACAAATTGTCAATATAAAGGAAAAAATTGTTAATAAGAAACTTAAAAAAGCCATTCTTTGGGGGATGCAGCTAGAGCGAAGCCGAAGACCTCAATCGATTGAAGAATGGCTAAAGGTGTTTTATCCCTTCAAGGAAGAAAAACAAAGTCTCCTCGTTATTGCTGCTCGCTGGATTATTGGTCTAGCTGCTATTTCTATCATCTTTATTATTGCGAGAAGACCTCCGTCAGCCGTTAACCCGCCTGCAAACAACAATAATTCACGGAATACGGAAGTTAGTCCGACAAATGGCTCAAGTCGAGATAATTTCGTTGGAGAAGAAGAAATTAACCTACAAGAACTCAATTTCCTCGTGGAGCAAGGGTTGGGTGCCATTCGTGATTTTACTAGGGATCAGGATGAAGAGAAGTTGAGGCTCACTCTGCAAGAGTTCGAGTTAAATTCGCCAAGATATTCGGGCAATAAAGATTTCGATGACGTGTTCTGTGAGCTAACCCGGAGATACGTTGGTAGTGTTCTTGTCCTCAGTGGTGCTCCGGGCATTGCCAGAGGGATTGATAAGTTAGAGACGCTGACGTTGATACTAGAAGATCGATATGATCTTGATAGCTTGCCTGTTGATGATGTGATTGCAGAAGAATATCGGCTGGTCAATAACCTTTTGAGGCAAATGAGCAATTAAGCGTTTATGCCAACGTTCACTGTCTCACAGGAAGGGACGAGGGCGATCGCCACTGCAAATGTGCGGATTTAGCGATCGCTCCTCCGTATCTAGTTCTTGGGTATACCAGTTCTGAGCCTCAAGTGATCGATGAGCAAGTATAAGCTAAAACTATTTTAGTTTGCGTATTTTGGTGGCTGAACCCCGCCGCTGGCGGGGTACAGCCACGCAAATTAAATGGCAATCAGCTTAGTAATCAATCACTGGATCGATGCCCAGGCACTGGATCGATGCCCAGGCACAATGGATCGCAATCATTACAAGGCAGGCTATTGTTACATTGTGGTGATTTTGGCCTATAACTGAACGTGATGGGTGTCATGCCCAATCCACACTCAGTCTGCAACGATCATTCACTTATTGGATTTTATTGGAGTAACCCTAGGAACCATCATGTCAGGTCTGCCCGTATTGATCCGGCTGAGCTGGGACGATCCAGCCACTGGTACCCCCTGTCACTCAATTCTCCAGACCCCGGTTGCGATTGGCCGGGAAGCTGATCAAATGCCTGATCAGTTCGGCCTTCAGGCGATCGCTCACTTGGAACTCGCACACAAACAAGTATCCAGGTACCATGCCCTGATTACAGTTGTCAATAATCAGCTACATGTGACCGACAAAAGTGTGAATGGGACATTTTTGAATGGGCGACCTGTCCAGCCTGATGGCCAGGTCTTGACCATAAAGGATACGCTAAGAGTAGGGCCATTCAAAATTACGGTGGACTTGGTGCGCGATCGCGAAACCAATGCGACAGAAATTAATCTAGACCACAGTCGGATGGCGCCCCCCAGATCAAGCAGTAATCCCAACACGACGCTGATTTGGCTAGCGGGCGCGGGCATTTTTCTGTTGTTGACCTTGGGCACAGTGGCGATCGCCCGGATCTTGATTAATCAAGCTCGACCCGAACTGGACCCAGATCCGTCCGAATCATCTTTACAGGTTCCCCAAAACGTGGCATTCATATCCCTTCCCCAACCAAATCCGAGAGGTATGACTACAACCCCAATGGCTCGGAACCTGATGGCTCAGAACCTTGATAGACAACCATGATGCCAAACCTATGGGGATTTGGGAGGCAAACGCTTTGAACCACCAACAATGGCCGCAGCAACGATGGTATCAGGATCAGGATCAACGTCCAGAACAGTATCTGGAACAGCGTTTTGGGCTGTATCTAGAACACTGGCGTTGGCCATTGGTGGCATTGTTTGTTGCTACACTGCTGTTGATCATGGCTCCAGCGATGGCTCAGTTGTCCCCTCTGGCCCCGGTAGGAGAAGCGGCTGTGGTGGTGGACGGGCGGGTTGTGTTTCAGGTTCGAGATACGGCTGCCTTAACAGCGAATCAGCGGGCAGAGCATATCAATCGCGAATTGTTGCGGGAGGTGCAAGACCGGGAACAGGAGGCGACTATCTATGCCGTGAAAAATCGCCAGCGGGATCTGTTCTACTTGAAAAGCGAGGGGAGTCAGGACATCCTGATTACGGTAACAGAGGCGGATGTAGTCGTGCCCGGTGGCAAATCGGAACAGGCCAATATCTGGGCTAGAGATCTCCAAGACGCGCTGCGCCGAGGACAACTCGAACGCCAACCCCGTTATGTGCAGCAGGCGAGTGTTTACAGTAGCATTGCCTTTGTGGGCGCGATCGCCATCCATGCCATCTTCCAGCTAGGGACGTGGTTGGGCTATCGTCGCCTTACCCGCTGGTTTGAATTCACCTCCAACCCATTCAAGCAATGGGAGAAACCCACCAAAGCGCTGTGGCACCTCGGCACCTTTGGGTTCCTAACCCTGTTATGGCTGAGCGTGAGTTACTACATCACCGATCTGTTTCCCCAAACTCGGAGATGGCGCTACGGAATTGGCAATATTCTGACTGCTGATATCATTCAATTTGGGGAGGGACGCTATTCGGCTCTGGCCCTGCTGTTGTTAATCCTGGCCACGGTCGGCATCTGGTTTGGCACCAACGCCATCATTTATTTTTTACGAGTGTATATTCTGAGCCGTGCCCGACTAGAGCGGCGGGTTCAGGATATTGTCAGTGTATTGCTGAGAGGCGTTTTGCTTTTTCTGGGGGTGTTAATCCTGCTGCAACTGTGGGGGATTGATGCAAGTTCCCTCACGATTCTGGCCAGTGTATTTGGTGTTGGGATTGGCTTTGGCTTGCAAAATATTACCAACAATTTTGTCAGTGGCTTTATTATCACACTCGAACGCCCCATCCAAGTAGGGGATTTTATTAATGTGGGTAAGCTGATGGGCACGGTGGAAAAAATTGGTGCCCGTAGCACTGAAATCGTCACTCTCGATCGGGTTACGATCATTATCCCCAACTCTCGCTTTTTGGAAAATGAGGTGATCAACTGGAGTCACGGTAGTGCTATTTCTCGCTTACACTTGCCCATTGGCGTGGCCTATGGGTCCGATATTGCCCTCGTTAAAAAGGCATTGATTGAAGCCATTCGGCGACATCCAGAGGTGTTGATGCGGCCCAAGCCGGAGGTATTTTTCCAAAGTTTTGGTGATAATTCCCTCAATTTTGAGGTGATGGTGTGGACGGGGGAACCCCGTAAACAGTTCAAAGTCAAAAGCGATTTGAATTACGAAATTGAGGCCAGTTTGCGTCGCCACAACATTGCGATTCCGTTTCCCCAACGAGATTTGCATGTGCGATCGCCCCAATTGGATAACCTCGTTGAGGTCTTGCAACAAACGGTCCAGTACAACACCCCCATTCTCGACAACATTCTCCCGGCTGCCACCTCTGGATCGTCATCCAATCCGGTCCCGCCCCACCACGAACCACAATCGGGAACTCGTATGACCACCAACATGGTGATTCCAGAATTCGCCTCTGCCTCCAACCCAACTGCCGTTGAAACATCCGACTCTGCCAGTGATCTAGAACCGGATGATCTGGAGCCAGATGGATTGGAACCCTTACATCTGTCTCCAGATCTGGATCTGGAAGCCTTGGCTACAGACATGCAGGGAGCAGAGGGGCTAGCGATTGGCGATCGCGCTTACAATGGTCAGATCTACCCCGCCTGCTTTACTGGCACAAATCTAGTTGAATGGTTGGTGCAAACACGAGACTATACCAGGGAAGATGCCATCTTAATTGGCCAATGGTTACTGCAACAGGGATTGATTCACGCCACCCTTGACCACGAAGGGTTTGCCGATGGCTATCACTTCTACCAGTTCTACCGTGCCCCCCTCTAACCTCAACCGCTCCCGCTCCCCCACGATCCGGTAGGGGTAATGCCTCCGGGCTTACCCTGTCTGGATAAGAGGGATAAGCACGGGGGCATTACTCCTACGTTTTGTTTATGGTGAAATTTCTGCGATCGATTTGGTCCGGCTCTACCCAACCGTTGGGGGGCCATTACAAGGTAATTCGACAGTTGGGGGCGGGGGGCTTTGGGCAGACGTTCCTGGCCCAGGACTTGCACTTGCCGGGACAACCCCGCTGTGTGGTGAAACAACTCAAACCCCAAGCTCAGAGCGATCGCGAATTACAAGTAGCGCGACGGCTGTTTGATACCGAGGCTCAAGTTCTATATCAATTGGGCATTCATCCCCAAATTCCTCGGCTATTGGCCCACTTTGAGGACAATGGGGAATTTTACTTAGTGCAAGAATTGATCCAAGGTCAGGACATGACCGATGAGATGGGAACGGGTGTCCCTTGCTCCGAGGTTCAAGTTGTTGCCTTTTTAGGGGATGTGTTGTCTACTCTGGTATTCGTCCACCAAAACCGGGTGATCCATCGAGATTTGAAGCCACCCAATTTGATTCGGCGACAGTCCGATCAGCGGATCGTCTTGATTGATTTTGGGGCCGTGAAACAGGCCAGTACCCAAATGAGTACGGATGGCACAAGCGTCAGCCACACCATTTCCATTGGTACCCAGGGCTATATGCCCAGTGAACAAATTGCTGGAATGCCCCAATTTAGCAGCGATATTTATGCCGTTGGTGTCATGGGGATTCAAGTGCTAACGGGTCGGCATCCCCGCACCTTAACCCCTGATCCTCGCACCGGAGAGCTAGACTGGCAGGGCTATGCCACCCAAGCCCACCGTGAGTTAGTGACGATATTAGAACGAATGGTGCGCTACGATTTTCGCTCCCGCTACGCCACTGCGGCTGATGCCCTGACAGCCCTCCAGAGTTTACCCCCAGAATTAGCAGCGGCCCTTCCACCGACCCTAGGCGATCGCCATTCCCTTAACCTATTGTCTAGCCCAACCGCTGAACCTGGGCGATCGCCTGCTTCTACCCTACCGCTATCCCAGGCAACCTCTGAGTCATCGGCACCTGAAAACCCCACACTTGACCCAACTCAGCCAGAGACTGAGGGCAAAACTGCACCTGAACCATCCACGGTGACGGGGCCAACGACCCCTGTGTTGGGCCAACCGATGGATCAACCCGTGGGCCAATCTATGGAGCAACCCACGGTACAACCCACAGTGCAACCCACAGTGCAACCCACAGTGCAATCCACTCAGGGAGAGACCTTACCCCCGACCGCTCCAAACTCTCGACCCTCGATCGCTACGGAAGTGATTCGCCAATTTCAGCC
The DNA here is from genome assembly GCA_051439365.1 of Leptolyngbyaceae cyanobacterium. GTDB lineage: Bacteria > Cyanobacteriota > Cyanobacteriia > CAKZMO01 > CAKZMO01 > JAAHGY01. The sequence continues at coordinate 27,190 of JBFRWC010000330.1, forward strand.
CACCTCGTTTACACCGCAGTCGCGGACCCCAGCCCAAACAGTACCCAAGGTGGCTGCGTCTGCGGTGGCGATCGCCGCTGTCTTAGGGTTAGGCTTATGGCTGGGTCGCGCCTGCGCCCCCCGCACCGTTGACCCCACCACCGCCCTATCCTCAGCCAATCAATTGGACAACGGGGGAGCAACCATTGCAACAGATGATTCATCCGAGTCCCCAGCCACAGAACTCCCAGCCACAGAGACTCCAGCCACAGAGGTCCCGGACTCGCCAGCCTCACCCAGTGCATCAACGGAAGTCAGCACATCACCAGAGAACGTCTCACCGGATACTCAAACTCCACCGGATTCATCAGAACCCACTCCTGTTGCTCCCCCCGCTTCGACGACGCTCCCGTCCAACACCCCCACCCCAGGGGCCACCCCAGAACCAGAGGCCACCCCTGCTCCGACCCCAACACCATCCAATCCCCCTAGATCAGCTCCCCCGCCCGTAACTGCAACGACCCCTGAAGCCCTGCCTGAACCGACTCCAGAGACCCGTATCCCCGCCACGCCTACTCCTGTTACTGACAGTGAGCCACATTCCACAGGGACGGCCAATCCGGAACCAACCGTAGAACCACCACCTGTTTCCGTGGATCAGGAACTCCAGCGGGCTGCGGTATTAGAGGCATCTGGTCAATATGAAGCCGCGATCGCCCTCTATGAATCCATCATTGCCCAAGCCCCCGACGCGGTTTCTGCCTACGTGGGCCAATGCTACAGCCTCAACAAACTCCAGCGGTTTGATCGGGCGCTGGCCATTTGTGATCAAGCTTTAGCCCTAGATCCCAATCATCCCAGAGCTTTATGGAGCAAAGGGTTCGCCCTCGAAGCTCAGGGAAATCCCAGTGCTGCACTCCCGTTATACAATGCCGCGATTCAGGCGGATGCTGGGTTTGCTGAAGCCTGGAATAACAAGGGAACGGCGCTACTAGCCTTGGGACGTAATCAGGAAGCAGTGGCGGCATTTGACGAAGCGATCGACCTGGATGCTGCCTTTGCCGCCGCTTGGAATAATCGTGGTGCGGCCCTTTGGAACTTGGGCCAATTT
>JBFRWC010000331.1:0-23059 GCA_051439365.1 Leptolyngbyaceae cyanobacterium
GTTGCACCAGGAGCGTTACCCCAAGGGTGACCCAACGTACCACCACCAAACTGGAGGACGGAATCATCACCGAAGATTTCAACCAAAGCAGGCATGTGCCATACGTGGATACCACCGGAAGCAACCGCCATTACACCAGGCATGGACGCCCAATCCTGAGTGAAGTAAATCCCACGGGACAGGTCTTGCTCAATATAGTTCTCACGTAGGAGGTCAACAAAACCCATAGTGATGCCTTTCTCACCTTCGAGCTTACCCACCACAGTACCCGTGTGAATGTGGTCACCACCGGACATCCGCAAGCACTTCGCCAATACGCGGAAGTGAATCCCGTGGTTCTTCTGACGGTCGATAACCGCGTGCATCGCCCGGTGAATGTGCAACAACAAACCGTTGTCACGACACCAGTGAGCCAACGTGGTGTTCGCAGTGAAACCACCGGTCAAGAAGTCATGCATGATGATGGGCATTTCTAGTTCTTTGGCGAACTCAGCCCGCTTCAGCATTTCCTCACAAGTGTGAGCCGTTACGTTTAGGTAGTGACCCTTGATTTCACCCGTCTCAGCCTGAGACTTGTGGATGGCATCCGCTACGAAGAGGAAGCGATCGCGCCACCGTTGGAAGGGCTGGGAGTTGATGTTCTCATCATCCTTAGTGAAGTCCAAACCACCGCGCAAGCACTCATATACCGCACGACCGTAGTTCTTCGCAGACAAACCCAACTTAGGCTTGATGGTACAACCCAACATGGGACGACCATACTTGTTCAATTTGTCCCGCTCAACCTGAATCCCGTGAGGGGGTCCCTGGAAGGTCTTCAAGTAAGCAACAGGCATCCGCAAGTCTTCTAGACGTAGGGCACGCAGGGCTTTGAAACCAAATACGTTACCAACGATAGAGGTCAACAGGTTAGTAACAGACCCCTCTTCAAATAAATCTAGAGGATAAGCAATATAAGCAATGTACTGATTGTCTTCACCCCGAACAGGCTGAACATCATAACAACGACCCTTATAACGGTCCAAATCAGTCAAAAGGTCAGTCCATACAGTTGTCCAGGTTCCAGTGGAAGATTCCGCAGCAACCGCAGCACCTGCCTCTTCGGGAGGTACTCCAGGCTGAGGAGTCATCCGGAATGCCGCGAGGACATCCGTATCCTTGGGTGTGTAGTCCGGAGTATAGTACGTCAGTTTGTAGTCCTTAACTCCAGCTTCATACCCAGCCTTCGACTGAGTTCTCGTTTGAGAATACGACATATTTTCCCTTCCTAATAATCACTCAAATCCAAAGCACAAAAACCCTGCACTGTTGATAAAAATACCCTGGAAAACACCAGGAGAATTCTTGGCTCAACAGCGACAAACTGTCTTAAAAGGCAATCTGTACGGATTAATTTTCACTAGTCCAAATCAGGTGAAGAGTAGGCTGACACCGATCGATTATTCAACCGAAATTCCCGACGCCCACCCCTGAATGACTAGGTTCTTGAAAAATAGTATCAGGTATTCAGCCCGTTTCGATAAGCTTAGCTTCCAAGTTTCTTTGACCTTACATAACTATTTTTTATATTTTGTTTAGATTTCCAACGTTACCTTGTCAAACCGTTACATGAAGGCGATCGCAGGCTGGTCAACAGTAGATTTAGCAACACTTTGATACGCTCGATGAGCCATTACACAGCAAATGTAACAATAGGTTAATAAAATAGTGGCGGTAGCTTTTATGGTGTACCGACTAGTAGTTGAAAGCGCGTTTTTAAAATTATTGATTTCGTTGGCTCGAAGCCCACCAGAGTTTTGGTAAGTTTTAGGGAATAATAATGAGCGATCGCTCTGTCTTAAGATTTTCCTTGAATCAGACATATTGAACACTACTGCCTTCAAGCAGGAGATTCGGAGTTTGGGCAAAGTAGGCGATCAGTTCAGCCGGATCAGCAGCGGTGGGATTAAGCCACAACTCCGTGTGACCGTTGGCGATCGCCGTACTGTATCGATTCGCACTGCCATGGAGCACTAGCGCATCATCGGCGGGATGGAAATTCCAAATCCAAGCATAGTCATCTCGCCCTGCCGTAGTGTAGTAGGGTTGATCGACATCCCCCAAAACAAAGGTATCCTGACCGATGCTCCCCTCAAAATGCTCAACCTGATGGCTTGCTGCCTGATTCACTTCATCGGCTTCTGACAGATTCGTATTCACAGCGGTGGAGCCCCTGACTCCGCTAGACCCAGTTAGGGCATCATTACTGCTGGCGGGGCGATCGCGACTAGGCTCTCCCGGTAAAAGATCATCAGTCTCATCATCATCGGATCTTAAGTGAACATCACTGTCTTCTCCCACAAAAATTGTGTGGTTGGAGGCAATATTCGATCGTCCAAAAGGATCATCAGAAAAGAGGGGAGGGGCGAGAAGATTTTGGGCCGTCGCCGTTTTGGTATCGGTCAGCTCACCCAGGATCACCGTTTTCAGGTCAAAGGCTGTAGAGTGAACCCCTGCTAGATATAAAGTTTCCTGCCGATACTGTAGTTGGGTGCCCGTGCCCATGTCGCTGATCTGAAGTTGAGCGCGATCGCTGATGGCCCAAGCGGTGAGATCGAGGCGATCGCGCTTCCCATCAAAGTCAGTAATGCGGTCCACTTGATGATCAGCAGCCAAGATAAATACATCGGCTCCAGCCCCGCCCGTGAGCCAATCTTCCCCAGAACCATCCAACAACCGATCATCTCCATCGTGGCCCCAGAGGCGATCGCTCCCCGCTTCTCCCTGCAAGCGATTATCGGCTTGATTGCCGATGATTTGGTCATCCGCCGTACCCCCAATGGCATTTTCGATCAGCGATCGCGGGTCGTCATTGAACAGAAAGGCATTAAATACATGACCACGGGCATAAATCGGATCATCAGACCCTGAGTTGCCTGAGGCATTGCCGCTGCCAAATTCCAACTCCCAACCATTGAGACTCGCTTGTTGTGCGGTCCCGTTCATATCGAAGTCTGAATAGCCACCCGGAGTTAAGTCCAAGAGCAGCGGCGTGGTGTAGTTGGACAAATCGTAGGTATCAGTCCCATTCCCGTCCCATAAGGTCCGAAAAATAGTGTTGACCGTTGGGGTGCCCTGGCTGCGACCATTGATCAACAATTCCCCCGTCGTTGGAGAAAAGCCATACACCGTATCCCCAGCATGGGTCGTAAAATTAGCCCCATAGAGAGTTTGCAATGCCAAGATATCCAACACCATCAAGGATTGAGCGTAATGGCCATCGGCATTGGTATAGGGTCCACCCAACTCCTGATTTTCATAGGTGCGATAGGTCATGATGGAGAATTCCATCGTATCCCAAGCCGAGGGAAGGGCCACCCCTGCCACCCCGCCTTGCTCATGGCCATGCTTAAGACCCAGGGTATGGCTGAGTTCATGGCCAATGGTATGCCAGCCATAGTCTCCCATTTGGGCTTGGGTAAACCAATCGCCATAGAGATGTTGATTAAACCAAGCATCGCCAGCCTCATCAGACGAATGCGGTAAATAAGCGTAAGCGGGAATGGGATCATTAGACATTGCCACCCGAATGGTGGCATCGCCATCATCTAGCACGGTATCTGGGGCATTAGGCCCATCGATATGGCTCCCGGTATGGGTCGCTTGCAGGAAAGAGAGCGGCACCACCTCGGAAATATTCCCCAACCAATACTTAATAGCTGACTGTAGTCCCGGTGGTGCAGTGGTAAATCCATCGACATGGCGGTTGTAGTTGTCGTAGGTGGAGCCATAATCTCCACTGAGGGAGTCAGGGAAGCTGTAGCTAAGAGAAGCCTGCCCCCATTTCCGGTTCTCAAGCAGACCATCAACCCTTGCATCGCCTGTGGATGGAAAAAATGTGGATGGAATGATGCCGCCCGGTTCAAGCTCAAACTGTGGCTCTGTAAATTGGAGGGCTTGGGCCACGTCTTTGCCCTCTAGGTCCACCACAACTCCCAAACTTTCAGGCTCACGAAGACTCGCATTGACTAAGGGATCGATAATGATGTGCTGTTCCGCATCCACAATCCCCATCCTACCGTTGTCTTCGCTGTGTAGATGGCTCCTATGCAGATGACTCCTATACAGATGACTGACTGTCCCCTTGAAAGCCATTGCTTCACTCGTTGTCAAATTCCTTACCTTATCCTGGAATGGTTCCATTAAGGGTAGAGTCAGAATTTGGTCCGAAACCAAGATATCCGAAGATAAGCCAACCGCGATCGCTTGTTCCGGCAGGTCATCATCCTGATCTCCTAGTCCATCTGCATCAACACCAACGAACCAACCAACAGAATCACGATCAGACTGACTATCGGTGACTAAATTAGCAGTAATCTCAGCCATAGTTCACTTTAAATCACTTGCAATGCTCGATTATCTCTAAGACATGAGGGGACTTAATATTGTGGTGGCTTTTATTCAAGATTAGCGATCGCTCCCTAGCGATCGGATAAAGGCTTCATGAAGGCTTCTAGAATTGGGTAAAGGCTTAATAAAGTTTGTCAAAACTAATGCCCCATTATTTGTCTAAATTTCTAGAAAATCTCGTAATCTCTTAACTTTGTGGGGCGATCAATTGGCAAAAAGCGCGTTGCAAAAAGCGCGATCGCCCCTAATCTCTTGACGATATCAAGGGCGATCGCGTTCTTCCAAGACGGCAACAAATTTACTGTTGCAATGGGTCTTCCAATTGGTGGGGACAAGGCGGCAAAGAGATAGATGGCTCAAGCTGGGATGGCTCAAGCTGGGATGGTTGCCCTGGATGTGCCTTTGCTTGCCGCTCAGCCTCACGCTCGGCCTCTTTAGTTTGAGCCATGGCAATGGACACGGCCAGTAAGCGGGAGTGAATCGCCATCAGGTGGGCATTGGTGTCAACGGGCGATCGCGGACGCGGCAGTTCAAAATTGGGCCACAAGTCCAGATCGCTACAAGGGCAAGCGTGATGGTTGATACCCAGTTCCAACATGGGCACAGGCATCTCACACCGGGCACAAGCGACAATTTCCCATTCTGGCGTTAGCAACTCTTGAACCGTTTGAGCCATTCCGTCCAGATAACAGTTGCCTGATTCTGGACGGCACACATAGCTCCAGCAATTCTCAAACTCAGCGCTGTAGCGATCGCCCTGTAGTACCGACGAGAGCCGATAACCATCCGGAAACTTAGGACAGATCAACTGCTTTCCTGCCTGAAACCAATAGGCCAAATACTGTTTTACTTTATACTCAGCAGCCATACCTGAACCCCATCTTAATCTGCTTGCGTCCACTTTGCGTCCACTTTGAATGGCATCAGCTAAAAACGGCAGAAGCCTCGCACCTTTGCAGTCCCTAAATGGGTAAATCAAGATGTGAAGAAACGTTGCTCTAGTTTGTCGTTAGCTCGCCCCTGTGCCGTCCCTATCACCACTCAATCTTGATCGTTAGACCGTACTTGTATGCAGATCATCTATGTAGATCATACGCTGTGATGGGGAGAACCGTAACAGCGCCCTTGACACATCACTAAAAGCTACAAGAGCCTAGCAACAGGTCTTCCCAATCATACTGAGGACATAGCAATTTCTTGAATTGTCTACCATAACCGTCACAAAGATTTAATCTCTATCACTGGAAATAAGAAGTTTTGTGAAGTTGTATTGACTGACAACTGGCAAAAGTTCTGAACCCACGGAGGGGGGTTGGACCTGCCTAGCTGCGATTTTAACAGCCAAGCGAACCCGTTTTGTCAGTCAATTGTCAGTCAATCAGCAGTTATACTGCATTGATTTGCTCAAAGTATACAGACTGTCGTTGCCGCTGTAGCACTTGGGCGTATACTTCCTCCACTTGAGAAATATTATGGCTGAGGGTATATCTTTCTAACACCCGTTGACGGGCTTTTTGTCCTAATATCATGGTCAATTCCGGTTGATCCCGACACAGGGGCAATAGAGTCTGAAGTTGCTCCATCACCCATTGGGTACTGAGGGTCATTCCGGCCCCGTTTGCCAACACTTCACCATCGGCTCCCGCATCGGTGGCAAGGCAAGCCACCCCACAGGCCATTGCTTCCAACAACGACAGAGATAGCCCCTCAATCAAGGAAGGCAAAATAAAGACATCGGCTCCCCGCAAAATATTGATCCGCTGCTGCTCGTCCTCTATAAAACCTAACCAGATCACCCCATCCTCAGCAGAATAGGTTGACATGAGTGAAGTGCTTAGAGGGCCATCTCCCACGATCGCCAATTTGCAGCTAGCCCCCAACTGGCACTGCTTCCAAGCCCGTAATAGGGCTTCCACATTTTTTTCTGGCGCTAAGCGTCCTTGGTAGACAAAGAGACGGTCGGCACGAAGCGTCTCTTTGATAGAAGAGTAAGCAGGTGAGTACTTATTAACATCCACACCATTGGGAATCACCGCCACGGTTGCTGGGGGCACGCCCAAGCGAATCAGCAAATCTCGCTGAATATCAGAGAAAACAATGACCCGATCATAGTGAGCTAGAAATGGGGCGTAGATCCGGTAGATCAAGTGTTGGATGCTTGAAGTTAAACTGCGTTGTTTATCATCAAATGGAGGATGAAAGGTGGCCACAAGGGGAATCCCTAACTTTCGACAGACATTGGGCAAGTGAAAATCCAGAAAAGAAAGGGTGATGGAGGCATGAACTAAGTCCGGCTTGAGTTGGCTGAGCGCGTCAGTCAGTACCTTAGCAGACTGGAGTGAAGGAATCGTATAGATTTGCGATTTATACAGATATGGAATGGATGTTTCATGGAATAATGTAGTGCCGTAGCTGGTGTCGGCATAGTGTTCCGTACTGCCGTAGGCGTGGGTTGGGAATACGGATGAGTGGGATGGTGGGTCCGGCTTCCCAGTTTGGGCCTGGGAGTGGAGACCATCGGTCCGTGTCTTTGTTGAGGTTCCGGCCCCAGTAGGTTGCTCAAAGTGGAAAAAGCTAACCCGATGCCCCCGATTTAAAAGGTTGCTGGTTATTTCTCGACTGTAGGTGACATTGCCACAAAACGGTGTTTTCTTGCCCAACCATGCGATGTGCATTCAAATCCAAAAAACTCTTGTCAGAAGGGTGAACAATTTGGCGATAAGCTTCTCTTAATACTTAAAGAAGTGGTTTAAGCCTGGGTTATTAGGCTTTCGCCGATACCTTAGAGGCACTATACCAGGTTAGGAGACTCCCAGTAATCACTAGCCCGGATAAACCCAACAGAACCGTAGGTAACCCTAGAAGAGTTTCGGCAATTCCAGCGATCGCCAACGGCAAACTTAGGGCAATGTTCACCGCATTGTTTTGTAACCCAAACACCTTACCTCGCATCGATTCTGGCGTTTCAGCCTGAATGGTGGTTTGCATCGGAATCCCAATACAAGCCGTGAATAACCCCACCCCACCAATACACAAAAGGGCCGGAATCAACTGGTGGGTCATCGCCGCCAAAATCATCAGGCACAGAGCTAACCCGACTCCACCAATCAAGGTTAGTTGCAGATGGCTAAGGCGCTGGCCAAACTGGCCCAACACTGCGGCTCCAAGGGCCATACCCACTCCACCCGCAGCCAGGAGAAACCCAAATTGGTCCGCTTCCAGCACCGGAATCACTTCCGCCAGGCGAACGGCTAGCACCGCGAGAGCGGCCACAATCGAGAAGAGGATAATCAGTTGAATTAAGGCGGCTCGAACGGAGGGCGATTGGTTCAGAAATCGGAGGCCATCTTTCATGTCCCGCCACAGATGAGGAGACTGCTCAGAGGCAGATTGGGGAACTCCATTGCTTGCTTGTGTCCCATTGTAGGAGGTTGGGGAGGGCGATCGCCCCACACGACTTCGGGAGGCGGATCGCTTTTCTTGGGTCTGAATGAGCAACAGGATCAGACCAGCGATCCCATAGCCGGACCCCACCAGCAGTTCCTTACCCGTTTCCAATACGGCAGCATCAAAATTTGCATTGAGGTGCAGCACCAGGGTATCCGCCAAGGCCAGTACAGGTTCCCCTAACGCAAAACCGACAATCACCGAAGCCATCATGGTGGTGGTGTAGAGGGAGTTGGCCGACAACAGATGATGGCGGGGCACAATTAGGGGAATGGCCGACTGTTCAGCCGGGGCGAAAAACTGGGTCAAGGTCGAGACCAAGAACGTCACTCCCAGCAAAATCAGGAACCCAACGGGAATGGAGGCAACCAAGCCCCAGCCCTGGGTCAGCCAAAAGATCAAGGGCAGGGCAATCACCAATAAGCCCCGTAGCAGATTGGAAATGACGAGTACCGACTTTTTCTGCCAGCGATCGACAAAGACCCCAGCCAGAAATCCAAATAGCACCGCTGGAATCGTAAACGTGATCATCAAAGCCGACACCCAACCACTAATGCTCTGGTCGCTGGCCTGGAATCGATTGGCAATGATCGCAATCATTAGCACCAAATACACCTTATCCGCCAACTGGGAAAAGACTTGTCCGATCCACAACACCAAAAAATTGCGATTTTGCAACACGGGCCCAAAGCCGGAGGGTTCAGGTGGTGGCGGCGGAGATGGGACGGGTGAGGCAGGGGAATAAGCTGGCGATCGCTCCATACTGGAGGATTCACCCCAGTTAGCGTCTACATTGGTAGGACTGTAATCGGATGACATGCTAGTTTTGCTAGGTTTCCTAATTTTGCGAACTTTGGCAATCAGTTTTAGCTTCTTCTAACTTTTAGCTTCTTCTAACTTAATATACAAGCTAGACCATCACAGGCTGAATCCTGCACTCAACTCTTCACGCCACCGTTTCCGGGAAACAGGTTTGAATCAGGGCCGCCGATCGAATCGGTTGGTCAAAGTGATAGTGGCAGTACTGCCGTAGCACCCGTTCTAGGGTTAACCACAAGTTGCGATTAATTGGAAAGATTTCGTCTAAAAAGTGATCACTATCCGTGTCTTCGTTTCCATCCTCAGTGGTGGACTGGCCTAGAGGCGGAGCAGTCGGACTCCCTTGGGCCTGCAAATATTCAAGATTAAGCAAATGGGCATCCAGCAAGTCGTCTAGGCTCAGCCAAGCCGGGGAGGGAATCTGGGAGGATGCTTGGCGGGGGGCGATCGCCCTCTCCCGTGGTAAATCCACCCCAGCCCCCGCAACATGGGACAGTTGTTGCAACACCCACAACTGAAGCCCACTGAGGGGGATCGGGCGGGAGCGCGGATGGGTCGATCGATTGCTGGATGATGAAGTCGCCGTCCCATAGTGCCCCGGTGCTTCTGCGGCAGTTTGATTCGGATTGAGGTGATTCGGATTGAGGACTGGGGGAGGACTGGATTTGGGGGGCTGATTGACTTGTCCCGCCGCTATGTCAAATTCCGCTTGATAACCGGGATCGGCTAGATTGGGAACCAAGGTCTGGCGATTCATGCCACACCGCTGAACCTGGGGAGCGACCCCTGCTGCCACCAGGAGGGTAAAAATGCTGTACACCAAATAGGGCAGGGTTTGGTGGGGGGGACGGTGGGATAGTGCCGCCAAATGCTGATGGAGGCTGGTAAATAGCTCTTCCTGGGGCTGGTCGCTCAGGGCTTGGCTCAGCACCAATTCGGCCAAATACTGGGCGGCGGTGAGCTTCCCTAAATCTCGACTGAGCCCCGGAAACGATCCACGACAGTCCGCTTGCACCAGTTTATCCAAATTGCGCCCTTTGATAATCAGTAGCTCTCCGGTAACAAAGGCGCTGCTGATGGCGCGAAGGCTGGACTTGGGTTTGCGACAACCGGGTGTGACCACCCGCACCACGCCATGCTCTCTGGTCAAAATGGTGAGGAGGCGATCGCTCTCTCCCATCGGGCTACTTTTGAGGGTAATGCCCGTTGCCTTATAACTTTTGCCAGGGATACTCACGCTCATGTTGGCTCAAATTCCTCTAGCTGCTGCATCAAATCCACCCCCCGTGAGGTGCCCAAACGGGTGGCCCCGGCCATAATCAACTCCAACGCTTGCTGAATCGTGCGAATGCCCCCGGATGCTTTGATGCCGACGCGATCGCCCCCCACTTCCCGCAAGAATCGCACATCTGCCACTGTGGCGCCACCGCGCCAGCCCGTACTCGTCTTGAGAAACCGCACCCCCGCATCCAGGCACACCTCCGCTGCTAACCGTTTTTCTGGGTCCGTGAGCTGCGTTGTTTCCAAAATGGCTTTGATGGTCAGCCCCGTAGCATCGTAGATTTCGGCCAATTCTCGACAGAGGGCATCCGTGTTCCCGACCCGCAGCCAGCCCAAATTAATCACCACATCCAGTTCGGTGGCTCCATTGTCCGCCGCTTCCTGAGCCTCATAAAGCTTCACCGCTGAGGTGGTCGCTCCGGTAGGAAAACCAATCACGGTGCAAATTTGGGGGCGACGATTGTGCAGCCGCTCCGCCGCTTGTCGAACATGGGTTGGATAGACACACACAGACGCAAATTGGTATTGGTCTGTTTCTTCGCACCACTGCTCCACCTGTTTCTCGGTGGCGAAGGGGTCCAAGAGGGAATGATCGATATATTCCGCTAGATTAATCTGGTCGAGATCGATAGCACTGGGCATAGGTTAGGGTAATCGTTCAGAATATTGGGTTATGGGGTACACACATCCAAGGGGGTACTGTTGATTTTACAGCGATCGCCCTCTCTCTACCCACAACGCATTGGCTCGCCTGCACGGAGTGTAATCGCCCCTTCTGAGAAACCGGGGTTCTGCGACGACTCTATACTTTGGATGAAAACTAGCCAAGAACCCCGGTTTCTATCTACCTGATTCAGCCCAGTTTTCATATCGTAAGTCCTCGATGTGCTGAAAATGCTTGATGTTGGCGGTGACCAGTGTGTAATCGTAGCAGAGGGCTGTTGCGCCAATAAACAAATCGATAGGGGTAACTACCAACCCTCTATGTCTAAGATTACAATAAACTTCACTAGCAGTGTTGGCGATCGCTTTATCAAAGGGGATGATTTCGCTGACTTCAGCCAGTTGCTCAAACCGCTGCATCTTTTTACTTGCATCGCGGTAGATGAGGCCACCTTTGATTTCGTAATAGGTGAAGATCGAAAAAGAAAGGTAGGGATAGTGCTGATGATAGACTCGAAATTTCTCGACGATGGCAACATCACCCCGTAAGAAGTAAGACACAATATTGGTATCTAGGAGACATCGCTTCATAGATTTTGGATACGCTCTAGATCCATTGCCCGGTTTACTTCTGAATCGGCAACAATTTTGTCGATTAAGTCAGGAGTGTCGGCTGCCATCCCCGCAAAATCCATAAAGTCAATGGGGGTTTGCTTGGCTTTTAGAAAACGTAGGAAATTTAGCACTTCCTTGACTATGGGTGATGGGACTGTTTCGAGTTCTTCAAGTAGTTCTTGTTTGGGTGTCATAGTGTTGGGTTACTTGTGTTCTGGCACGTATTGCTCCCTTAGCTCCTTTCTATTGTAAGGCTAGATAACGCTGAATCTATCGTCATTCAGTGAATGCGATCGCCCTCTCACTTCACCCACCGCGTTGGCTTGCCTACACGGAGTGTAATCGCCCTTCCCACCTCACAGAATGCGTTGGCTTGCCTACACGGAGTGTAATCGCCCCTTAACTTCACCAATGCGTTGGCTCGCCTACACGAAGTATAATCGCCCCCATCACTTTACAGAATGCGATCGCCTTTCCACATTCTCAAAACGTGATGACACAATGCCAATCCAAAGGAATATCGTCCTTCTCACACCACCAATGCGATCGCGTCTTTTTGTTCCTAACGGATATCGTTCCTATAAATGCTCTGCTATTGTCCAATCCTCAATAACTAAACCATCAATTCGCTCAAAGTCGCGAGTATTTTGGGTCAACAATATAGCTTGATTGACTAGGGCGATCGCTGCAATCTTCAAGTCCATTTTGCCCAGACGAGGATAAGATCGCCTGAGATCCTCAAACGCTTGGGCTGCTTGTTCACCAAACTCAAGGATCGGAATCGCGCAGTAATTAGCTAATTGTTGTTTTAATTTTCGATATGCAACAACCTGCTGTTCTATATTGCGGCTCTTTTCTGCTTGAGCAATGTAGCGAAGCCATCCCTTTACTTGTTCTTCGTAGCTAATGATGGTGGTGGCTACTTGAGTGGGATCAATCCCAGCCAGACGAGATTTTAGAGGGGCTGCATTGGCTCCACCTCGTTCTATAGCACTGAGGTGGTTTGTATCTAAAACGTACATCTATTCGTCCGATGTTGTTTGTCGATTAGGCTGGAGAGAATCACGATAGTCACGCCCTAACTGCATCGCCGCGTCGTAAACAGGGTCATCAGCAAATGATCCGGCAATTTGCTCCCACCAGGGTTGGGCCGATGACCTGGGATCTAATTCGTTCACACTTGCCCTAACCGCATCAACTGTGTTGATAGAATTAGACTCCATTTTCAGCTTCAATTGCTGAATTTCGGCTTCGAGTAATGCAACTCGTTCTTCTAACTGTTCTGCCACGAACCACAGCCTCCATTAATCTAACTGTGCTGTGCTGATTCTATCGTATGCGATCGCTCCCCACCATCCCAATCCAAGGCAATCGCCCCTCTTCACTCCCCAAAACGCGATCGCCCCCACAATTCCACCAAATTACGATCGCCCCCTCACTTTACTGAATGCGTTGGCTTGCCTACACGGAGTGTAATCGCCACTCCCACTCCACTCAACACGATCGCCTACTCACTTTACTGAATGCGTTGGCTTGCCTACACGGAGTGTAATCGCCCTCTCACTTCACCGAATGCGATCGCCCTTCCTATGCCCTAAAACGCGATCGCCCCTCTCCACTTCACAAAAGAGCAATTGCATTTCATCCCCAATCGTTTGGTACTAGAATAAAGTCACGATTCAGCAGCATAGAGTAAATGGTGAATATGAATCTCCAAGCTTCTCCTCAAACTACGCCGCTCTCGCTTCAGCTCCCGAGTGACCTGGCGCTTCGGGTAACTCCAGAACAGTTTGCTGCTCTGGTCGCTGCCAATCATGATCTCAGGTTTGAGTGTACTGCAATAGGAGAATTAATTGTGAACCCACCCACTGGAGGAGGATCAGGTAAGCGAAATCTCAGCATCAGCACTCAACTTGGAATTTGGTTTGAAGCGAATGAAACGCTGGGTGAAGCATTTGACTCATCGACTGGCTTTAGACTGCCAAATGGGGCAAATCGCTCCCCTGATGCTTCTTGGGTGAAACGAGAACGCTGGGATGCGTTAACGCTGGAGGAGCAGGAAGGGTTTGTTCCCCTTTGCCCAGACTTTGTAATTGAGTTGAGATCCCAGACTGATAGTCTTAAGAAACTCCGTGAGAAGATGCAGGAGTATATGGATAATGGCGCACAACTGGGATGGCTGATTGATCCTCAAAACAAGCGGGTAGAAATTTATCGTGTGGGTCAGGATGTTGAGATTCTGGATACCCCAAGTACGTTATCTGGCGAAGCAGTTTTGCCTGGATTTATGCTTTCATTGAAACGCATTTGGGCGTAGCGATCGCTCCCCACCATCCCAATCCAAGGCAATCGCCCCTCTTCAACTCCCCAAAACGCGATCGCCCCCACAATTCCACATTTCCTCTGAACAATTCGTTCAGACTTGCACCGCTGAAGACTTAGATAGCCAAGACCTTGAATACACCGAATGGCAAGGCGAATATCTATTTTTGCTGGAAATTGAACAAGACTTGGCCATCCTCAACGGTCTAGAGTATGTTATCGTCTCAGCTACTCCTATCACGACCAGAGCATAGATGGAATCCTAAACTTCCGCTACGACAATGCAGAGCATCGGCCAAAGCTAACCTTCAAAGAACATAAGCACTTAGCAGATGCCTCAATCATTGAGCATCAGCCTCCTCCAATTGAGCGTCTTATTGAAGAATTACTCTCATATTTTGATGCCTAAGCAATAAGGCGATCGCTCCCCATAATAGGTGGGCGATCGCCCTATCCATACCCTGATTGACTGACAAAACTGCCTAAAACCTTGTCCCTGCCTTGGATCAGGAGACCTGACCCCTACATTGTCCCAATCCCTTGTAGGGGAGCGGTTTCCGCGCCCAAGCCCAAATTTTTGTCAGGCAACCAGATCCATACCACACCTGGCCAAAGCCCATTTCTAAAAGAACGAGTTAGGTTTTATTGACATCACCTTTAAACCGAGCCGCATTTTCAGCTTCCTGAGCGGCAACATCGCCCTTGCCGAAAAAGGCCCAATAAGGTTTAGGGATTTCTAGTGCCCGTTGGGTGGCAGGTCGAGCATCAATGCGATCGAACCAAGCGTTGAGATGGTCTAAGCCTTCGACGGAAACCCTGGCCCAAAAGTGCGATCGCGCCCAGGGGTAGGTCGCAATATCAGCAATGGTGAACTCATCTCCCACGAGATAAGCTTGGCCTTCAAGTTGCTGATTTAACACTTCTAAAAGACGACGGGATTCAGTCACATAGCGATTAATCGCAAACTCATCCTCATGGCCTTGGGGAGCGGCAATTCGCTGGAAATACATCGCCTGTCCCATCATTGGCCCAATTCCCCCCATTTGAAACATTAACCACTGGAGGGTGCGCGATTTTCCTTGCTCATTCGTAGGCAAAAATTTGTGGTATTTTTCTGCTAGGTACCACAGCATCGCTCCAGATTCAAACACCACAAAATCATTATTTCCCCGATCGACCAAAGTGGGAATGCGGCCATTGGGATTAAGCTTTAAATACCACTCAGCTTTCTGTTCTTTCTTGCTAAAGTCAATCGGGGTGAGGTCATAGTCTACTCCGGCTTCTTCTAGGAAAATAACAGGTTTCCAGCCATTCATGGTGGAGGCCGTATAAAGATGAATATCGGGTTGAGTAGTCATGATAGTTGCTAAAATTTTGCGTGGGTGGGATAGAGGATAGGTTAAGAGCTATAACGGCTTAAAGTGCTGATTGAGATGGGCTGCAAAACGAATAAAATCATTCTCAATCTCAGGATTTTTCATCACATCAAAGCAGACAAATGTTTCTAAGGGTTCCATGCCAAAGAAGCGGAAGTTTAAGTGCATGGGCCAAAATAAATCATCTACGCTTTTGCCTTGAAACAACCATTGATTGGCATCATCAAAAGCATCTTTGGGGGCATTAAACGTCAGCGACAACATGTAAGTTTTACCCTGCAAAACACCCCCAGTCCCATATTGCTTCGTGGGGTCTGTCCGAGTGCGACCGTCACCATCGCAGAGTTGTCCCCCCATGCCTGCGGAGTAAACATAATCCATATAGCGCTTAAAACTCCAAGGGACTCCCATCCAGTTCACTGGAGTTTGCAAAATGACTGCATCGGCCCACTGGTGTTTTTCTAGTTCTGCGTCAACATCATACTCATCCTGCATGGTGGTTACTTGGATAACATACCCTTTTGCCTCTAAGTTGGCTGTTGCCTTCTCCACCAACGACGCATTGAGCTGGCCTTCAGAGAATGGATAAGACTCATGGGCATTGATAATAAAGATATTCTTCATGGTTCGTGTATTTTGCCTGGGTTATGTGCCCTAAATTATTTGCTGATACTGGGTGATTGTCGCCTCACCATCCAGTAAATCAGGGAAAGCAGCGATCGCCTCCCTCACATGTGCAGTCTGCCAATGGGCCGCTTCTGATTGGGCATCACGCCACTGTTCAAAAGACGTAAACTGGGTGGGTACCGTGGTCGATTGATAAAAGTGATACTCTAGACAGCCCGATTCTTGACGAGACTGCTGAGCAAGAGTTTGTAGTCGTTCCATCAAGGCGCTGATTTGATCGGACTTCGCCGTTAACTGAGCCGCCACGTAAATCGTTTCACTAGGAGTCTTGCGAATCATCCGTTGATTGAGCTAGGTCAAGTTACTTCTCCAGAGTAAGCAATAGCACCCGAAAATTGAATGTTCATTTCTGCCTAATCCTTGCCTAATTCTGCTAGACTCTCCAGGATTGGACACCATTCTGCCAGCCCCAAGTTACAATCCTGCCAGAGGAGGTGGCGTGATGAATAGTCCAGTACAGCGTTTATCGGAACAGGATGGGTTTCCCAATCCGCTCCAATTTCCCCACGAGTTTCAACCAGCGAATGGGCAAGGACTGGTGACAACCCTTATTCCGGGCGTGCGATTTTTCTGGGTGACCCAATCGGTGGCCCGATCGCCGTTTGTCTATTCCGCCAGCATTGTCATTATTGTTCAAGGCCACAAAACAGGATATTTGGGCGATCGCATTCTTCAGTACAACGAAAATAATTACCTAATCTTGGGGGTGCCGTTGCCGATCGAATGCGAAACCCACGCGACTCCAGACACCCCTACCTTTGGGCTTTTGGTAGATATTGATGTGTCTTTCCTCCATGAATTGGTGGCGATGATAGGGGCAGATTTACCACCGATTGAGCCGGATGCTTATACTGTCCCCAAAGGCGTCGAGCCTGTGGAACTAGATGCTGAGATGCGGGATGTCACCGCACGGCTGCTGCGCTGTTTGAACTCACCGCTGGATAGTCGGGCACTGGGGCGATCGCTCGTCCGCGAGATCCACTATCGCGCCCTGATGGGACACCATAGCCAAGTCCTCTACGCCCTCACCCACCAACACGGTCACTATGCCCGGATCGCCAAAGCCTTAGACCGAATGCACCAGAATTATGCCACCCCCCTGACCGTAGAAACCTTGGCCGAAGAGGCCCACATGAGCGTGTCCGCCTTCCATCGCACCTTCAAACAAGTGACCGAGGATTCTCCCTTGCAATATCTGAAAAAAATTCGGCTCAACAAAGCCAAAAGTCTGATTGTCCACGAAGGCATTCGGGCCAATGTCGCCGCCAATCGGGTGGGGTATGAAAGTGCCTCCCAGTTTAGCCGAGAATTTAAGCGCTATTTCAATGTGGTGCCTTCAAAAGCCGAGGCGATCGGGTATGCTCGACTGGTCTCTGCGGTGGGATAAGGGGTTTGTTTTGTTTATCCCAACCCTGGTATTTAACCAACCCAAGCACCCTTAGAAATCAACTCCCCGTTTTAGGTTCACCCCGCTCTCCGCATAGTGTTTGTGACAAAAGACCTCCGAGTGAACGCTAGCAAGAGAAAAATAGGCCGGATTATTTTTGCATCGCCCCGTGATAATCACTTGGGTTTCCCTCGGTTTTTTCAGTAGGGATTGGACAATAGGATATTCTGGCAACAACTCTAGATCCACCGTGGGATTGAGTTCATCCAAAATCAAGGTCTTGTACAGGCCCGATGCTAGCGCTGCCCGTGAGAGTTCCCAGCCCCGTTCTGCTTCGACGTAATCTAATTCCTGTTGTTGGCCCCGCCACACGATCGCATCCCGACCACAGCGCTGGTGATCCACCAAGTTGGGGTAAATTTGACGCAGGGCAGAAATGGCAGCATCTTCGGTGTACCCGGCCCCACCCTTGAGCCACTGCATAATCAGCACCCGATGGGATTGATCCTGGCTAATGCCTCGGCCAATGGCTTGGAGGGCTTTACCCAAGGCGCTAGTGGATTTGCCTTTGCCTTCCCCTGTGTAAATTTCCACGCCAGTGATGCCATGTTCGGCGCTTTCCGGATGGGGATGTTGCCGCATTTCGGAATGAAGGTTGGCGATCTCCAATAAGGGACGAGGAGCTGCCCGTCCCGTCGCGATAATTTCCAGGTGTTCTGGTTTGCGCTGGATGGTGCGGACGACTTCATCCACAGGCAGTAATCCTAGGTCTAGCACCGGGTTGATTTCGTCCAGCACCACCACAGAATAGAGACCAGAGGCGATCGCGCCCTTGGCCACATCCCAACCCCGCTGAGCTTCCTGCCGATCAAAGCGCGTCACCTCATCTGGCCCAAAAAACTCAGCTCGTCCGGTACGCACTTGGTCAATCAGGTGGGGGAAACCCCGCTGGAGCGCTTCGATGGCTGCATCTTCATCGTAAGTCCGTCCTGGTCCCTTGAGGAATCGCAACAGCAGCACACGGGTCTGGGAAAAGTTACGAATGCCCAAGCCAATGGACCGCAACACCACCCCCAGCGCCGCCTGGGACTTCCCTTTGCCCTTGCCATCATAAACATGAATTTGTCCGGTCATACGCTCTGACCGAGCTTCGGCAGTGCGAATACCAACATCACGAGCCATCGGGAAAGCCTCCTAGGAGATAGACAGAGGGGTTGAAATATTAGAGGTAAGACAATAAAGGCAAAACATTAGAGGCAAAATAGTGGTGCAAGGCAGTGATATCCACCTCGTCTCGCTATCAGAAGCGTTGCCCAATCTAGTTATACTCTATCACTAGCGTCTCTTGGCCGATGTCTTGAACTGCTTCAACATGGGCATTGGGCTTTCCTTGGGGGCGATCGCTCTGATTCTAGTCAACCCTGGATAGACTGTTTAGGTTGACCGCTTGCTAGACCAAGCTTATAGGCTATTCCTGCTCAGAACCAGTGTTTCTGTCTTGGAGATTACTCAGGATTTGATTACATTGATAAGAGTCGTTAACAAAAGATTTGAGTGACACAACTATCTAACGTTCCTGTAGGCAGTGATAGAGCCTCCCAATTAACCCCTAATCCCCAAAGCAGCAAGAAGACGATCATTCTCGCTGGTGTGGTCGGAAATGTAATCGAGTGGTA
The DNA here is from genome assembly GCA_051439365.1 of Leptolyngbyaceae cyanobacterium. Classification (GTDB taxonomy): domain Bacteria; phylum Cyanobacteriota; class Cyanobacteriia; order CAKZMO01; family CAKZMO01; genus JAAHGY01. The sequence goes on from JBFRWC010000331.1 coordinate 18,663, forward strand.
CGACTTTGCCCTTTATGGCTATCTCACCCCGATTATTTCCTCACTCTTTTTTCCCAACGAGAATCAACTTATTTCTTTGCTCGAAGCTTATGGGGTATTTGCTGCCGGGTTTATCATGCGGCCTCTAGGAGCGGCAATTTTCGGGTATGTTGGCGATCGCGTCAGCCGCCGCACCGAGCTATTTATTTCCGTCATCTTAATGGCCATTCCCACCTTTCTGTTGGGACTATTGCCTGACTATCATCAGATCGGAATTGCCGCTCCCATTATTCTGATTGGCCTCAGGCTGGTCCAAGGGCTGTCCGTAGGCGGTGAATTTACGGGATCAGTGACCTATGTAGCAGAAACGGCACCCCAAACCCGACGAGGGTTCACGGCGAGCTTTGCCAATGTGGGGTCCACCGCAGGACTGCTGCTGGGTCTAGGCATCATTACCCTCATGACCCATGTGCTACCGGATGCGAGTCTCAAAGCTTGGGGATGGCGCTTACCTTTCTTGTTGGGGGGAATTTTGGGTTTAGTCGGTCTGTATATCCGGAGTAATTTGCCCGACTCAGACCTGTCTCAACAACACCACGAGGCTGAGGATAATACCGTTTCCTGGTTAGGTGCCTTGCGGCAATCCCTTGCTCCCATGTTGCAAGCGATGTGTTACACCGGGGGATACGGTGCAACGTGTTACATCACAATGGTTTATCTACCCACTTACTTGAATCAGTTTACGAGTGTTTCCCTTAGCCATGCGTTAGCCATCAATGCGGTTGCGCTAGCCGTCCAGCTCGGTCTGATTCCCCTGATGGGTTGGCTTTCGGACACCACGCTGAGACGGCGGTCCTGGCTGTTGATCGCCACCGTTAGCATGGCATTGTTCAGTTTGCCTGGATTTTGGCTGCTCTTTCAAGACATCCCGGCCAAGGTCTGGATCGTGCAAATTGGGTTTGGCATTCTGCTGGTGCCGTTACTCGCCATTTCTCCAGCCATGATGGTGGAGCTATTCCCCACAGAAACCCGCTTAACGGCCTATTCCCTTTCTTTTAACATTGGGGCTAGCATCATGGGAGGAACGTCACTCCTGGTTTGTACCGGGCTGATTAATTGGAGTGGGAACGTGTATGCTCCCGCCCTCTATTTAAGTGGCAGTATGGTGATGAGTGCGATCGCCGTATTCTTTATGAGCGATCGCAGTCGTGAACCCTTACGGTAGCAGGAGGCGGATCGCCCTAAGGACAGGTTTATCAGTCGTTCAGCAGCAGCCATCAAGCTCCTAATTCTGCACTTAGGTTCATCTTGAGATCGCGATCGCCTCTACATTAGATTCTTTATCCCCCAGTGTTGCACTGGGTATTTTAGATTACCCAATGGTTGAGTGAGGAGGCGATCGCCCGCACAAATAGGGACCGATAGGATAGGAATAGTGCTTGAGGCGAATGACATCACGCACTTGGTCGGGTAATTTCCTGGGACGGGGTTGAGACGGTTGCATAGAGTAACTTTGTATTGACACATGATGAACAAATATTACACAGTCCGCCTGCTCAATTGAAGAGGAGATTACACTGAAGCTTTGCCATCTAGTCCTCCGTATGGGGTGGTTATGTGGAAATATTTCCCTCCAATAAATATTTCACTCACACTGGTAACCCAAGTCTAATCGTCCATGAAAATTTTCCGCGCCCTCAAAACTCCATTGTTCGGCCATTGATCTAAGCCAAATCCCAGTACGGAGAATGATCATGATTCGAATCGATTCCACCACGGAACCAATCCCCAAAACCGACGATGCATGCAACTTGAAGAATCATGGATGCACTTCAAGGGGGCTTGTTCCCGGGACGGACCACGGGATCTACGGTGATGGCGACCGTCAAGACGATCGCATTTGCCTGCTAGCTGCGGTGAACCTTGTCGTTAGTGAAGATCGACTCTTATTCACCAAACTTCACCAAAATGTCGCTTTCACCGGGGCGTGGTGTGGCCTTATGTCTTGGCTCGCATCAAGCATGACGCTGCTAGCGGTCTCAGTCGCCTGTGTGGCACTTTACCCTGAGGTTTTCGAACAGTTTTTGGGGATTTGATTATGCGAATCGCGGTCTTCGGTAGCGGAGTAGTTGCGTTGTGCTCCGCGATCCGGGCGGCGGAACTTGGGCATCACGTCCGTTTGCATTTCACCGATGCGAACGGCGACTCAAGTCCGACAGGGATGATGAATGCGGTACGAAGAACGTCAACCAGCTATGCTGCGGCCGCATTCTGGACACCGTTTGCGACCGGAACTTATCGTAGGTCGTAGGCGCTCGATACACTGACGAGGCTGCGTTCGATGGAGCTTCCACTGTGGAACGATGCGGGTGTGTTCCAGGGGAAATTACACTTGTATTTCGAGAATGAACATAGGGCCAACGAAGCTGTTGATTCGACAGTCTGGTGGACTCGGTTACCCGATACATTTCTCGATGGGGCAAAATCCGTGACTGTTCGCGAACTGGAAAAATCCGTCATGGTTGCGGGAACCGACTTTTCGTGGGTGGTGAATTGTTGTGTTCCGATCGTCGATATGTCCTATTATTTGCGATGTTTAGTGACCTACGCGAACTCTTTGGGTATCTCGTTCCAAGCTTCAGCAAGCTGGCTGAGAACTAAAGACATCGAAGAAGTCAGTCGGGCGTGGGCGCAAGGGTTAGTGATTGCCTGCGGAGGATGGACTCCGAAACTACTGGGATCGAATGACAGCGAACTGGTGGGATTACGCGGACAACTCGTGCTTGCCACTCCACCGGAGGATCTAAGAGCCCGAAGAGAGGTGCATCTTGTCCATATGCCCGACCGATCGCGTCCTGTTTACTCTGTTTCCACTTCGTCTGGTGACACATGGATCGGCGGTACGGCGATGCCCGAGGATTTCGTAGACGGAGGACATCGACCACAATATCAGTTGGACGAAGAGTCCAGAATGTTGATCGAAGCTGAGGAGTTGATCGATTGCAGATTGCCGAAGACTGCAACACCAGAGAACACGCGGATCGGAATCCGCCCTTATCGATCTTCTGTTCGGGTCGAACTACTCCAATCGTCAAACTTTCACGCTCCAACCGTCGTCAATTACGGACACGGTGGCGCTGGCGTCAGCTTGAGCTGGGGATGTGCCAATGAAGCGATAGCGGTCTTAGAGGATGCCGAACATGCTGAGATGGTCGCCGCTGATGAAGTGCATTTCGGATAGTCCTGTCGCACGGAAGAGCGAACCATGCCGTGTACCGGAGTGTCGTCAATGCATTTTCGGATGGTTCGTTTTCTCTCGCCGCCCGGTGACGGCGGACGTTAGTGCGATCGCCTTTATTCCCGTGTGTGCGGTAAAGTACAGGTAAACCAATGTCCCTCTAGAGTCAAGAGTGGCGATCGCTTTTTCATTGGCCTGCCGCAAAAATTTCCCTTGCTGTTAGCTGGAGGTTAGGGAATGTTGGGGAGATGAGCGGATCATCGCCACGAAATTGCTGCATTGCGTACCGTTCCCCATCAAGGGTGCAGATAGTGATCGTCGGTTGCTTTGGAGAACCAATAAAAAAGACTCCCCCTAGCCCTAGATAATCACAAATCCAATATTCAGCAATCCCCATGGCCTGATAGTCATCCACCTTACGGGCATAATCATTTTGCCAATTTGTACTGACAACCTCGGCCACTAATTTAACCGAGGAGCCGGACGTAATAATGGGTTCTCGACGCCACAGAGGTTCCGCATCAAGGGCAGGCCGATCCAAAACTGTAACATCTGGCTTAAATGCAGAAACAGGACCAAGGGGTTTGATGATGCAGCGCATCGGAATAAACCAATTATGTTGTTCACGAGCAATTTCTAGGTTGAACTTGAGATTAAGGAACCCTGCAACCTGTTCATGCAGTCCAGTCGGTTCCATATCAATCAGTTCTCCATCAATCAATTCGTAGCGCACATCATCGCCATACTGGGCGATAAACTCATCAAACGTCAGCGATTTCGGTAAGCTTTGAACCATGGCGATCGCCTCTACATTAGATCCTTCATCCCCAGCGTTGTACCAGGTATTCCATTTTAGATCGCCCAGTGTGAGATAAGTGAGGGGGCGATCGCGGCGGTGCCTACTACGGGTGGGTTGTCTTTGGCTCCCTATGTGTCGGTGGCGATCGCCTAGGCAAGAGTAGCGAGGGTATCCACTATGTCATTAGTCAAGGAATAGGCGGAGGAATTATGATGGAGCCATTAGAGCCATCAACACCAGTCCATTGGCAAGGCATGTCAGCTATGTATGCGGTTGTTTCTAAAGAGAAAATCCAGTTGCCGACAGGCACCGTGATGCGAATACCGGGAACCTGGCAAGATTACTGTGATCTCAGGGATAGTCGAGGCGATAGTGCTATTC
>JBFRWC010000332.1:0-6720 GCA_051439365.1 Leptolyngbyaceae cyanobacterium
TGTCAGCACTTCTAGTTACAGAGGCTGGAGAGCAGGCATCCTGGATACTTACCTCCATAAAAAATCAATTCGTGTTTTATAATTACCAGGTAGAGAGGGACAGGTATAAGCGTTTGGAAAACGAAGGGAGACAATCCAAAAAAGGCATGGCAGATAAACGGAAAAATGGTATGGGCGGCGGTGATTACATTGATACGGGCGGCGGTGATTACATCAAAAACCAAATAATTTCCGGAGACTATACTCAAACCCGTAGTCAAGAAAGTAATAATACTCAGGGAGATATCTCAAAGAATAGTGCTTCTGGGAATATCCAGAACAATAAGGAAAGACCGTCTTCTCCAGAAGGAAGAAAATTGTGGAAACCGCTTGGCCTCCTTGTTTTGACTATTATTCTTGGACTTTTTAGTGGGCTTTGCACACCAGAGGGGAGAAATCTTTTCAAATTAGATGGTTCACCTTCCGACTCTCCTGAGCAAGAGACTCAAATCTTACCGGAAGATGCAGTTGAGTAGCTCAGCAAAGGCTGCTACCCCAATAACTTCCGTCACCAAATCCCCATCCCATAGTCTCTAGGGCTATCGAGCTAAATTTCTCCCTTTCCCACATACTATTATGCTGATGCTATTTTAGCTGTCTGCGTCGATAGGTTAAGAGCGATCGCTCCACCGCCCGTTCCAAATCATAATTCAGCCAGCGATCGCCTTCACCATCGCCACTCACCAACCCCTTGAGGCCAGCTTGCAGCACATTCATCGTCCCCGCATGGGCCGTATTGCCGATCACTCCACCCGCGATCGCTCCACCCACCGCCTCTGGATCGATACAGACTTTGAGAATGGCCGTAACTGCCGTAGCGATCGCACTCGTTGAAATTGGCTCCATCACCCAGATTCCAGTGACGCACACTGGTCTAATTTTGCCGTAAACATCTGCCTTAACGATCTGCCCCAATGATGAGCGATCGCCCTGTAGCATTGCTGTAATCCCAATGAACTATTTTAGTCTATTTTTTCTGTCGCTCACCGTCTCCTTGGCCTGATACAATGCAGTCGTCGATACATTGACACGCCCCTTGACGGGGCAGCATCCCCTAATTCCAGCCAATGACCAAGGAGACGTGATATGGCTAATGAAGCAGACACCAAAATGACTGGGGCCGAAGCGGTAGATGCAGCGATCGCCAAAGGCTTAGACCTGGATGGCTCACCGATTCCCCCCAATAAGCTGGACCTGTACACCAAGGTGATGGCCCTAGAAGCCGATCGCCAGCGGAGTGGTGTCACCAACACCATGCGCTCCCGTGTGGTTCGGATTGGAGCCAAGCATCTTGCCCAAGAGAAGCTCAACCAGATGCTCATTGATGCCGAATGGGCACCATTGAAGGACAAAGAGATCGCGTTCTATTACGGTGGCAAGTAGTTTGGAACGATGGGCCGAGATTTGTTTGCAGCGGCGGCGATCGCCCAGATCCCCAAGATTCTGACACTGATGGATCGGAATCCTCATAGTCCGACTTATGGCTGTTGCGATCGCAATTTCTGGCATTACAAAATCATTGATTTTCCGTCAGGGATGGCTCAGGAATTTGTCTGGCCCCTGGCATTAGTGTACGCGCTGCCGTTGCCGGACAATCCTTACTATCAGCAACCATCGCTCAAAACTTGGGTGGAAGCGGGGATCACCTACGCGGCTCAGAGTGCCCATCGTGACGGCTCCTGTGACGATTATTTCCCATTTGAACGGGCCGGGGGAGCAGCAGCATTTTCCCTACTGGCCTGCGTAGAAAGCTACACCCTACTGCAACTGGAACGGCCTGATTTACTCGATTTTTTCCGGCTTCGGGCGGACTGGCTAGCCCATCATCAGGAAAGCGGACGATTGAGCAATCACCAAGCCCTGATTGTGCTATGCCTGGAGTTGCTATCGCGCCTACTCAAGACCGATCGTTGGGATACCGCCAAAGCCCAGCGCTTAGAGCAAGTCTTGTCCTGGCAAGATGATGAAGGCTGGTTTCAAGAATACGAAGGCTGCGATCCGGGCTACCACACCTTAACCGTCTCCTGCCTAGCACGAGTCTACGCCCTCACCCCCATTCCCCCACTCCCCCACTCCTCCACTCCCCCACCCCCCACCTCCCTCCTCAAAGATGCGATCGCCAAAGCGATTCACCTGGCCCAGCACTTCGTTCATCCCGATGGCTCTTACGGTGGTGAATATACCAGTCGTAATACCTACAACTTTTTTCCCCACGGCTTTGAACTGGCGGGACAGTGGCTCCCAGAAGCGTTGTCAATTAACGATCGCTTCCTCAAAGGTTTAGCGACTAAACAAGATGCTTGTTATGCCGATGATCACATTATTGGCCACCATACTTGGAATTATTTGCTGGCTTGGCGGGATTTTGTCGAGGCCCGTCCTCCATTGCCTCCCCGCACTGCTGAACGGATTTGGCTACCCAATGCCCGAATTTTGATTGATCGGCGGGAACAGACCGAACTGTATTTGGCACTCAACAAAGGCGGGGTATTCAAGTTATTTGAGGGCGATCGCCTCCTCCATTCCGATACCCAATTTTCTCTCCAAGTTAAATCAGGCAACAAGCTAAAAAATGCGGTGGGTCATCTGGTTGGGCCATCCGAAATTCAAGTGGAGCGCGATCGCATTCTGATTCAAGGGAACTTGGGTTGGGCCAAGCAAAAGCAGATGACCCCGTTCAATTTGCTGATTTTACGGCTGGTAATGTTTACGGTGGGTCGCTTTTTTCCTAATCTGATTCGTTCGTTGCTCCAAAAAGTGTTGATTACGGGGAAGAAACCTGCTCCGTTCCGATTTGTACGGCAGCTTGAATGGCAAGCAGACAGCAGTGGTCGAGGGTTTTGGCAGCTAACCGATGAACTCCAGGCTCAATCTTGGCAGTCGGTGATCGCGGCGGGGATTGGCTGCGATCAAACGTCGATTTATGTGGTGATGAGCCGGACCTTTCAAGCAGGACAGCTACAGCCCTGGCTGGATCTAACGGCTCAGGTGAAGCCGTTACCCGATGGGGAACCGCTGAGGGTGGAGCGATCGCTCATCAAGCAGGTGGATGATAGTGAGCGATCGCGCCCAGTCTAGTGATAGTGACCAGTCTAGCGATCGCGCCCAGCCGTTTATCTCCAATGGTTCCAGCCCCATGAAAAAAAGCGCCTCCAACCGGGGACGCTCTCAAATTTACTCAAAGGTCAAAAAACTTCTGGCTGGATTGATGATCTAGGCCAATTTAGATTGCGTACATGTACTCAGTTAGCAATCTGATGGGCTTGGGTACCATAGGGTTGTCCACAAATCTAGGGGTGATGGCAATCGTAAAGATTGGTAAATTCAGGGCAATGAACTTGGCGCTTTCAGTGTGTCTATCTAATGTGTCTGTTTTCAGATAAGCCTGCCCCTCGTCCTTACCCGTTGGGCCAACGACTCCTGTTTCCGTGGGCCAATTCCGATGAACGCCTTTCCCTTCATTGCCTTCATTGCTATCTTGTGAGGATTCAACGGTCTGGATGACCAGGGCTCTGAGCTAAAACCATGAGTGATTGACCAATCTAACCGAACGAATGATGAAAAGACGACAACTGTTTGCCTATCCAATGTTGCTGCTGGTGGGTATGGCGATCGCCTGTTCTCCTGCCACTCCTCCGTTCCCGTCTGGGGCCACCGCTACCGTAGAAGAATTGCCCACTATTCGCCTCGCGGTCACCGATGTCAGTGGTCTCGAAGAACTGGAGCAAAGTTATGATGAGTTTCGCTTGGCGATCGCCGCTGCTCTGGATACTGAAGTGGAGTTTGTTCCGGTGGAAAACTACACCGCTGCCACCGTGGCCTTAAAGCGGGGTGAGATTGATCTCGCGTTAGCCGGACCATCGGAATATGTGATCATTAACTCCCGTACCAACGCTATCCCCGTCATTGCCGTAACTCGGCCCGATTATCACTCTTTGTTGGTTGTTCCGGCGGATAGTGAGATTTCTAGTATCCTTGATTTGCAAGGACAAACCATCGCCATGTCAGATATCGGCTCAACCAGTGGTCATTTGGGACCAACCTTTTTGTTGATGGAAGCCGGACTTGATCCGAAAGTAGACTTGACGGTGGAAATGCTAGGGGATGATGGCAGTGCTGAGGCCCTGAAAGCAGGGGAGGTGGATGCTTGGGGTGGTGCAGCCAGAGACTATCAGGATATGCTGCAAGACGATGCCGGGTCGTTCACGGTGTTAACGCAGGGTGATCCGCTTCCCAGCGATATTATCTTGGCCAGCAGTAGTCTTGCCCCCTCGCTGGTGGACACGATACGAAGTCGTCTGTTAGAAGATGAGGATGAATTGGTTTCGGCCTTGGCACTCCATGAAACCAAATATATCGGTTCTACTCTGAAACCTGCCTTGGACGAAGATTATGATTCCATTCGAGCGGTTTATGAGGCGCTTGGGCAAGGTGAATTTGTTCAGTAAGCGCCATTCCCCCAGGAACCTCCAAAATCTACCTAGCCCCGTCACCCAGCGACTGTGGCCACAGCAATGGGGCTTTGCTTGTCTGGGTCTGACTCGTTTGGGTATCGCCCACAAGATCAGCTACAGCTTTGCCTGTAGTATCTGCATTGCTAGTCTTGGGGTTGGTGCGGGGTTGATGGTGGGGGAATCCTATCAGCGGCAGGCCCTTGACCGTCTTATGCTGACCAATGAACAGCGCCGATTATTGAATGAACTGGAGAAAGGGGTGTTGGAGGTGCGATCCCATCCCCAGCGCCTTATAAATGTGGTTGGGGATTCCATTTGGTTTCAGTATGAGACCGTCAAGTTTATGGATGATGTCCAACATACCTTAGATCTGACTGAAGCCATTACCCTCTTTGCAGCGGACAATCCTCAAGTCGGCAGCGTCAGTGATGCGACCTTGCAAGACTTGGCCCAGCAGTATGAAACCACGACCCATCATTACCGCGATCGCATCCAAGATCTGTGGCGACAATACGATCCAGCAGATGTCCCCCAGTCTCAAATCCAAGCCGTGCGACAGGAACTGTTGGGCGAGACTAACACTGGAGAGATTGTGCAACTAGGGATTACCTTTGAACGGCTATCGGAACGGCTAATTCAAAGTATTAAAGCGGCTGAGGAAGAGTATGCTCAGGCTAAAGTCGCCTTTAATCACGCTCAGCGAATCCGTTCCCAGATTACTGGGATTGGCATTGTCCTCTCTGCTCTGGTGGCAACACTACTGGCAATAATGACCAGTCGGGCGATCGCTCGTCCCTTGACAGCGGCCAATCAAGTGGCGAAACAAGTGACCCAAGAGTCCAACTTTGATCTGCAAGCCCCCATCACCACAACAGACGAAGTGGGGGTGTTAACCGATTCGTTGAACCAGCTCATCCAGCGGGTCAAACGTCTGTTAGAGGAAAAAGCGGAACGGACCTTGGAACTGGAACAGGCAAAAGAAGTGGCAGAAGGAGCAAACCATGCCAAAAGTGAGTTCTTAGCGAATATGAATCATGAGTTAAGAACTCCCCTCAATGGCATTTTGGGCTACGCGCAAATTTTACAGCAAGACTCCCATCTCACCGCTAAGCAACGCAAGGGGTTGCGAATTATTCGTCAGTGTGGCGAACACCTCCTAACCTTAATTAACGACATTTTAGATCTGGCTAAAATTGAAGCCAGAAAAATGGAGTTATATCCCCAAGATTTCCATTTTTTCAGTTTTTTAGAAGCCACGGCTGAGATTTGCCAAATTAAGGCCCAACAAAAAGGGATTACGTTCAACTTTGAGATGGCAGAAAACTTACCCACGGCCATATATGCTGATGACAAACGGCTACGGCAGGTCTTACTTAATCTTCTCAGTAATGCCGTGAAGTTTACAGATATGGGAACCGTGACATTACAAGTGCAACCTGTTGCTAATCAAGTCATTCGATTTACCATTCAAGATACGGGGATTGGCATTGCCCCCGATCACCTAGAGGGGATCTTCTTACCCTTTGAACAGGCCGGGAATCGCGATCGCAATGCCCAAGGAACGGGATTGGGACTAGCGATTAGTCAACAGATTGTCGAAATGATGGGGAGTCAGATTCAGGTTGCTAGTACCCTGGGTCGGGGTAGTTGTTTCTCGTTTGAGGTTGAGTTGCCATTCGCGAGGGATTGGGTTGAAATTCCTGATTCATCACCCATAGCCCAGATTAACGGTTATGAAGGGCAGCAGCGCCAGATTCTTGTCGTAGATGATTATCCTGAAAATTGTTCCGTGGTCAGTAGTATGCTGGAACCTCTAGGGTTTAAAGTCGTCTCGGCTGAAGATGGGGAAATGGGGTTAAAACAAGCCATGCGATTACAACCCGATTTAATTATCACCGATGTGGTGATGCCCAAAATGGATGGGTTAACCATGACTCGTCATTTGCGCCAAGAAGCCATTCTCCAAACGATTCCAATTATCATCTCATCGGCGAGTCTATCTAAGGTTGATCAGAATGCCAGCTTGGAAGCCGGTTGTGATCTTTTCTTGCCCAAGCCCTTGGATTTGGGGGCGCTCTTGGAAGCATTACAACAACTACTAAAACTCAGGTGGTGTTACGAAACTAGTGCCTCCCCAGTGATGAACGTGCTACCAGAGTCAACTCCAGCATCAACTGGAGAAACATTAGTTGTACCCTCACAAGCAGAACTCAAAGTGCTTTACCAA
>JBFRWC010000333.1:0-14969 GCA_051439365.1 Leptolyngbyaceae cyanobacterium
CTCCCCTACTCCCCCACTCCCCCATCTCCATATCTCCATATCTCAGATCAACATCCACCCGCCTCTAAAGTCCCCACGATCTGCTGGCATCCCCGCACCCTTTGGATCGGCTTGGGCTGTGAGCGAAATACTGATGTGGGTTTGATTGAAAGCCACTTGCGCCAATTAATGCAAGATCATGGGCTGGTCTGGGAGGCGATCGCCGGAATCGCCACCATCGACCTCAAACAAGACGAACCCGCCTTCCAACATCTAGCCCAGCAATACCACTGGCCGATCCGCCACTTCACCGCTGAGCAACTCCAAACCCCATCCGTCCCCAATCCCTCCACAGTCGTCGCCCAATCCGTCGGCACCCCCTCCGTCGCCGAAGCCGCCGCCCTCCTCGCCACCCAAACCATCCCCACCCCCCCTCCCTCCCACTCCCCCACTCCCCCACTCCCTAACTCCCTAACTCCCCCACTCCCTCACTCCCTCATCGTCCCCAAACAAATCTTCAAATCCGACCAAGGAGCCTGCACGATTGCGATCGCCCGTGCTCAGCAAGAATATAATCCCCGTCCCGGTCAGCTTTACCTAATTGGGTCTGGTCCTGGTGCCCTCAGCCAACTCACCGCTGCGGCTCGAACGGCTCTGCTGCGCTGTGATGTAGTCATCGGTTATGGTTTGTATTTGGATCTGCTGCGGCCCCTGTTTCAGGCCAACCAGGTGATTGAATCCAGTCAGATTACCCAGGAGGTGCAACGGGCCGAACGGGCAGTCACCTTAGCTCGTCAGGGTTTGACCGTGGGAATGGTTTCCTCTGGCGATTGTGGCATCTATGGGATGGCGGGATTGGTGTTGGAATGCTTAGCCCGGAGTGAATGGGATGGTCAAACTCCCAGTGTGGACGTGATCCCAGGAATTACGGCCCTGCAAGCGATCGCCGCCCGTGTGGGTGCCCCCTTGATGCACGATTTTTGTGCTATTTCCCTGTCAGATTTACTCACCCCTTGGCCTGTAATTGAACAACGTCTGGAAGCCGCTGCCCAAGCCGATTTTGTGGTGGCGCTCTATAATCCCCGCTCCAAGACTCGACTGAAGGGCATTGAGATTGCCTTGGAGATCCTGCAAAAATGGCGATCGCCCCAAACTCCGGTGGCGATCGCTCGTTCCCTGTACCGGGAGGGCGAATCGATTGATTGCCTCACATTGGCAGATGTAGATGTGAACACCATCGATATGCTCACGGTAGTGTTAATTGGCAATGCCAGTACCTTTTTGCATCAGGGCAAGATGATTACGCCACGGGGGTATTTGGGGTAGGGGCGTTGGGGCGTTGGGGCGTTGGGGCGTTTTGGGGTTGGACCTCATTTTTCTGTCCTGAAGGTCAGCGCTGGGCATGAATTATAGTCTAAGATATGGCCAGAATGAAACACACTACAATCAATCAGCAATGCAGAGGTCAGGGCAACGAAATGGCATCGTCCTAGAGGGGCGATTGGCGGCGGTGGCTACGATGGCGGCGGCCATGACCGCTAGTATGGGGTTGCTGATGGGTGTCCAGGTTGCAGGGTTGGCGGCGGTAACAGAGAACAAGAGTCGGGCGATCGCCCCATCTCCTTCGCCCAACTTCGCCATCTCTAAGACGCGGACTATTGCCCAAGCCTCTCGCAATCGAGTGATTCGGTTGCGCCGTGGTCCCTATTTCCCCGATTTAAGCCGGTTGACTCCCCCATTCCCCGACCCGATTTTTCCTGAAATCGTCTATCCGATTCGTCTGGTCATTCGTCTCAGCCAGCGACGTGTTTATGTGTACCGGGGAGATGATGTGCAAACTAGCTATCCGATTGCGGTGGGCCGACCTGGTTGGGAAACCCCTGTGGGAGAATATATTGTCATGCAGATGCAGGAAGATCCAGCCTGGAAAAATCCCTTTAATGGCAATATTGTTCCGGCTGGGGCGGGTAATCCCCTGGGCGATCGCTGGATTGGATTTTGGACGGATGGTAATAATGTGATTGGATTTCACGGCACACCCAATGAAGCGTCAGTGGGACAAGCAGCTTCCCACGGCTGTATCCGGATGTTGAATCAGGATGTGAGGGAACTGTATGCGATCGCTGAATTGGGGATGCCCGTGATCGTTGAGCCATAACTCATCACGCCAATGGGCGATCGCGCCCTTAGCGTGGACATTATTGGAATGATCTTGACTGTCAAAACCGCTCTACGTTGGGGAATTGTTGCTGTGCTTGGGCACGGGCAGCTTCACCACAGGTGCGAGGGGAAGGAAACAGCTTTTCGGGGTTGGCGATCGCTTTCGGATCAAAGACCTGGCGCACCCATTGCATCGTTTCCAAGTCGGTGTCGGAAAACATGGCAGGCATATAGCAGCGCTTATCCGCACCGATGCCATGTTCGCCAGAAATGCTACCGCCGACCTTGACGCAAAGCTTAAGAATTTCCCCGCCCAAGGCTTCCACCTGCTCCAGTTGCCCCGGGACGCTGTTGTCGTACAACACCAAGGGATGAAGATTCCCATCACCCGCATGGAAGACATTCGCGACACCGTAGCCATAGGTTTGGCTCAATGTGGCGATTTCCTGCAATACGTAGGGCAACTGACTGCGGGGAATCACCCCATCTTGGACGTAATAGTCGGGGCTAATTTTGCCCATTGCAGCAAAGGCAGCTTTGCGGCCTTTCCAAAGGGTCAGCCGTTCCTGGGCATCGGTGGCGATCGCCACATCCCTAGCCCCATTCCGCCGACAAATTTGCTCCACTCGCTGAATATTCGCTGCGACTTCTACCGCGAGTCCATCCAGCTCAATCAGCAGAATCGCCTCCGCATCACGGGGATAGCAATCGGTCTTGACCACATCTTCCACCGCATTGATGCTGAAATTGTCCATCATTTCCATGCCAGCCGGAATGATGCCCGCACTGATCACATCGGATACCGTTTGTCCTGCAGCCTCTACGCTCATGAAATCTGCCAGCAGCACTTGAATCGAGTCAGGTACCTTAAGAATTCGTAGGGTAATTTCGGTAGCGATGCCCAGGGTTCCCTCCGATCCCACAAATATCCCAGTCAGATCATATCCTGGTGATTCTGGTACTGAAGCGCCAATGTCCACGATCGCCCCCTCTGGGGTGACAATGGTCAGCTTCAGCACATGGTTGACGGTGACACCATATTTGAGGCAATGAACTCCACCAGAGTTTTCTGCTACATTCCCCCCAATGGAACAAACACTTTGGCTAGAGGGATCAGGCGCGTAGTAAAATCCGGCTCCACTAACGGTCTGCGTCACCCAGTTGTTAATCACGCCCGGTTGCACCACCACTTGCTGGTTATCCAAATCCACCTTGAGAATGCGATTCATCCGAACCGTGACAATTAATAGGCAGTTTTCAATGGGCAGGGCACCCCCAGACAGTCCGGTCCCTGAGCCACGAGCCACAAAGGGAATCTGGGCGCGATCGCATACTTTCACCACCGCCGCCACTTCCTCCGTCGTTCGTGGTAGTACCACCAGTGCTGGCCGTTGACGATAGCTGGTCAATCCATCACACTCGTAGACCAGGAGTTCTTCCTTGCGCCTCACTACACCTCGTTTCCCAACAATTTGTTCGAGCTCAGTGGCGATCGCGCCCCAGTCGGTTTCCTGGGGATTCGTCTTCTTCTTAGTTGTCCGGGTCGTTTGCAAAACCAGCCGCCCCCTACAAAAGTCTATGGGTCAAATACAAGGTCGCGCAAATTCTGTGTAACCTGACACATATTGTAGCGTTTAGCTTGTCTGGTCTAACCCTAAGCATCAAGTCTTGCAATAATTCAGTTCACCGAAAAGCCACGAGTCATTGAGACACGCTGTTTTCCATAACAGCCTTTGAGATACGCCACAAAAGTTAATAAGAACAGCATAATCACAGTATTTTCTTAACTATCTGGTCAATACTAGTATTTTTGCTGACGTTCTTTTCCCACAATTCAACTAAAACTAAAGCAAACCTCAAACTACTTGAGAGTTTTACAGGAAAATACAGAGAATTTGCGTTGATGTGAAAGAGTTCAGGCCAATTCTCTACATTTTTGTTGGTTGGTTATGCCTTGTTTATGTCCTCAAGCCTTGAAATAGGAGCCACCTCACGATGCCGAAGTATCATCAACTCAAGAAAGCCAAAAAAGTTAGCCTGGAAGGCAATGGAGACTTTAATGCCAGGGGGGGGCTCAAAGAGACTGATCCCAATGATTTTTACCGGATTGAGTTAGGCGATCGCGCCAGTCTCGGCGTTGATGTGTTTGGGCAAAAGGGGAACGGTGCCGATCTTGAAGTCTATGAGTTCAAAGGTAATGCTAGAAAGGCTCTGAAGGCGATCGGGAGAGTTAATTTTGATCAACTAAAGAAGAAAGACGCTCGTAAGTATTTGAAAACGCTGGGGCGATCGCGCAGCAAAGGCACCGCCGATGAATCCCTCAGCCTCGAGCTGGATTCCGGCCAATACTACGTGCGAGTGTATCAACGTAAGGGCAAAACTAGATACAAACTCAATCTTGCCGCCAATCCTCCCGAAAATCCCATTGGTATCAGTCTCGATAATACTCAGGATGCCCCGCTTGATTTCAGTGGAGCCACTGTCAGTGAATTTACGGGTAATGCCAATACGGACAATATTTATGGCTTCGATGTAGACAACTCAAAAGAGTTCTACCTCAAGCTTGATGGTCTTACCGCTGGCTCAAGCGTTGAGTTATTCCAAGACCAGAATGGCAACAATGTAGTGGATAACGGTGAAGTCATCGATACCATCACTAGCACCAACGATGGCACCATTTTACTCAACAGCGAATTAGCTCCGGGTAGCTACGCGGTGCGGGTGTTACCCGACGATAGTCATAATGCCGATACCAACTACTCCCTCAAGCTTCTGACCGAATCTCCCCATGCCGATCCCATCACGGTGAACGTTCCCCCCACTGCGGCAGATACACCAGCAGGAACCCAAGATGATGGCTCGATCATTGACATCATGGTGGTGTACACGCCCCAAGCCCGTGATAAAGAGGGCGGTGCAGTCGGAATCAATCAACTGATTCAGTCGTCGGTGGATGAAATCAACCAAGGCTACACCAACAGTGGCATCAATCCCCGCTTGCGACTCGTGCATACTGCTGAAGTCAGCTACGCCGAATCGGGTAACTCAGGCACCGATTTGAGGGCCTTGCAAAACAAGTCGGATGGGTTGATGGATAGGGTGCATAGCCTGCGGGACAGCTATGGGGCTGATTTAGTGAGTTTGTTCTTAGGTCACTCTGATGCGGGGAGTCGGGCCTTCACCATGAGCGAAAAACCTGCGGCATGGTTTGCGGATTGGGCGTTTAGCGTTGTTGAAACTGACATGGCCCGTAACCGCAAGTCATTGGGCCACGAAATTGGCCATAACTTTGGTGCCCAACATAATCTCAAAGATGCCAAGAGAGAACCCCATTATCCCTATGGATATGGTTACACCACTCCCAGTGGTGCTGGCACAATCATGTCCTATGCTTTTGATCGCAAGAATGTTTATTCGAGTCCGAATGTTGTCTTGGATGGGGAGGTGTTTGGCAACGCGGCGACCGCCGATAACGTGCGGGTATTCAATGATGTGGCCCCGATCGCCGCGAACTGGCGACAGTCCACGATTCCCTTGGGGAGTACCCAACCTCAACCCCCCGAAACTGAAGTCACGGAGGGAACAGTAACGCTTCCAGCACCAGGTTCAAGCCCTCCTCCTATTGCTCCTCCACTCCCTGAAACTGAAGTCATTGGAGGAACAGTAACGGTTCCAGCACCAGGTTCAAGCCCTCCTCCTATGGCTATTCCAACGCCCAAATCTACTGTTTCTCTTAGTGCCACTGATGCGATCGCGGCAGAAACGGCCAGTAACTCTAATCCTGGAAGCTTTCGCCTGACTCGCACAGGAAGTACCAGTAGTTCCCTCACCGTTAGCTATGGCGTGTCCGGTAGCGCCACCAGCACCAGCGATTACACCGCCCTTCCCGGTAGTGTTACCTTCGCCGCTGGAGCTAGCACCGTTGATATCCCTATTACTCCCGTTAACGATACCGTCGTTGAAGACCATGAGACTGTCACCCTAACCCTCAACTCAGGCAGCGCTTATGATCTGGGGACTGCGATCGCCGCAACCGTCACCATTACCGACAATGACCTGTCACCTGTGGTATCGTCTCACATTAATTCAGTGACTCCCAATGGTGGCGAAACTCTCAAGCGTGGCAGCACGACCGATATCACTTGGAATGACAACCTGAGTGGTAATGTCAAGCTGGAGTTATATAAAGGCAATAGTTTTGTGCAAACCATTGATAGCTCTGAAGCCAGTGATGGTTTGTTTGCATGGCAAGTGCCTACAACCCTGACCAACGGCCACGATTACCGGATCAAAATCAGTAGCACGGCGGACAGTACCGTCTATGGCTGGAGTGCCAGCAACTTTAGCATCAGCGATAACGGCTTCAACATTGAATTTGACTATCGGTTTGACACTAATGGCTGGTTTGACAGCACCAAGAAAGCTGCCCTCGAAGCCGCCGCAGACTTAATCGAAGCGATTATTGAAGATGAATTCTATGACGTGCCTGCGGGAACGACTCTGAGTGTCAGAGATCCTCAGTCCAACACAATGACCCAATTTGAATCTGCCAGCACGATCGATGACTTGAGAATCTTTGTGGGTGCCCGTGACTTAGGCGGTTCCCTGGGAATTGGTGGTGCATCTGGTTACTGGTTTAGCGGATCACAACTAGAAGAAAGGTATCGAGGTAATGACTTTGAACCCTGGACTGGATCAATTGCTTTCAGTACAACCAAACCTTGGTACTTCGACTCCACCCCTGATCCGTCCGACACGATTCCCAGCGGCCAAAATGATTTTGTGTCCGTCGCAGTCCATGAAATCGGACATATTTTAGGGATTGGGTCCGCCGATGCATTCGATAACTTAGTTGGCACAGCGAATGGTAAATCCTACTTTACGGGTAGCAAGACCACTGAGAAAAACGGCGGTTCTTCCTTACCCCTCACTGATGATGCCAGACATATTGCAGAAGAATACGAATACAACGGCTCTGGCGAAGCCGCCCTCGATCCCGATTTAACCGTTGGTACCCGCAAGCTTTACAACGTCTTCGACATCGCTATCCTCGACGACATCGGCTACGAAGTCAACTACGACTCTGTAATAGTAAATAACACAGCACTTTTCACGAACTCAGGCATTGTTTTGGCTGCAATTGAACCTACGTTTGGGACTAAGGTTACACATTGGGCCGATTATGATGGAGATGGAGATTTAGATTTTTCCCTAGCTGGCACTAATGCTTCTGATACGGAAGAAGCCTTGGTTTACAACAATACTGGCGGCACATTTACAGATAATGCACCATTTCTCTCTTATAACGAGTTAGTTTCATGGAGTGATTATGATAATGATGGTGATTTAGACGCTTTGACGACGGGTAATCCAGGTGATCCCAAGCTTTACCGTAATACAAATGGAAGTTTCACTTGGGACTTTAATACTGGGCTTTATGCTGGAGATGAGGGAAACTCGATTAGTTGGGGTGATTACGATAATGATGGGGATCTTGACTTTGTTATAACTGCACATCAAGGCTACGCTGCGGTCTATCGTAATGACTCAGGTCGATTTACTAAAACTAATGATTCTTTCTCTATTGGGATGGGTGCTCTAGCTTCATGGGGAGATTATGATGGCGATCGGGATCTTGACTTGTTAATATCTGGATTCCAGGAAAGTGCAGCCGATAATCTAAATACCAAGGTTTATCGGAATGAGAATGGTACTTTTGTTGATGCTAATGCTGGCTTAGAGTCCAATTTTAGTGGCTCGGCGTGGGGCGACTATGATAACGATGGCGATCTTGATATTCTCCTTGTCGGTAATTCGGGAACACTCTTACAGCTTGGTTCTAATAGGGTGAAAATATACCGTAATACCAACGGCACCTTTAGTGACGCTAATGTCGATATCAGTTTGGATGCCATTAGTGGCCTTGGAGGATGGGCTGATTACGATAACGATGGGGATCTCGATATTTTAATTACTGGATCTGGTGGTTCAGTAGAGCCTCTAAGTATTTTCGACAACGTTGGGGGTAGCTTTGTTGCCAAACCGATTGACACATTAAATGCGATCGAAAGCAGATCGGCATCTTGGGGTGATTACGATAACGATGGGGATCTCGATATTCTAGCGAGTGTCGAGATTAATGGAGGTTCTGAAAGTTACTCTCCGGGCACAGCGGTAATACTCAAGAACAACAGTCGTGTTAGCAATACTGCACCAACGGCACCAACAGGGCTATCGACTTCTGTGAGTGGTAGCACCGTAACATTTAACTGGCAGAAGGCAACAGATGTGCAGACACCACAAAATGGATTGACCTATAATCTTCGGATTGGTACAACTCCCGGTGGATGTGAAATTATGGCTCCCATGTCTACTAGTACAGGGAAGCGAATGGTTGTAGAAATGGGAAATACTAACCACAACACCAGTTGGATTATCAAGAATCTGGCTCCTGGCACCTACTACTGGTCGGTACAATCTGTTGACACAGGTTATATGGGGTCAGCCTTCACCACTGAGGACAGCTTTGTCGTGGATACATTTACCGACTCAGGTATGTCTTTGCCTGGTGTTTATGATGTAGATTCCACTCAATGGGGAGACTATGATAGCGATGGTGATCTCGATCTACTACTGATGGGATCAATGAACGATGATTTTGATGACCGTGATGCAAAATTGCTCCACAATAGTCAGGCAAATTTTATTGAAGTAAGTTCGTCAATTATCGGAACGCGAGGAGATTTTGCGTGGGGAGACTATGACAATGACGGTGACTTAGACTTGCTAGTCTCAGAATCTATACTGAACTCAAAAATCTACCGGAACGACAGTGGGAACTTTATAGATATCAACGCTAGTCTCAATGTGCAAATGCCACCGGGACAATCATATTCTGTTTACTCGTCGCAAGTCAGTTGGATCGATTACGACAATGATGGAGACTTGGATGCGTTAATTGGGGATGTCAATGAAACGAAACTCTATCGCAACGATGCCGAAACTTTCGTTGATAGTGGTCACTCATTGATTGCCGCAGGTACTGGCACACATTCTTGGGGAGATTATGATGGCGATCGTGATCTCGACCTTTTAGTTGTAGGTTACAAAACTGTCCGATACAGTGACGGCACTGAAGAGGGTGAGTATGTTACTCGCATTTACCGAAATGATAATGGAGTTTTGGTAGACGCTAATGTGTCTCTATCGAAAACCTATGGTGAAGGGGCTTGGGGGGATTACGACAATGATGGAGATTTAGATATCATTCTCACGGGTCGCCCAGAAAATTGGCCCGATGAATGGTCTAGAACCCTAATCTATCGCAATGATAATGGGAGCTTTACCGATATCGGAAGTGACCTGCCTAGCCTTTGGAATGGTGATGGTTTTGGAGGTTGGGCAGATTATGATAATGACGGAGACTTAGACTTTTTGTTAAGAGGTGGCTATTCTAGCGGCGGCTTGCAACCCCTTATTTACCAGAATGACAATGGTAGTTTTATTGATGCTAGCCTGCAAGGCTTTGATAACAGCGACTTTCCTTGGTCATATTCTGCCTCGTGGGGTGATTATGATAATGATGGGGATTTAGACATTGTTGCTTCTGGAGATTCAAGTTCCTATGTGACTAAGTTGTTCACCAATAACAGCATTTCTGAAAATACTGCTCCATTAGCTCCGAGTGGGTTATCAACTTCAGTGAGCGGAAGTACAGTAACGTTCGGCTGGCAAAAGGCGACGGATGCTCAGACTCCGCAGAATGGGTTGACCTATAACTTGCGCGTGGGCACCACTCCTAGTGGAGGCGAAATTATGTCACCAATGTCTACCAGTTCTGGTAAGCGGATGGTGGTGGAGATGGGGAATACAAACCACAATACGGGTTGGCTGTTGAAGGGATTGGAGCCGGGAACCTATTATTGGTCGGTGCAGGCAGTGGATACGGGCTACATGGGGTCGGCGTTTGCCGCGACTCAGAGCTTCACGATCCCCGGCAGGTAGTACAGGAGAGTTGAGGTGAGGGGTTAAGTCTGAACGAGAACCCCGGATTCTCCAAGAATCCGGGGTTCTTGGCGATCGCCCCTCCTGAAGCAAAAAGCGATCGCCCATTTCTCACCATCATGCCAGAATAGAGGTAACACAGTCCTTTCGTTCAACCCCATGCAAATCAAAGATTTAACCCTTGAGGAACTCAAACTCCCGATCCAGAAAACGTGAAATTTATCAGTGAATGAATGTTATGGTTCAAACACCAACTCAGGCGATTACCTTGGAAGCATTTTTGCGATCGCCCGCGACCAAACCTGCCAGCGAATTTCTCAACGGTCAAGTCACCCAGAAACCGATGCCTCAAGGAGAACATAGCGTCCTGCAAGGTACCCTGATTAGCCGCATTAATGCGATCGCCACCGTCAATAACGTGGCCTACGCCTTTCCCGAATTGCGTTGTATTTTCGGTGGGGCCGCAATTATCCCAGATATTTCCGTTTTTCGTTGGTCTCGGATTCCTCGAACCTCTACAGGCCGAATTGCCAACCGATTTGAATGCCACCCCGATTGGGCAATCGAGATTTTGTCACCTGATCAATCCCAGACTAAGGTGTTAGCGAATTTACTCCATTGTGCGGACCACGGCATGGAGTTGGGCTGGTTACTCGACCCAGATAGTGAAAGTGTTCTGGCAGTGTTGCCAGAATCCAGGGTCAAGCTTTATCAAGGAACACAGCCATTACCAATATTACCAGGTATTGATTTAGAACTATCAGCGACGGATATTTTCAATTGGCTAATTCTGCCAAGCTGACATGATCTATGGTCCTTATGGGTCAAAGGAAAACCCACGGGTTGATTTATTAATATCCTTAACTTCTACCTCAAATTGAACCCGATCACTCTCTTCTCCCTGCCGCACTTCCAAGGTCCACTCTCCTGGTTGTAGCGACCAGAAGTAAGAATTGCTGGATACGACGGTGCTGTCAAGGCGATCGCCATTCAACCACCATTCTACAGATTGTCCCGGAGCTAAGCCAGCCACTTTAAACTCTAGGCGCTGGTGTGGATCGCGGATGTCAGGGGTGTAGGTGGATGGGAGGAGATAGCGATCGCCCTCTAACGGTGACACGATCCGCAGTTGGTTTAAGGGAAAGGCGGGAGTGGCTTGTTGGGAGAGCCATTCGTCATATTCAGCGGGAAGATTCAGCGAATAGTTGGGACCATTATTTCTACTATCTGCCACAGGTTGATACACCGTATCGATTTCTTGCTCATAGGCAGCTAAGTCTTCAGGATAAAGGTATTCTTCCACGATGGTGGGGCAGATGGGTGTGGGTTTGGAGCCGGAGAGGGCACAAATGGGTCGTTGGGTTAGTGCTGACGGGGGTGGTAAGGGGGTGGGTTCGTTGTCTTGGTGGAGGTGGAGCATAATTCGGTTCCAGAGGGGTGCAGCCCCAGTGACACCGGAAACCTGGCGCATGGGGGTGCCGTCAAAGTTGCCGATCCAGGTGGCGACGGTGTAGTCGCTGGTGAATCCCACGGTCCAAGTATCGCGGTAGTTGGAGGAGGTGCCCGTTTTTACGGCAGCATGGAAGGGCAGACTAAGGACGGAATCCACGCCAAAGGACCGGGCACGGGCATGGCGATCGCTCAACATATCTGTCACCAAGGCCCAAGTGGTAGCAGTATCCGCTGACGGAAGGGGATTTTGGCTGGAATCGCCAATCTCGTCATTAATCTCGTCGTTAATCTCGTCATTACTGAAAACTTTGAGTGAGACGGTTTGCCCTTGGTGGGCCATTGTCAAATAGGCTTGAGCGAGTTCCCACAGGCTGACTTCACCGCTGCCTAAGGCTAGGCCCAAGCCGTAATGTTCCGGGGACTGCTCCAAATGGCGAAAGCCTAAATCCTGTAACCGTTGGAGAAATGAGGATACGCCCACCTGCTCTAACACCCGTACCGCTGGTACATTGAGAGAGTTGGCTAAGGCCAATCGTACCCGCACCGGACCTTGAAAGGTGCCGTCGTAATCGGTGGGGTTATACAACTGGGCACCGGGAATAGGATAGTAGGTGGGGATGTCTGCGAGAATGGTGTTGGGCCGAATCTGCTTTTGTTCCAAGGCCAACTCATACAAAAAGGGTTTGAGGGTGGAACCGGGTTGGCGCAAGGCTTGCACCCCGTCATTTTGACCGTTGCGGCGATGGTCGAAGTAGTCCACGGCTCCTACGTAGGCTAAGACCTCACCGCTGTGGTTATCGATAACGATCGCTGCCCCTTGTTGCACATTGCGATCAGCCAGCGATCGCACCACTTGGGTCACTTGGGTTTGGACAAACTGCTGCAAGTCCCGATCCAAGGTAGTACGGACTTCTGACGGGTGATCGTCGGGCAATTGCTCTGCCACCCAAAAGAGAAAATGAGGAGCCATTTCAATGCCGTATTGACGGGGATGGAGAGTGAGTTCGGTGGCAAAAGCGCGATCGCCCTCTTCCTCCGTAATCCACCCATCCTGCACCATCTGCTCTAGGACATACTGCTGTCGTTGTTTTAATATCTCCCAGTAATAGTAGGGATTCAAATAGGTGGGATTGTTAGGCAGCGCTGCCAAAATACTGGCTTGGGCTACGGTTAAATCCCTAGACGACACGCCAAAATACACCAGAGAGGCCGCTTCCACACCGTAAATATTGCTGCCCATCGGGATACGATTCACGTAAGCGGCGAGAATGTCATCCCGACTCATCCCCGCATCTAGGCGCCATGCCGTCCAAATTTCCTCCACCTTGCCCATAATGGTGCGGGGGCTGGGGTTAATCATCCGGGCCAACTGCATGGTAATTGTGGAGGCACCGCTGGTGATCCGTCCGGCCCTGGCGCTGTTGTAACTGGCGCGGACGATCGCCCTCAAATCCAGGGGACCGTGGTGATAGTAGCGTCCGTCTTCCGCTGCCAGCATTGCCTGGATGAAGACAGGGGAAATCTCTTCTAGATCCACCACCATCGTGTGATCTTGGTCTCGACTCAGCAAGGTGCCCAAGGGCTGACCGTGGCGATCGCTCACTGTCACCGCTTCATCCACCTGAGTCAAATCCGCAGCGCGAATGGGAGCCAGATAGGGGAGCGATCGCACCCCTCCAGCTACACCCACAGCCATCAGTCCAATCAGGAGCGGACGGGGAAGAGTGCGTAATCGTGCTTGGCCAAAGAAGGACCGAACCGAAGACCAATCGCCCAGGAAGAAAGCCATAATAATGAGAGTTGAGCCACCGTGTAGAGTGGGTCCAGTCTAGCAAAGTTATTCATTACTCATCAGCAGAGGGCTATTAATAGAAGGCGATGGAATCTGATACTGCACAGCAAACCGTTCAATTGGGGCCAAATGGTCCTGTGGTTCCGGCCTTGGGCATCGGCACATGGGCTTGGGGGGATAGCCTGTTTTGGAGCTATGGCAAGGATTACAGCGATGAGCAACTCCAGCAGGCATTCAATGCCGCCATCGATGCTGGGATCACGCTCTTTGATACGGCTGAGGTCTATGGTTTGGGTCAATCGGAGCGGCTCCTTGGCCAATTTTTGAAGCAAACGTCTCAGTCGGTGGCGATCGCTACCAAATATTTCCCGTTGCCTTGGCGTTTCACTGCCGATGCCGTCCGCCGCACCCTGGATGACAGTTTGTACCGCTTGCAGGTGGCCAGCATCGCGCTGTACCAGGTGCATTGGCCTTTTGATTTTTTTATGAGTCAAGACACGCTGATGAAGGCGTTGGCGGATGAAGTGGAACGGGGGCGGATTCAATCCGTTGGCGTGAGTAACTATTCTGCTGAACAGATGAAAACAGCCCACGAGTTATTAGCCAATCGCGGTGTTCCTCTTGCCGTCAACCAAATGCAATACTCGTTGCTGGAACGGAAAATTGAACACAATGGCGTGATGACAGCGGCAAAAGATTTGGGCATTACCATTCTCGCCTACAGTCCCCTGGCCCAGGGCTTACTCACAGGAAAATATTCCCTCAGTGCTGAGGTCAAACCCCAGGGAGCACGGAGTATTGACCCTCGTTTCAGCCGCAAAGGGCTGGAGAAACTAGCGCCATTGTTGGATACATTAGGGGCGATCGCCCAAACTTATGACCGCACCCCCGCCCAGGTTGCCCTCAATTGGCTGATTGCTCAGGGCAACGTTATTCCCATTCCAGGGGCCAAGAATGCGGATCAGGCACGGCAGAATGCGGGGGCTTTGGGCTGGACCCTAGAACAAAAAGATGTTGAGGCATTGGGTCATGCGGCTCCCTGAGTTGCTCTTACGGTTTGAAGATACGCTCTTTAGAGTAGAAGGCGATTTGTCACTATCGGTCTTGATGTGTTGGGTAGAGTGTTGGTGGTTGTCCATATCCTACATTTTGCCCTTGTGGATCAAATGGAGTGGATGGAGTGGGGGCGATCGCGTTTCTGTGGGAGTTGGGAGTAAGAGTGGGGGGAGATATGAGAAGGCGATCGCCCCCACTCTATGCTCGTTGCACCCATCAAAAAAATCCAGTGCTGTCTTGTTTTCGACAACACCGGACTGAGTTAGCTGGCTAGACTAGCTTGTAAATTGGGCTTGTGATGTGGGGGCAGGATTGATTTAGCACATAACCCACATTAAGACTGTAGGGCTAGCTTGCCGCGTACTTCACTGCCTCATCAAACAGAGCCAACCCATCATCAGTGAGGTTATTAAACTCATTGTTTCTACTATGTAGGAAAAACCCTACTCGCTTACCATCAGTCGTTCCAGCGGTAGCAGCAGGTTCGTAAGCAAAAATAGCCGCCTTGCCAGTTTCAAATGTTGCG
>JBFRWC010000334.1:0-6619 GCA_051439365.1 Leptolyngbyaceae cyanobacterium
CTGGATGACCTGGGCACTCAAAACCGTCCAGACAAAAGCGGGGGTGCGGAACCACGTCATGCCCGGTGCCCGCATCCGTATGATGGTGGTGACAATATTTACGGCTCCAAGAATGGAGGAGATTCCCGACAATGCCACGGCCAACAGCCATAAAAACTGGCCATAGAACAGCAACCCTGTGGGGTTTTGCAAACTCACCGGGGGATAGGACCACCAGCCTGCCTGGGCTGGACCACCGGGCACGAGAAAACTGGCCATCAAAATTACCCCAAACACGGGTACCATCCAGAAGGCTACGGCGTTCAGCCGGGGAAAGGCCATATCCCTGGCCCCAATCATCAGGGGGACAAGATAGTTCGCCAATCCCGCCAACACCGGAAACGTCCACATAAACAGCATGATGGTGCCATGCATGGTGAACATGGCGTTGTAGACCGTGCGATCGACCAAATCTGCTTCTGGGGTAATCAACTCACCCCGAATGATCATGGCAAACAGGCCACCAATCAGGAAAAAGACAAAGGCGGTGACGATGTATTGAATGCCAATGACTTTGTGATCTGTGCTGAAGGAAAAGAAGCGTTTCCAATTATCTGGGGCACCGGGATACGGCTGTCCGGTGTTTGGGTTTGCTGGTTCAACAGAAGTGACCATAAAAAGAATGATTTGCCTATTGTGTGATGTTATAAGAGGGGGCAGCTGTCAACTCAACCGCTTATCCAAACAGGTGAGAATAACCAATGGATCACTGGACAGTGTATAACCGACTCAAACTGAAAGTGTTGTGTGTTAAGGATTTAATCCGTTTTGCAACTGAATGTTTCGTATTGATACGAAAAAAGAGGGCAGATTGGAGTCTGCCCTTTTAACAACTTGGGAGGTGAGTGACCCAAAAGGGGGCGCTCACCTCCTATTTTCGTTATGAGACTATGGCGGATAGCGTAGTGAAATAGCGTAGGTTTGGGTTGAGGCAATGAAACCCAACACAAGTTAACCTGCATTCCTCAGGAGATCGGCAGCACCATAGCGATCGCAGGCTTCCAGAATTCCGCCAAGCAAGGCAGGTGGGAGCATCGGGGGAGCATATCGGTGAATTTTATCAGCTTGTTCAGAGGAACATGATGATGGGAAGGGGCGATCGCGCAACGCACTCCGCTAGGAGTATTGCCCTTCACACTTCTCCGTAATTTAGGGTGAATCTGATATCACCCTTCAATCATTAGGTACAGAATTACTCAGTACCGTGGCGAAAGAACTGGGCTTGCAATGACCTATCAGATTCTAGCCAAAGTGCTAGCTGTTGATGACATGAGCAAAGAGCATACCTGCCGCACAGCAGAGGACACACTCCTGAATCAATCTGTCTGTTGCTATAGAGACTGAACCCTAGGGCTGGAGTACATTCTCAGGAAACCGCCCCGTAAAATTACCAGGAGGCGTATACTGACACACCACATAAACAACCGTGAAACTACCATTTTGGGTCTGGGCAACACCACATCCCACTTCAGTAGAGCTTTTCCAAACCACTTGGGTGAAATGTCCAGTAGCCATACTAAACCCAGGATTGTTGTAGTCATAGTCAGCCTCCTCTGCGTACCAATCATCCACTGCCTGAGCCGCTAAGGTTGTTGCATTGGGTATGCTTCCAGACGTAGAAAATGAAAATAAATTTTCCCCAACACCGGAGTCGCCACTATGGCGAAAATTACCACTACTGGCAAGCTCATTAGCCCATTCTTGGGCAGAATCATTTAGAGTACTACTTGGGCTGAGTGCAGGAGCCTTGTGGTTTGCTCGGTGGGTATTATGCTGGGAGACAGCAGCGTTCTGGAAGGCTGCTTAGGTCAAGGTTTTGGCCGATGGCAACACCCCCATTGATTCCACCCAGGACAAGAGCGCTGCCTAGACTAGTCAAAGTGAGCTTGAGCAACTGTTGGCGATGCATTGGTGTTTCTCCTGATTTCTACTGGCTATGTGTTCTTGAATCTCTGAACAATAAGAAAATTCGTGTTTTTTGCCCACACCAAAAAACAGTCATACCCAAGATAATGCGTGGATCGCTTAAGTTGTCATCGCTTTGTTAAGCTAAAACTATTTTAGTTTGCGTATTTTGGTGGCTGAATCCCGCCGCTGGCGGGGTTCAGCCACGCAAATTAAATGGCAATCAGCTTACCAATCGGTTTCGACTCTTGCTGGTTCAGGCCGCCTATCTGCTGATGATCACCCTGCGACACGCGGCTGAGGGCACCGACTTAGCCACTGCTCAAGTGGTCCACTTGAGGATCAAAGTCGGTGCGCGCGTCAAAACGTCCACGCGACGAGTATTAGTTGAATTGGTCGCGTTTTGTCCCTTTGCCCAAGCGATGAAGCAGATCGCTCACCGCTTAGGTGACCTAATTTTTGGCTCTACCCAGCCTAAACAGCCCCCTCCCACAGGAGACGTGTGCCTAAACGACGAAAACAGGGGGAGGAACGGTGGGCTTCCTCTTGCCCTCATTTTATTTCAGGAAGCCGACAGACTGTTCTACGCAACGTGAGGGTAGGCTTTCATGACACACTCATGAATAATTCAGGTCTAGCTACCGACGATACCGCCACCCTTCTTGGTAATGACGACAGTCGCATCACGGGGAATCGTGACACCATCAGTAGGTGCGGGGAAGTTAGTCTCAGTGGGGTCACCATCGCCGGGGTGCTGAACGTTGATGAACAGGGTCTGGCGATCGGGTGTGTAAGCAATACCCGTGATTTCACAACCAGCAGGACCAGTGAACATCCGGCGGATATTACCGAAATCATGGGTGTCAGCAACCAACATCTGGTTATTCAGCTCTTTCTTTTGGCCCCCATCGGTCTGGATGAACAGACGACCATCGGGGTCAGCCCACAAGCCATCGGGATCACTGAAGGTGCGATCGTCGCCTTCACCATGAGTCTCTACAGACTTGATGGCAATATCCCAAAGAAAGTTCCGACCTGTGTTGCCATTATTTTCCTTGATGCGAAGGATGTGGCCATCGGCGTTAGGGGCTAAGGGGTTAGGAGCATTCGGCTCAGCCCGACGGCTATTGTTGGTCAAGGCAACGTAGATGTCTCCGTTAGGAGCAGTGGTGATCCACTCTGGGCGGTCCATTGGAGTGGCACCAACAGCATCAGCGGCAAGACGAGCATAGGTCAAAATCTCATCATGGCTCTTGAACAAGCCACGCAATCTGGGGTTCCGGCGGCTCAAGCCAATCCAGATTCCCCGACCATTCTCGTTGAACTTTGCGACGTACAATGTCCCTCTGTCCAGAGGATGGGTTCCATACTGAAACATCTTGTTGTAGTCGTTTGCAGAGACAAACTTGTAGATGTAGTCAAAGCGCTGATCGTCGCCCATGTACACGACAACACGGTTGCCTTCGCCGACCACAAGTTCAGCATTCTCGTGCTTGAAGCGGCCTAATTCAGTCCGCTTGATGGGCTTGCGAGTTGGATCATTAGGATCAATTTCAACGACCCAACCAAAGCGGTTTTCTTCGTTTTTGTATTGGGGGTTAGACAGGTCGAAACGGGGATCGAATTCGTACCAACCGTAGCCAAAACCAGTGGAGCTAAAGCCATAACGAGCTTGTTCATCAGTAGGTACCCAGTCGGAGTCTGTTGCCCCAAAGTAACCGTTGAAGTTTTCTTCACAGGTCAAATAAGTACCCCAGGGAGTATAACCGTTGGCACAGTTGTTAACGGTACCCTTGGGCTCGTTACCAGCAGGCGTTTCTAGCAAAGCACTACCCGCTGCTTCACCAGCGATTTCTACAGGAGTGTTGACGTGAATACGGCGGTTCTTACCATTATCAACAACCTGCCACTTGCCACTCATTTTCTTAATTTCGACCACAGCAACACCGTGGGCGTGCTGGGAGAGGCGCACATCTTCTAGACTTTCGGGGTCGTCTTTGCCCAAAACGTGAGAGTCTCTACCAAATTCATGGTTGATACAGAGAATCCCCTGAGTAGTGCTCGTGCCATCCTTAGGGAAGAAGTGCATACCATCATGGCCAATCCCAATTTGCTCAGCTTGCTCAGCAGAAGTTGGGCGAACGGCACCACCCGTATACTCAGGGCCACCATCCTTGATGGGAGTTCCCCAGGGGATCAAGACATCATACTTGTAGTCAGGGGAAATAGCGGGTGTGGCACCAGACCCATCAGCAATGGCAAGAGCCTTGAAATTGATCAGGCCACCACCATTGGATTTCACCATCATGGTTCTGCCCGCACCCACAACAGTCTGGGAAGTGGAAGCCGCAGCAGGCTCTGCAAACAGTTTGTTGCCAGCGAGGGCCGCAAAGAACCCTGTGGCCGACAATGCGGCCCCCTTTGCCAAAACATTACGGCGAGACATTCGGGCACGCAGAATATCCTCGAAGGGACGGTTGTTTGAACGGTTTCCAATTTCAGTGTCGTGTTCGCGCTTGTTCACTTTTTGTTCTCCTAATAAGTCCTCTAGCACAGATGATTCATAGAGCGCGTGTTGCACAAAGTCGCCCCAGACAAGCCACCATCCGGTAGCTATCCTTCCTCTTAGACCGTTGCTCCAACGATGGATGTGAGTCGTGCGATCGCACCCTCTCACCGAGATGAACCATGCGATCGCACGATTCCAGAGCAACGTCATCTGTCAAATCGCTACTCTGATTTGACAGCGCGTTCATAGGTGTCTAGAACGCTGAAACTCTACTCAAAACAGTAGAGATCTGATGGGGCGAGACCCCCGGTCGGCCAAGCCTTGAAGCGCTCATGTCTCTCACCCGCCGCTATCTCAAGTGCCGAGTGAGGGTTGAGTCCAGAAATCCCACGACAATCGAACACCGTTTCAAAACTTATCTAGTCCAACTCATCCAAATACTCTTGAGCCAGTTCGCCGGATAGAGTCCCCGCGTCATATGCCTCCTCAATTGCACTCAGGGGAACCCCGTATGAAGGTGGGGGTGGGGATGAACTCTGCGAAGTTCTATTAGAACTGGGAGTCGCTGCAACAGCATCCTGGTCATGGCGATCCAAAAGGGCATAAGAGTCGTAGTACTGACTCCAGCGCCTCACTTGTGGATTCTGCTGCCACTGAGATGGAGAGACCGTCGTTAGCAGAACGGGCACTAAATCGCCGTTGCGATCGCCCAAGATTAGTATCTCAATCGGCTCAGACCCATCTCCCTGAGCCAGCCGCTGCTCGATCTCTGCTGCAACCCTTTGCTCGGCCTCAGCCAGCAAATTCATGGAGGCAACACGACCGTACAACGGCATATGTACGACGACAGTGGCCGCGACCGCACTTGAGCGCCCAATGGATACTGCCCACAAGACCCCTAGGCTCAGGGCAAATGCTAGCAGGCTGCTGATGGATTTCCGGACCCTAGCCTTCGAGTCACGTATGAAGTAGTACAACGGAGAATGACCTCGCTTACGTGTGAGAATCCACGGTGGCCCCTAGAACACAGGGAGACCCTTGCTCGCCTTTCAGTATTTATACGGGTTTGACATTCTTAATAGTTCCACTCCAGCTTTATGTAGACATGAACTTTTGTTAAAGCAATGTTTAAGCTCGGAATAAAGTTTGGCTAAGTCTCCAGAGGCCAACCGAAGGAACAAACACAAAGGCACGCAAAAAAGGAGTAGAGAACGGTCCCCTACTCCTTCAGGTAATGGTTTTGCTGGCGATCGCCCCTCTTCTCCTCCGTTAGAATTCGTTAGAAAAATTCACCATAGAGGGGGAAGCGGGAACCACTGAAGCCCAGCCCGACTTAGACCCGGTTTTGGTAGCATTTTGATACTCTTCATAGGCCGGATTATAGGCAACCGTCGGCGTTTGGCTGGCCGCACTCGTCAACCATTGCTCATGTTCCTCTGGGGATTCCACCACCACATCCGCCTGCATTGCCGCAAAGTAGGTGCCACTGTATTCAGAATCCCGCAGCCGATAGCGTCCTTCCCGGATTGGGGTGAGCTCAAAGGTAATATCGTGGTTAGGAATCACATCCTGCTTTAACCGAAAGGCCGGAATAAAAAAGCCATGAATCACATCTTCAGAAATGAGGGCAAACTGGACTCGCTTCCCTGCCTCTAGGTGCAATTCGTTGCTGGTGACGCGGCGATCGGGATATTGAAAGTCCCAGGCCCACTGCCGAGCAATCACATTGACTTGCTCCACGGCCTCGTCATCCCCAACTCCTGGCATAGCCATCTCCTCACCAGCCATCGTCGCGGCGTTGGCTTGCGTCATGCCGATGTGAATATGGTCCATTGGCCCCAGAATTTGCATCTGGTCGTAGATTTGGTAACTGTAGGTGGCAATCCAAATCACTAAAGCAAAGGGGATTGCTGTCCACACCACCTCCAGGGTGATATTGCCCTCAATCGCTGGACCATCACTGAAGTCGTATTTATCCGCCTGTTGGAATAGGGCCGAGTAGGTAATCACCCCGGTCACTCCTAGAACAATGAAGGCCGCGATCGCCACCATAAAACTGAACAAGTCGTCAATCAAGATGGCTTCGGCAGAAGCTTGGGGCGGCAGCCAACCATAGGCTTGCTGCCCAATCCAGTAGCTCACATAGGCAAGGGCGATCGCCACCAC
>JBFRWC010000335.1:0-13365 GCA_051439365.1 Leptolyngbyaceae cyanobacterium
GGTGCTAACGGTCAACAAGTGCTGGACCCCGCCTTTAACTATGGGGTGAAGCTCGTGTCGATGGGCTTTTTGATTGACAAGGATCAGCCTGTGATTTGGCGTGGCCCCATGCTCAACGGCATTATCCGTCAGTTTCTCTACCAGGTGAATTGGGGTGAGTTGTACTACATGATTTTGGATATTCCGCCAGGAACTGGATATGATCAGTTGACGCTGACTCAAGCGGTGCCGATGGCGGGAGCCGTGATTGTGACTACGCCTCAAAATGTGGCGATTCAGGATGCTCGGCGGGGGTTGCGGATGTTCCAGCAGTTGAATGTGCCCGTGTTGGGAATTGTGGAAAATATGAGTTACTTTATTCCCCCGGATTTACCCGATCGCCAATATGACATTTTTGGTTCTGGTGGCGGCAAACATACATCGGAAGAGCTAGGCTTACCGTTGCTGGGTGGTGTGCCCCTCGAAATGCCTGTGCGGGAAGGGGGCGATCGCGGCATTCCCATTGTGATCAATGCCCCAGGGTCAGCATCGGCTAAAGCATTGGGAGCGATCGCTCAGCAGGTCGCGGCCCGTGTTTCCGTGGCGGCTCTGTCCTAGAACCTCTGGCACAGATATCAAAATATGTAGAGATCCGTGTTATCACGGATGCTGATTGAGTATCCTGGAAGGACATGACCATTTTTTGTCAGTTGTAGTCCTCAAAAATGGAGTTTGTTAACCATGACAGCAATCGTAACGGTAGCGGCTGCCCGTCCCAGTGAACGGGCAGAGTTTATTAAAAAGACTTATCTGCATTTGGCGGGTGCCGTGGGTGCCTTTATTGGGGTGGAATTTCTGTTATTCCAACTGGGAATTGCCCGACTCCTGACCGAATTTGTGGCGGGTAGCCGTTTCGGCTTTTTATTGCTCCTCGGCGGCTTCGCCGTATTGGGATGGATGTCCCGCAGCTTTGTGGCTAAAGCCGACGATATTAACACTCAATATATGGGTTTGGGCCTCTATGTCGTCGGCGAAGCGATCATTTTTGCACCGATTTTGTACATTGCCTCAATCATGACCGATGATGGCAGCATTATCAGCACAGCGGCGGTGTTAACATTGGCCATGTTTGGCGGACTGACGGCGATCGCTTTCACCACCAAGCGAGATTTCACCTTCTTGGGTGGCATTCTCAAAGTCGGTGGATTTATTGCCTTGGGGCTAATCCTCTGTAGCACTCTTTTTGGGTTTACCCTGGGTCTATTTTTCTCCGTGTTGATGGTTGGGTTTGCCTCAGCAGCAATTTTGTATGACACATCCAAGGTCATGCATCATTACTCCACCTCCCAATACGTCGCCGCCTCGCTCGAATTGTTCGCGTCTGTGGCCTTGTTGTTCTGGTACATTCTCCGGATTGTAATGGCATCTCGCCGTTAATCGACGCAACTAGCATCAGTTCTAAGAGCAGCGTGCTTTGTACGCTGCTCTCGAATTTTTTGTGGAGTCAGACAAACTCAGGCATTAGGCTACCATCTTACTCCAACCCACATAGGGAAGCTGCGCCGCCGTTGCCTTCACCACCTCAGCCTGGGCCACCAACTGGCCACAGGCATCCCAAGTGCCCCCCACCAACATTTGTCGGGGACCGTCGGCCATTGTGACCGTAGCGGTGATGGCTTCACAAGCCACCGTTTGGTTCGCTAGATCCAAGGTCAAATGGGTTTGAGGATTGGTGGCGATCGCTCCCTGCAATTGGGCCACCGTTTCCCCATCCGCCACCACACAGGGAATCCCCATCGCTACACAGTTGCCAAAGAAAATCTCGGCAAAGCTCTCACCAATGATGGCTTGAATGCCCCAACGAGCGATCGCCTGGGGTGCATGTTCCCGGCTGGACCCACAGCCGAAGTTGCGGTTTACCACCAAGATTTTAGCCTGTTGGTATTGGCTTTGATCGAAGGGATGGTCGCCGTCAAGTTGGGCGCGATCGTCTTCAAAGGCATGGTCTCCGAGTCCGTCAAAGGTGACACATTTGAGGAATCGAGCCGGAATAATGCGATCGGTGTCAATGTCGTCGCCTTTGAGCGGAATGGCGGGTCCGGAAATAGTTGTCACTGCACTCATAGTTTTTCTAGGTTGGGTGAATTGTTCAGATAACCGGGGTCTAGAAACCGGGGTTCTTAAAGAACCCCGGCTTCTTTTTCGGGTTTATGCTTTGAGCAGATCTCGGACATCAGTAACGTGCCCAGCGATCGCCGCTGCTGCCACCATTGCCGGACTCATCAGTAAGGTCCGCCCAGAAGATGATCCTTGGCGACCCTTAAAATTGCGGTTGGACGAGGACGCACTGATTTGCCGTCCTTGCAGTTTGTCCGGATTCATGGCCAAACACATGGAGCATCCTGCTTGCCGCCATTCAAATCCTGCGGCTTCAAAAACTTTATCCAGCCCCTCAGATTCAGCCTCTTGCTTCACTTTTTCAGACCCTGGGACCACAAAGGCTTTAATGCCTGTCGCGACGTGCTGGCCCTGAGCCACTTTCGCCGCTTCCCGCAGATCGCTGATGCGTCCGTTGGTGCAACTGCCAATGAAGCACACATCCACCGGGGTGCCTTTAATCGGGGTTCCGGGCCGCAAGTCCATATACTGATAGGCTTCCTGGGCAATAGCGCGATCGCCCTCTGGCAAACTCTCGGCCACGGGCACCTGTTCCGTCACCCCAATGCCCTGGCCGGGAGTAATCCCCCAGGTCACCGTCGGCTCAATTTCTGCGGCATCAAACACTACCACATCATCGTACTCCGCATCAGCATCACTGCGAAGGCTCTCCCACCAGGCCACAGCCTTCTCCCAATCCTCGCCACTGGGGGCAAATTCCCGCCCGTTAAGATAGTCGTAAGTGGTCTGATCTGGGTTGACATAACCGCATCGCGCCCCGCCCTCAATGGACATATTACACACGGTCATGCGCTCTTCCATGCTCATCTGCTCAAAGGTGGTGCCCGCAAACTCGTAGGCAAAGCCCACCCCGCCTTTTACACCGAGCTTGCGAATAATGTGCAGCACCACGTCTTTGGCATACACACCGGGGCGCAGGGTGCCATTCACTTCCACCTTTCTCACCTTCAGTTTCGCCAGTGCCAGGGTTTGGGACGCGAGCACATCCCGCACTTGACTGGTGCCAATCCCAAAGGCGATCGCCCCAAAGGCCCCGTGGGTCGAGGTGTGACTGTCTCCACACGCAATTGTCATCCCTGGTTGAGTTAACCCTTGTTCCGGCGCAATCACATGAACAATCCCCTGCCGCCCCGACCCAATATTGTAGAAAGGGATCTGATTTTCTTGGCAATTCTGTTCCAGTGCTTGAATCATTTCCTCGGCCAAGCCATCCACAAAGGGACGAGCTTGGTTCTCCGTGGGTACGATGTGATCTACCGTGGCGATGGTGCGATCGGGAAACGGCACCGATAGTTGACGCTCCCGCAACATCGCAAACGCCTGGGGGCTAGTGACTTCATGGATTAGATGTAGCCCAATAAAGAGCTGCGTCTGCCCAGAAGCCAGTGTGCCCACCGTGTGGGTAGCCCAAACTTTATCAAACAATGTCCCCTTACTCATCGACTCATCCTCCGCAAGCGTACGCCTAAGTTGTGGCTGCGAATGGTCCTGGTTCCGAACCGTTCGCATTACATAAAGTGTCCTAAAACCAGCTTTTTATCGTACACCAGTGACTGATTACTTCACCCAATATGTTAGTTATTTTTTAGACTGGCCTGATCGTAGGCATCAGCAGCTAAGAAGCAATTAATACAACGGCGGCGATCGCCAACCCCACCCCAACGCCCTGCTTCAGGGTCAGTGCTTCCTGTAAAACTAATGTCCCAAAGAGAACGCTGAGCGCCGGATACAGCCCTACCATCACGGATACCCAGGATAGTGGGCCTTTTGAGAGGGCAACCAAATAGAAGAAAAAAGCAAAATGTTGCAGGATTCCCGTTAGTATCCCTAGTCCGACCCCTTGAGGATAAAAACTCCACGGCACATCGGTCAGCAACACTAACACCAGAAATGTGATGGTATTGCCAATGATGACGTACATCAGAGCCACCGTCGGATCGATATATTGGGTGGTCAGTTTGCTGGTAATCGTCCACAATCCATAACAGACGAAAGAACTAACCGCAGATAGCGTCCAAATAGGCATAGGTATTCTGGGCAAATGACATAAATGTGCTTGGGGTCGATACACAGTGACCTTAAGTGCCTTGGATGCGAAAGTCAAATACACAGAAGCCTGAATGCTCCTTGGAAGCTGGGGGATCAAACGATAACATGACAACAAGACACTCAGGCTGTACTCAGACCGTTCACTGTGTATCACCCGTAGCTACCCTTTAACTGTATCTAAACTGAACTGATTTAATATGAAAGACCGCGCAGGGGAAACCCTCAAAAAGGCCCGCAAACTTAACTTTAGAAACCGAAACCAGAGAGTTAAAGAATTGATTGGCGGCAGCGATGACATGACGGATATTTACCGATTTAGGGCGAGGAGTAGTGCGATCGCCATCACGGCCCAAGGTCTGAGCCGCAAAGAAGATGTGACCCTGTACCAAGTGGATCAAAAACTCGGCCCAACCCTGAGGAGAATTGGCAATCAGGAATTTGAGGAATTGCGTCCCAAACAGCAGCAGAGATTTTTGTCGGTCCTTGGCCTCACCCCAGCTCGTCAAGGGAAAAAAACAACCTACACCACGGACATAGAAAACGGTGTGTATTTCTTGGTCGTGTCCAGTAAAGCCCAAAAAAGTGAGAAGTACACGCTGCAATTCTCAGCCTCTCCCCTTGAAGTAGACGCTGAGCCTGATGATGACATGGGTGATAGTCCCCCTGTCCTATCTGGGCCTGATACAATTGGCAACACCTTAGAAACAGCGAAGCCAATTGCCCTGAGGGCTACGGAAACAGAAGCGATCGGAGGCAATGACTCTGACGATGTTTTCCAATTTACCCTGGGCGATCGCCGCAAAGTCTCCCTTACACTCAATGGACTTGTTCAAAACGCGGATATCACCCTACTGGACAGCAACGGTAGCACCATCAGAAGTGCCAGCACACCCGGAGTAGTGGCTGAGAGCCTGGTCCGGACCTTAGACTCAGGGACTTACTACATTCAAGTCACCTCAGATAGTGCTACAGCCACTGCTTATACCCTAGTAGCCGATAGCACAACGCTAACCACCAAGACTCTATACACCCCAGATGGGTCCAGTTTGCCAGAGTCCCAAAATGAATTGATCTTTGCTCAGTTGCCGTTTCCCCCAGCCGAAGCCAATATAGTGTCTGTTGAAACTGACCTCTCACTGCCCTTTTTGCAACTGAGGGGCCTCGTAGCCAGTGATAATGCAACTGTGACCGTCACCACTGATGGAGTTGAGGTGGATAGTCAGGTAAACAATAGCCAAGAAGGCTACGTGGGCTATGGCAACTACCGTCCCAACTACTCTAGCTTTGATGCGATTCTTTTCTCCGCTGATGCGGAACCTGTAAATCCTGCCGGATTAGCAGTACTGGATGCAGATGTCGGATATCAATTGTCCTTTGAGGTCGCGATTACTGACGAATTCAGTAATGATCGCGATCGCGCCGGATTTAGCATTCTCGTTGTCAGTAGTGATGGTCAACGAGCCATTGAACTAGGGTTTAACGAAACCGGGATTTTTTCCCAATCCGAGACCTTCGATGCTGAAAATTTGATCACACCCACAGGCTTTGCCATGAGTGACTTGGTGGCCTACAATCTGCATGTTGTGGATTCCAGCTATCAACTTTTTGCTAACGGCAGCCCCATCATGTCCGGTAGCCTCAAACAATCCTATGTCTTCGATCCCTTGGCCAGCGACCCACCCTTACCCTTCAATCCCTATACCACTCCCAACTTTATTTTCTTTGGCGATAATACGGATGATGCCAATGCCACATTTACCCTAGGTAGCATTTCCGTCACCACCTAATCATCAGCGATCTTGACCACTGCATTTTTGACCATCACGCTCTTAGCCGCCACATGGTGAACTGATAGACAATATGCAACGTTTTATATCGAAAGGATGTCCCAATCGTGGAAGGCAGGTATAAAACACTCAAACACTTTCCCATAAATACTTGAAATCCGCCCATTGATCTGGCTCTATTACCCAGGAAGAAGATGAGAGATAAAGCAGGAAATAGCCTTAAAAAATCACTTAAACTTAATTTTGGAGATGAGAACACGCAAGTCAGAGAAGTGGTCAGCAGGCCCGATGTTGATATTTACCGCTTTCGAGCCAGCAAAGGAACCATTGATATCATCTCAGAAGGGTTAGGTAAAAAAAGTCGGGTAACGCTTTATGAAACCAAGCGCTCTTTCCGCAAAGCCCTCCAAACAATTGGTGAGAGCGAGTTTAGAGATGTGCCGAGAAAACAGCTCAATCGATTTCTGAATAGGGTGCGGTTCTCTGCATCTGGAGAGGGACGAGTACGGACCTATAGTACTGAAGTAAGCAGTAACAACTATTTTCTGGTGGTGTCGAGTCGAGCCAAAAAACAACAACAGTACAAGCTCAGATTTGTATCCAACCCTGAAGTCGATTTAGGAGCCATCAAAACTGGAGACATCGGCGGAACCGACACGGAAGACACCTTTGAATTTACACTAGAGAATCGCCAAAAAGTTTCGTTTACATTAGATGGTCTGAGTAGCAATGCTGATCTGAATTTGCTGGATAGCAACCGTGTTCTGCTCAAAACCATTGATGCAACCGATACCACCGCCGGATCGATTTTGCGTAACTTAGGAGATGGGACCTACTACATACAGGTAGCATCAACAAGCAGCACTGAGACCAACTATACCCTGACCACCACAACCTCTCGACCTGACCGAAAACTCTTACATGGTGTGAATGGGCGCAAACCTGGGGAACAGGGAGAATTGCACCATAACCAAGGGACCTTTAGATCTGATGAGGTCGATCGCATCGCCAACGGCATCACCATCAACGGTAGTGCTCCACCGGATAGCCGCCGGGAAGATTTGCGCGGACATTTGAATGACAATTACACGGGTGATGTGGCTCAAGAAAGTGTTGGGGCTAACGGGACTACGCTGCGATCGCAACATAACGGCACTCGACATTCAGGCTATGTGGGTTACAGCACTCATAGCCCCGATTACGATAATGTCTCCATTGATGTTGATAACAATGAGGCCGAGGAGTGGTATACCAATAGAACTCTGCCTCCTAGCCTCCAATATCAGGCCAACCTCAAGCCTGTTAACACTACTAACCCCACGGTGCTAGATGCAACGGTTGGCTATGTTGTATCGTTTGCTGTCTCAGTGGATGATGATCCCAAAAACATCTTAACCCCGGGCTTCACTGTTTTAGCCGTTAGTAGCGATGGTCGCAGTGCCATTGAGTTAGCCTTCACTTCTACGACAATCTTGGCCCACTCGCCCACTTTCACCCCAGAAGAACGGGTGATTCCCACCACATTTGAGATGGAATCGATGAACCGATATGACCTGTATATTGTGGAAAGACCAGAAGGCATTACTTACGAGCTGTCTGCCAATGGTGAGCCGATTTTGTCTGGTCCCACCCGGAATTATATTTTCGACCCCATGTCAGTGACTCCCCCTGTATCCTTTAATAAGTACGAAACACCGAACTTCCTCTTTTTTGGGACCAAGGGCAATCAGACCAACGCTACCTTTACTTTGGGAGAAGCTTCAGTGTTCACCTAAGAAGACTGTTCGGTCAGGACAGGGGTGATTTCATAGGGGTGATTTCAGCAAGGCGAAACGTTGCCCGCTCAAGCATGGTTCTCGCTCCGGTTATTTTGGGTGGCACTGTCCGCGCCACCCCAGCTCTGCCACACCAACCTCAACGTGTTAACTACCGAGCATGGCTGAAACTCTTTCGCTTTCTTGCCGATGTCATAGTCTGCGCCGTTGTAGACTATTGCATCATTATGGAAATCGGGGAAGATATAACAGGAAAGGTATAATTTTCGACCAATACTGTCAACTGTTTATAAAAC
This sequence comes from Leptolyngbyaceae cyanobacterium, assembly GCA_051439365.1. Classification (GTDB taxonomy): domain Bacteria; phylum Cyanobacteriota; class Cyanobacteriia; order CAKZMO01; family CAKZMO01; genus JAAHGY01. Next base: position 8,065 of record JBFRWC010000335.1, read on the forward strand.
TGTATACAACCATGAAAGATCGTGCAGGGGAAAGCCTCAAACAGGCCCGCAAACTTAACTTTAGAAACCGGAACCAGAGAGTTAAAGGATTCATTGGCAGTAGCAAGGACACCCTTGATATTTTTCGGTTTAAGGCACGGAGTAGTGCGATCGCCATCACAGCCCAAGGTCTCAGTCGCAAAGAAGACGTGACCCTGTACCAAGTGGATCAAAAACTCGGCAGAACCCTGAAGAAGATTGGCAACCGCGAGTTTGCTCAAGTGCGCCCAAAACAGCAGCAACGGTTTTTGTCAGATCTAGATCTCTCCCAATCCCGCCAAGGCAAGAAAACAACCTATGGCACCGAAGTGGGAAACAGTGTGTACTTCCTGGTGGTGTCTAGCAACGCTAGAAAAAGCGGTAAGTATACCCTCAGATTTTCGGCCTCTCCGCTTGAAACCGTTCCTGCAAGTGGGGAGGATGGAATAGACGGAGGTGGCACAAACGGGGATATTCCTGGCGGGACTGATGGCACTGGTGACACTGGTGGTGGGACTAGCGAGACTGGGAACATTGGCGACCCTGGTAGTGGAACTGGCGGGACTGGGAACACTGGTGACCCTGGTAGTGGGACTGGCGGGACTGGTGACACTAGTGGAACTGGTGACACTAGTGGAACTGGTGACACTGGTGACACTGGAGGGACTGGCAACACTGGCGGGACTGGTGACACTGGCGGGACTGGTGACAGCAATGCTTGGACTCGGCAAATTGGCAGTAGCGATAATGACTACGGCTATGGGATCGCTGTGGATAGCGCAGGCAATGTTTACGTTGCTGGGACTACGGCGGGTGAGGTTTCGGGAACCAATGGTGGTTCTCAGGACAATTTTGTCACCAAATATGATGCAGCAGGGAATGTGCTTTGGTCGCGTCAATTTAGCTTTGATCCTACTCAACCTGGCAACACCGATACGATCTTTGACATCGAGGTGGACAGCGACGGCAACTATTACGTGGCTGGGACAACAGCCAAGGTCCCGGAGACGTTTTCGTTAACGAACATCAGTGATTATGATGCGGATGGAGTGGTCGCTAAGTACAACAGTGATGGTGAGCAGTTGTGGAAGCAGATCATTGAAATCGGCTCAGATACTCAATCCTATTTCTTTGGAACTATCCCAGTTCGTCAATTTGATGTAGCTTCAAGTTTAGCGATCGCCCCCGATGGTTCGGTCTACGCCGTGGGTTTTGTGGAGGCCATCCCCCAGGTACGTGCAGGGGTTCAAATCGATGGCAACCCTAGCAACGGCTTTATTGCCAAATTTGATGGCAGTACCGGAACGAGGGCCTGGTTGGAACCCGTAGGCGGTAGCCGCTCAGAGGCGATCACCGACATTACCATCGACAACACGGGTCATATTTACGTGACAGGAATTCAAGATGCCACCCTCGCCACCCTCGATCCCAACGACAGCAACTTCTCTAGCATCCTCAACGAACCGTTACTGGATGGAGACGCCTTTGTAGCAAAGTATCGGGACAATGGGAGTGCGGCGGTTTCACTGTGGAGCCAATCCCTAGCCAGCACGGATAACCAACAAGACTATGGTCGAGCGATCGCCCTTGATGCCAGCGGCAATGTTTACATCACAGGCGATACATCCGGCAGCTTACCGGGTGAGACCGCAGCGGGAGGCAGTGACGGATATGTCGCCAAATATGACCCTAATGGGGGGTTCCAATGGAGCCAGCAGTTTGGGAGCTTGGCCAAGGACCAAGCCCAAGCGATCGCCATCGATAGCACAGGCAAAATCTACGTCGCGGGTGAAACGACTGGCAGCTTATATGGCAACAACGGGGGCAGCGATGACATCTGGCTGGCCACCTACGATAGCAGCGGCACCCTCACAGGCAGCAACCAGTTTGGCACCTCTAATTTTGAAGAGCTATACCGTGCCGCGATAGATAGCAATAATAATGTTTACTTCGTGGGGCAAACCTTTGGGGATCTGGCCAGCACCGGGGCCAATCAAGGATTATTCGATGTCATCGTCTTAAAAAATCCTGCAATTTGACCGGACTTCGAGACAAGTGTTACGTTCTTTGAAGTTTCTGTTGGATTTGCAAAAAAGTGTTGAATCGCTGCTGTAGACTGTGATCACTTGGAGAATGCGTGTCTTTGAGTCCAGGCTTGGGTATTACCCGATAGTCATCTGTTACTGATTTAGATCATATCGTTTGGATAGGAGTCACTATTCAATGTCTCATTCTGTCAAAATCTATGACACCTGCATCGGCTGCACACAGTGCGTTCGTGCTTGTCCTCTAGACGTTCTCGAAATGGTTCCTTGGGACGGTTGTAAGGCAGGACAGAGTGCGTCCTCCCCCCGTACTGAAGATTGCATTGGCTGCAAGCGTTGCGAAACAGCTTGCCCTACTGATTTCCTCAGTGTTCGAGTCTATCTAGGTGCAGAAACCACTCGTAGCATGGGCTTGGCATACTAGAACATGATATTCCCTATCATGGTTGTTCAGCGTCGGACCTTAACCGAGCTCAGCAGCCATGAAGAATCATAACATTTCTAGATAGCCAGACATTTTTTTGTAGGGGGGACATCCGTCTCCCCTATTTTTATGGCCAAGCGCATAAGTTACAGTTGGCGGATTCCGGCTTCGAGGCCACAACAGACGCGGGTGAAAAAATCCATGTCTAAGGTGTCAATGCGATCGCTCTTTTGATGATAATGAGGATTTCGCAAAAACGCCGTGTCCGTTACCATCATGGCTTTGTAACCTTGATCCCAAAACGGGGAATGATCACTCAAGCGGGTGGCTGGAACGATATGGCCTCGTAGTCCAGCAGGGAGCCATTCTGCCGGAACCCCGGATTTACGAATGGTGCGGGAAAGCGATCGCATTTCTCCCAGAGTCAATACATTTCCCACCAGTGTGATAAAGTCTCCTTGGTCAGGATAAAACCGTTCGAGGACCGCCGAGGGATACTGTTGGGAACCGGGTGTAGAATCGGCGTATCCCAACATTTCCAGGGACACCATTAAGCGCAAGGGTTGTCCGACTGCTTTCAGACTAGCGGCATAGGCTTCGCTACCCAACATGCCATATTCTTCTAAATCAAAGGCGACGAACCACATGGGATATTGAGCAGGCTGATGGGCAAATTGCTGGGCCAGTTCCAGCAAAGCCGCTACCCCCGTCCCATTGTCGTCTGCACCGGGGCACCCGGCCACGGCATCGTAGTGGGCACCCAATAGGACGGGGGCACATTCGGCAGTCCCTGGTAATTTCAACACCAGATTTTGGTGGACGCTGCCGTAATAGTCAAACTCATGGGTTTCGACCGGACCCCATTGGGCCAGGATATCGCGGATATATTCCCGAACGGCAAAGTGCCCTGCGGCAGCGAAGTCAGGATCGCGTTCCCGGACAATGTGATCGAGGTGCGATCGCAGTCTTGCCTGGGTGGCTTCCAGAACATCGGGGGACAGATGAGCCATAGGGATTAAGGGTAAAAAAGATAAGCCTTTATCATTAAAGGATAAGCCAGTATTATAGAGAAGGAGGACGAGAGTTCCGAACCCGTTCCGAACCAATGGTCTCTAATCAACAGTTTCTAACCAACAGTTTCTAACCAACAGTCTCTAACCAACAGTTCCCAACAATTAGACGATACAGAACAGGGGTGAGCGATCGCCCCCAACAGATATATGGCAGACATTACAGGTTCCTGGCTCGGTAGTTATTGGCAAAATGGCAGCGCCACTCGGTTTGAGGCGACCTTTGTGCAAGCCAATAATGCAGTGAGTGGTCGCATTTCTGACGATGGTCCCCAAGGAGAGGCGGACATCACGGGTGATACCATCGGTCGCCACATCGAGTTTATTAAGCAATACTTGTCCCATCCTGAGCGCATCCGCTACACGGGCACCATTTCCGAAGACGGCGACTTTATGTCCGGCCAGTGGACCATTGGCCCCAAGTATTCGGGAACCTGGGAAGCCTATCGGGGCAAAGATGACTTCACCCTCTCGTTGCAACAACGGTTAGCCCAGCAGACCCCTTTAACTGGGGCGAACCGCTGATGCAAGTCAAGGCGATCGCCCACTCATACCAACCTCTACCACAACTATGACTGGGCGCAAACTGATAGTTGCACAGTACAACATTACGTATCACAATCGCGCTGATACCACTACAAACTCGTCGATGGAGAGCAGGTTCCCATGGGTCTGGGTCCGGTAAAGCACAAGGCATTCACTTGCCCAGGAAGAGCTTTGATACACATAATATTTTGAGTGACAGACTCAAAATGGCCAACAGACTACGGGTCAATCTGGGACTTCATTCGCTCCAGGGTCGTATGCATCTGAGTAAACATTTGGTCCGGGGTCATGCCAAACTGACCTAGGTGCGTCCTCAGTTGCTCCACCGTCATCTTGGCCGTAAAGTCTTCAGAAAGCTCAAATCGCTTCATAAAGATGCGGTAGCGCTCCATTACCGCCTCCATTTGCTCGATGTAAAGCTTTTTTCCTTCTCGATCAAACTTGCCATACTCGCTGCCAAGCTGAACTAATGATTGGTAGTCCCCAAACAATTGCTTGGCTTCTTGTTGAACGATCTCTGAATCAAAAAATCCCATTCGCTATCTTGGCATCTCAAAGTGAGCAGTAGTGGCAGGGCTATCTGGCCCTCCGATGATATGTACACTTATTTTAATCCAGAGGCTTAGCCATAGCTCAAGGCCATAAAGTGGGGATTTCCCCCCATCACTATCACATAGACTCTACCCATTCGAGACAACTGTGGCGGGGCCGAACCACCCCGCCACAGTCGTAGCATCATGCCTAGCAGATCTAAAACAATGCCTAGATAACCTTGAAGGCGCGGAGTCCCCAGAACAAAGTAATAGCCACGCCCAAAAACCCAAACAACATTACGGTATATGCGATCGCTCCAGCCATAGGTATATTGTCTCCTTATTTATTAAGTCTGCAATTAATCACGTGAACACCGTTCACCTTTCTATCACTTCTCTATTGAAGCACCTTGAGGGTAATTGAGGGTAAGCATTGCCCCGATTCACTTTGTCTTCCGATGGTCAGGGACTTGCTAGCCAATAAAGTACCAGATAAGGGGCAGCAGACTATCCCCCCTGCTTGGCTGACCAAAAACGAGCATTGGACGCGGGAACCGCTCCCCTACAAGAGATTGGGACAATGTAGGGGTTAGGTCTCCTAACCCAAGGCAGGGTCAAGGGTTTAGGCAGTGTAGGGGTTAGGTCTCCTAACCCAAGGCAGGGTC
>JBFRWC010000336.1:0-3490 GCA_051439365.1 Leptolyngbyaceae cyanobacterium
TCGAACCACCCCCTCTAACTCCCCCTTGCAAAGGGGGAGGACCGGAGTTTCCCCCCTTTGCAAGGGGGGACTAAGGGGGGTAAAGCCGAGTTTTGGACTTCAAAATGAGATGTGTGTACACCGTAGCTACAAGGGATTGGGACAATGTAGCCTTGGGTCAGGTCTCCTGACCCAAGGCAGGGACAAGGTTTTAGGCAGCCCCGAACCCCGGCTTCTTTAGAGCCCCGGTTTCTTCGAGAAGCTGGGGATCTAGACACGCAACCCACTATCGATGAAGCTGTCGATGAAATTAAAACCCTTTGATGTAGGTCGCTGTGTTATTTTGAAATCTGTTGTGGGGACGTAGAATTCAATGGTTCATTCGGCATCTGTGGCATCAGCCTCGGTATTACAATCACGCACCATTCAGCCCGTTGGAGCCTATTATCTGACGGGCCTAGCAGTTGAGGGGCACCAACTTCTGTGCCTGGATTCCTCGCGGGGCTACCTGCTAGCAGTCGATCCCTACACTGACAATACCACCATTCTCAATTCATCTCAGGCCGAGGATTGGGTGAATGCCTCTGGGTTGGCGGTATGGGGCGATACGATCTGGTTTACCCAAGATCATGAGGTGTTTTATTGCGATCGCGCAACCCTCAAACCAACCCTGTTCACTCACCTGCCCTACGCGGTTGATGGAGTCACCGTCGGTGAAGCAGTGGTTTATGTGACCTGTCAACGGGCCGGCTACATCTATATTTTTGAGCGAAAAACAGCAGAGCGGATTACCCGCTTACCCCTGCCCGGTATTGGGACAGCAAACCTGACCTTGGCTGATGATGCTCTGTGGGTGTGCGATCGCGCTGAGCAAACGGTGTACTGCATGGATCGAGCCACGGGAGCCATCCACTTCAGCGCCCTCACCCCATTTCCCAACCCGACAGCGATCGCCTTCTATCCCGATCCCAGTGGTCATGGCCAACTGCTCTACGTCGCCTACGCCAACGAAGAACCCTATATTCGGGACGACCCCAACGCCGATTCCCCCTATCAGTTAACCTTTCGCGATCGCACCTTTATCCATCCCCTCCATATCTACAACAACCCCGACCAACGCTATACTCTCTCCAACGGCTACCTGATTGAACTTTCCTACGTGGAAGAAATTGCCCCCCTAGAAGAGGTCACCATTAACGAAGAAGCCAAGCCCCTCCAGGATCTCGCCCTCAAGAATATCGAGTGGCGCATTGCCCTCCCTACCGATACGGTCCGGCAGCGGGTGCGCCATGTCGAATCCATTGGCCATCCTTTCACCGAAGAAGTGCAAAATGGCCAGCGCGTCGCCGTCTACAAATTTGACTCGATCACGCCCAATCGCAGCGGTTTGCTGGGGTGGCGAGCGGTGATGGAAATGTATAGTGTCAAATACTACCTGTCCCCCGCTGATGTGGAGGATCGCCCCTCTCTCTCTGAAGAATTTCAACAGCAGTATTTGGTGGACGATGATGATTTAGCCATGGATACGGCCACGATCCAACTGGCAGCACGGGAAGCCGCTGGCACCGAAACCAACCTGTTGCGGAAAATGCTCAAAATCCGCAACTATGTCTACGATCGCCTGTCCTATGGCATCCAACCCCACATCGACACCCCAGATGTGGCCCTGGAACGGGGCATCGGTTCCTGTGGCGAATATGTCGGTGTCTTGTTGGGGCTGGCCCGACTCAACGGCATTGCCTGTCGCACCATCGGCCGCTATAAATGTCCTCCCAAGCCCGAATACCGCAATTTGATCCTGGAGCCGGACTTTAACCACGTCTGGCTAGAGTTTTACATCCCCGAAATCGGCTGGGTGCCCATGGAATCGAATGTGGACGATGTGATTGACAATGGCCCCTACCCCACCCGCTTTTTTATGGGATTAGCCTGGTACCACACTGAAATTGGTAAAGGGATTCCGTTTGAGCGAGTCACCGCTGAGGGTTTGCCGGAGCATCTCTCGGTGGGGGACTTATCCATCAATCACATCCGCTTCAAGATCCTAGGGGAACTCTCCCCCCATAAGATGGCGGAATCCCATTGAGACGCGGGAAACAGGAGAAATCTGAAAAATTAATCTTTTTTAGTAAAACGAAGCACAATTCGGGAGGGCGATCGCATTAACGGTGGTGCGATCGCCCTCTCTTTTTACATCCATACTCACGCTGAAGTCCTACAAGTTAAGGATTCACACCGATTCTATGCTCCCGGATATCGAGGCGACTCTCCAACCCTACAGTCGCCAATGGCTGGGGGGATAGACTCAATTGGAGCAGTCAAAACAATTTTGCTTTTGTTCCTATTTATATAAAAAATAAAATATAAAATCTAAAGAGAGCGAATTATATTAACTCATTCTAGTTCTAGTATTTTGAGTGGGGATATAAACATTTATAAGTCGATATTCTACTGATAACACCTTGATTGATTCTGATAGAGGCTTTCAATTCCCTGAAACTTGTTCCATAATGCAATCACGCCAATGAGGTTTTAGGCGACGGCTTGGGTACCCAATAAGCCATTTCTCCATTCTCATTTTTAGCGGTCTGTTCTTGAGGTTATCCCTCACTGAGCAGCCAGAAAGTTTTAGAGTGGTCGCTGGGGCGATCGCAGTGGGTCTTAGCCTGCACTGCCGATCGACAGGTGCCATTCGTTTCAACCATACAAAACACAAAACAGCGTATTGGAGAGCAGATTAGCGTGAGATTAGCGGTATACGGCAAAGGCGGCATCGGCAAATCGACCACCAGTTGCAATATTTCGGTGGCCTTGGCCAAACGGGGCAAAAAGGTACTGCAAATTGGGTGTGATCCCAAGCATGACAGCACCTTCACCCTCACAGGCTTTTTGATTCCCACCATTATCGACACCTTGCAGGCCAAGGACTATCACTACGAAGATGTGTGGCCGGAAGATGTGATCTACAAGGGCTATGGCGGGGTGGATTGTGTGGAAGCGGGTGGTCCCCCGGCTGGGGCTGGATGTGGCGGTTACGTCGTTGGTGAAACAGTCAAACTTTTGAAGGAGTTAAATGCGTTCGATGAATACGATGTTATCTTATTTGATGTTTTGGGTGACGTGGTGTGCGGTGGGTTTGCCGCTCCCTTAAACTATGCGGATTACTGCATGATTGTCACGGACAACGGGTTTGATGCGTTATTTGCAGCCAATCGGATTGCCGCCTCGGTGCGGGAAAAAGCGCGGACTCATCCACTGCGCCTCGCGGGATTAATTGGAAACCGCACCTCCAAGCGGGATTTAATCGACAAGTACATTGAAGCGGTGCCAATGCCTGTGCTGGAGATTCTGCCGCTGATCGAAGACATTCGAGTGTCCCGTGTCAAAGGCAAGACCTTGTTTGAGATGGCGGAAACAGACCCATCTCTCAACCCAGTGTGTGACTATTACTTGAATATTGCCGATCAGCTTTTGGCCCATCCAGAAGGTGTGGTGCCCAATGATTCCCCCG